>DATNFD010000118.1:0-19345 GCA_035606555.1 Occallatibacter sp.
CCCAATTTCTCCGCAGGCGGAATCGCCACTCCTGCCGATGCTGCGCTAATGATGCAGCTCGGTGCAGAGGCCATCTTTGTCGGCTCCGGAATCTTCATGAAGGAGCGCGCCACTCCGCTCGATGTCGAAAATGACCCCGCCGAGCGCGAAGAAGCCGTATCCCGGGCCAAGGCAATCGTGATTGCCACAACGCATTACAACGATCCCAAGATCCTCGCCGAGGTCAGCGAGCAGGTCACTGGAACCATGAAGGGGCTTGCCGCCGCAGCCATCGAAGAATCGCAGCTCCTCCAGACACGCGGCTGGTAATAACCCGGATCAATCAGCCGGAGGCGCTTACGCGTCTCCGGCTTTTCCATCTCTTGACCCGGCAGGATTAGGATTTTCTAAGAACCGAATTTGAGGAGATCAGCCCCTTGCACGCTGAATCGGCACGGCCCCGCATCGGTGTACTGGCAATTCAAGGCGACTACGCTGCCCACGCGGATGCCCTTACCGAAGCTGGAGCCACTCCTGTCGAAGTGCGCAAGCGTGAAGAATTGGAAACCCTGGACGGTCTGATCATTCCAGGCGGCGAGTCCACTACCATGCTGAAATTTCTTGAGCGCCGCAATCTCTTTGAGGATCTCAAGAACTTCTGCCAGTCTCATCCCGTTTTCGGAACCTGTGCCGGGGCCATCCTCCTTGCCCGCGAGGTCCGCAACCCCGCGCAAACAAGCCTCGCCGCCCTTGACGCGGTCATTGAACGAAATGCCTATGGCCGCCAGATCGATTCGTCCATTCTCTTTTCAGACACCAAGTTGCCGGGCGGAAAGCTCGAGATGGTCTTTATCCGGGCCCCCCGGATCGTCGAAATCGGTCCGCAGGTTGAAGTTCTTGCCCAGCGCCAAGGGCTGCCCACGCTTGTCCGTGAAGGGAATCGAATGGCGGCGACATTTCATCCCGAGCTCACGCCCGATGATCGTCGCGTTCACAAAGCCTTTGTTGATCTCGTAAAGTCAGATCTCCGGGGCCGAAGTAAAGCATCATAACTGTGTGAGAAAAAGGCCATCCCCTTCGGGAGTGGATGCGTCCAACGACTAGTGGTATAGTCTGATCTCCACCGAGGCTTTTAATGCCCGCAACTTTCACGCATTCCCCTGCGGAAATCGAACGGAGAGAGCCGGGAATTGGCGGTAAGCCGCCCCTTGATCGACGCCCGACCGGCGGCGGAGGTGGCGGAGGCGACGATGATCGCCAGCATGAGCGCCATGGCCCGCGCGAATTACTGCACAAGATTCGTTTCTCCGTCTTCTCCATCATTGCTGCCGACATGATGTTCTTCGCCATCCTGGTCGCGCTCTTCTTCGCGCGGCAGGCAGGCACGCACATGGACCCGCGCACTCACGAGCAGATCGGCGACTGGCACCCGGTCCTCCTGCCGCCCATTCTGTTTCTGAATACCGCAATACTTCTCCTCAGCAGCCTGACCATGGAGATCGCCCGCCGCAACATCTTTCGGGAAATCGATGTACTCGAAGAGTGGCTTGGCCTCGGTCACCCCGCATTGCAGCGTACTTTGCCCTGGATGGCTGGAACGCTCGGACTGGGGCTTCTCTTCCTCGCAGGTCAGTGGGTGGCGTGGCGCCAGCTCATCGCTCAGGGATTCGCCTTTAACCACTCCTCAACGCCGGCCAGCTATTTCTTCTACATCATCACCGGTCTCCATGCTGCGCACCTGATTGCCGGCGTCATAGCACTTGCCGTGTCCCTTGCCCTCATCCGCAGTTTCAAGCGTGTCGAACTGCGTCAGATCGCAGTGGATGCATGCGCATGGTATTGGCATGCCATGGGCTTCGCTTGGCTAATCCTTTTTGCCGTCCTCATCATCGGACAATAGCGCGGCCTTCAGCCCGGCGATCATGCGAAGTTCGCAAATCCGGCCTGCGCCTACGGTACGAACACGCCGGCCTTATCCGGTTCGGCTACGATCGTAAACTCATCTTTCTTCTCTACCTCCAGGTCCGGCGCGTCCGGATCCTTCACTTTCCACATCACTCCATGTAGCTTGCCATTTGCATAATCCAGTGTGATGTAGTGGTAGACCGGAAATGCCGTATCCCGGTAAAGATCCGCCGACCCTCGGAATAATAGGGGATAGGGTTCAGCTCCGCCTCCTCCCGAGATCAGGTATTCCACCCCGTTGCGCTCAAACCTCTCGTAATTATGGATGTGCCCGCTCAGCACGATTACCTTCGCATGCATCTTGTGCAGGTGAATCTCCATCAAGTGGCGCAGCGTCAGCGCCTCTTTTGAGGGCAGATTCGTAAACAACTGGGACTGCTGATCCACCACCCAAGGCGTGTGATACAGAATGAACAGAAACTCAACTTGTTTCGGCAGATGATCCAGTTGCGCTGCAAACCACGTCGCCTGCGTGCTCGTTCCCCCCGATGGCGATGTCATATCCAGCGAAATCACCTCGACGCTTCCCATCAGCACCGAGTAGTACCGATGTCCCTTCAGACCTGGATAGTTCGCAAGAAAATTCTCAATCCCCTTTGCGACACCGCCGCGAACCTCATGATTCCCAATGGTCGGCAGCACAAGTGTGTGCTTCGCAGCCCACGATGCGGTCTCATTCCGGTAAACCTGCCAGTCCTCTTCCCTGGCTCCGGCATAAGGCATATCGCCGGTAACCATCAACACCTCCGGGCTTTCCTGCCCAATTCGCTCAGCCAGCCACTTACGAACACTAGGATTCGTGCCGACCTTCACCGATGGATCGGTGAAGCGCATATCTCCGTAGCCGATCATGCGAATCGGCGCTCCCGCCACATATTTTGAAATCGTGAACGTCGGGTTGACGTCTATTTTTTCCGGAGGCTCGGCCTTTGCCGAAACACAAGCCACAGATATTAAAAAGAGGAAAACAAGACATCGCACAGGCGACTGAAATGCTGTTCGGGGCAGTCGGTACACAGGCTCAGACTACCAGAGAAGCAGCGCAGCCTCGATCCGCAAATCTACTTCACAATTTCCTTCAGGCTCTGTTACCACGGAGGAATGAGGCCAATCGTTCCCCAAAGGTCGGAATAACAGGACACTCGTAGTACACCTCTCGATTCAAATTCATCAGCAGACAAATCGCCTGGATCTGTGGATCGCTCGCGGACAGGTTCGCTGTCTCATGGACGTATTCGTCCGTCAGGTACTCGATCGCGTGCCCGAGAATTTGAAGGGCGCGACCGGTCTCTTCTGTGATTCGCCGATTCCCTCTCCCGCAGCCCTCACGCTGAAGCGAATGATCCGCTACCCCGATCCCGAACTTGATTGCCGTAGCCATCCGCTATTCGCCTTCTTATTCGATAAGAGGTTCTATGCCTTTCATCGCCCCGTCCTGCGGAGAGCCCAATTACCTGCCCTTGCTGTTCCCAAGAATGAAACGGCTCCAGGATGGGAATCTCTGTGATCCATCTCACTGATGCCAAACCGTGCCGAAACGTATACACATTCCAGCAAGAAAAGTGACATGTCTCACACCTGCAAGCGCGCGCAGTGCAACACGTTTGCAATTCGAAACCATCCGCGTCTCGGATTCCTGGCTCTAAATGTGAGATGGAGCGAGGGTTCCTCGTCTTGACGGGATCACTTTGGGAACCTAAGCTCAAACCAGCGGCCTGTCGCAGTAGGGTCTATTTTCAACTCTGCGAAGCCCGCTGATTTGTGGACATTGCGAACAGGATCAGATGATTCCCTACCATTGGCAATATTTGTCTCTTCTGCTGCAAGTGTTGTTTGCAGTGGGACTTGCAGCCATCATGGTGCTCGCCTCATGGTTTATCGGACGCCATCGCAATCTCCCTGTAAAGCTGGCCGCCTATGAATGCGGCATTGAATCGGTCGGCGACGCCAGAGCGCGTTTCAGTGTGCGCTTCTACATGGTCGCCATGCTCTTCATCCTGTTCGACGTGGAAGCCGTGTTCATGATGCCCTGGGCGGTAATCTACCGGCAGCTTCCCCACATCACTGGCCAGCGCTTCTTCGGCTTCTGGGAAATGGTCGTCTACCTCGGCTTCGTTGCTGTCGGCCTCTACTACATCATTCGCAAAGGCATCCTCAACTGGAGCATGGACAAGGCGGACTTGTAAATGGCAGAAGCCCTTCAAGAAGCAATCGCCGGCAAGCAAGCCGTGCTCGAAAAGATGGCGGACCACCCAGTGGTCAAGGCTGTCACCGCTTGGAATACGGATGCTCTCGTCGACGCTCTTTTTGATCGCGGCGAATTGTCCATCACAGTCTCGCCGGAGAACATCGTCGAAGCCGTTGCGGCCATGAAAGACGCCGGGTTCAATGCCTACGAGGATATGACGGCGGTCGACTGGCTACCTTCTGAGCCAAGGTTCCAACTCACGTACCACATCCTGTCGCACTCATTTAAACAGCGCATACGCATCAAAGCCTGGGTCTCAGGTGACGATCCTGCGATCGAATCCATCACCTCGGTATTCCCCGGCGCCAACTTCTATGAGCGCGAAGTATTCGACCTGTTCGGGATACGGTTCGAAGGCCACCCCAACCTCCGCCGCATCATGATGCCTGAGGAATGGGTGGGTCATCCACTCCGCAAAGACTACCCGGTGGAGGGGTATCGCTGATGTTGGATGTAGGCACTCCGATCCTGCAGGCTCCCACCGCCGAGGGCGCCAAAGATCAGCACATGGTCCTTAATATGGGACCACAGCACCCGTCCACACACGGAGTGCTCCGCCTCGTGCTCGAGATCGACGGCGAAATCGTTGTCCGTCTCTATCCCGAAGTCGGTTATCTGCATACCGGCATCGAGAAAACATGCGAGTCCAAGTTCTACCAGCAGGTCGTTCCCCTGACGGATCGGGTGGACTACCTCGGACCGCTGGCTAATAATCTTTGTTACTGCCTGGCGGTCGAAAAACTCCTCGGCCTCGACATTCCTGAACGTGCTGTTTGGATTCGCGTTCTCCTCACCGAGTTGACCCGCCTCAATTCGCACCTCATCTGGCTCGGTACGCATGCCATGGACATCGGTGCGCTGACCGTCTTCCTCTACACCTTCCGCGAGCGCGAAGAAATCCTTCGCATTTTCGAAGCCGTTTCGGGGCAGCGAATGATGACCAGCTACTTCCGGATCGGCGGCCTCGCCATGGAGCCGCCCCTCGACCTCTTCGATCGCATTCAGGCCTTCATCAAAACATTTCCTGAAAAGATCGATGAGTATTCAAATCTGCTCACCGGCAATCCCATCTTCCGCAATCGCCTCATAGGCGTTGGCATCCTTACTCCTGAGGATGCGGTCGCACTTGCGGTCACCGGGCCTACATTGCGCGCCTCCGGCGTTGACTTCGACCTGCGTCGCGATATGCCCTACTCCGGTTACGAGAAATTCCAATTCAAGGTACCTGTTTCCACCGGTTGCGATTGTTGGGCCAGATATGAAGTGCGCCTCGAAGAGATGCGCGAAAGCATCAAGATCATTCAGCAGGCTCTCGACGGCATGCCCGGCGGTCCCATCAAAGCGGACGCTCCCAAGATCGTCCTCCCCGATCGCGAAAAGATGAAAACGCAGATGGAAGCTCTGATCCATCATTTCAAGATCGTGACCGAGGGCTTCAACGTTCCGGCGGGCGAAGTCTTCCAGACCATCGAATCCGGCCACGGAACGATGGGGTACTACGTCGTCTCCGACGGCACAGCCAAACCGTATCGCGTGCACATGCGCTATCCGGGGTTCGCCTCCTTGCAGGCACTTGAAACCATGTGCAAAGGCCGTATGCTGGCCGACGTCGTCGCCGTCATTGGATCAATCGACATCGTGTTGGGAGAGATCGACCGCTGATGCCGACAGCCAACAACCATCGTCTCGTATCAGGGCACGAGTCTATCCGTGCCGAAGAGTATCGTAGCTACTCGCGTCAGGGCACGACTTCAGTCGTGCCGAAGAGTGAATTGAAAGACCCGGGGCTTTAGCCCCTGCACAATCGGTTTTGTAAGGGCACGACTTTAGTCGTGCCGAAAAGGGTTAAACACAAAACGGGGCTTTAGCCCCTGAGGGAAAATGGGGCAGGCCAAAACGGAAACATCCTGCGAGCAGTTGTACGTTGAACTCTGGGTTTCGCTTGCCTCCCTGCTTCGCAGTTACACCGCGGCGCACGGGCTCAATGGGGACAGGCAGGCAACAGTCGAACTGGGGGAAGATCACATCACGGTCCGCCGCGGAAATGCATGGCTCGACCTCAAACGCAACGGCGCCCACATCAGTTGGTCGCGCGACGACGGACAAAACGGAATGCTGGAGCTTACGGAAGCCGGACAACTCCGCAGTACAACCGGCGAAGAAGAAATGGATATGGCAGCGGAAGCCTGGGCAAGGGAGATGATGCGATGACACCCGAGACGATGAGCATCTTCTCACCAAAAGTCTCCGCCCGCTTCGACGCGCTCGTCGAGAAGTACCCTGTTCGCCGCTCGGCGCTCGTCCCCATGCTCCTCTACGCGCAGGACGAAATCGGCTATCTCTCCGATGCTGTCATCGCCGAAGTGGCCCAGCGCATCGGCATCACCGAGCTCGATGTGCGCAACGTCGCCACCTACTACTCGATGCTCCGCTTCAAGCCCGCAGGCAAATACAACGTGCAGGTCTGCACCAATATCAGCTGCATGCTCCGCGGCGCCTACGACGTCTTTGAAAAATTCCAGGACGAGCTCGGCATCAGCCACAAAGGCGTAACACCAGATGGCGTCTTTTCTCTCGAAGAAGTCGAGTGCATCGGCGCCTGCTGCTGGGCTCCCGCCATTCAGGTCAACTATGACTTCCACGATGATTTAACTCCTGAGAGCGTACCCGGCATTCTTGCCCAATACCGTCAGAAATCCGAGGGCCAGAACAATGCCTAGGCTCGTCTCTCATCCCGATGAAGTAAAACTCGTCTCCAAGCGCTTCGGCCAGGGCGCCGCCGAAATTGACAAGTACATCGAACTCGGCGGTTACGAAGCCATCCGCAAATGTCTCGCCCAAGGCCCCGAGTGGGTCATTGAGGAGATGAAAGCGTCCAGTCTTCGCGGCCGCGGCGGTGCAGGCTTCCCCACCGGAATGAAGTGGTCGTTTGTTCCCAGGCAATCCGCCAAGCCCAAATACGTTCTTATCAACGGCGACGAGAGCGAGCCCGGCACCTGCAAAGATCACCTCATCTTCCTCCACGACCCGCACTCCGTCATTGAAGGCACCATCATCGCCGGCTTGGCCATCGGCGCGAAGATGGGCTTCATCTATCTCCGCGGCGAATACCGCTACCTTCTCGAAATCATGGAGAAAGCCGTCGCCGACGCCTACGCAAAAGGTTTCCTCGGCAAAAACATCTTCGGTACCGACACCGAATTCCAGATCATTACCCAGAGCGGCGCCGGCGCCTACGAAGTCGGCGAAGAATCGGCTCTCATGGAATCGCTCGAAGGCAAGCGCGGCGTTCCCCGCATCAAGCCTCCGTTCCCTGCTGTCGTCGGCCTCTACGGCGGACCCACCGTCATCAACAACGCCGAGACCATCGCCACGGTCCCTCATGTCATCAACATGGGCGGCGCAGCCTTCGCCGCTGTCGGCTCACCGCGCAACGGCGGCACGCGCCTCTTCGGCATCAGCGGTCACGTCGAGCGCCCCGGAGTCTACGAACTCCCCATGGGCTACAACCTCAAGAAAATGATCTACGAGGTCGCAGGCGGGGTACGCGGCGGCCGCGCTCTCAAAGCCGTAGTCCCCGGCGGATCATCCACACCTGTCCTGCTTCCGGAAGAGATCGAGAACCTCGGCATGGATTTCGATCAGGTCGGTAAGGCCGGATCCATGCTCGGCTCCGGCGGGGTCGTTGTCATCGACGACCAGACCTGTATCGTCGAATTCGCCCTCCGCACCATCAGCTTCTACCAGCACGAAAGCTGCGGCTGGTGTATCCCCTGCCGCGAAGGCACCGACTGGCTCAAGAAATCCCTCACGCGCTTCCACGCAGGCTTCGGAACCGCGAAGGACATCGACAACATCCGCTACCTCGCCGAAAACATGCTGGGCCGCACCTTCTGCCCCCTCGGCGACGCAGCCGCAATGCCCACGCTGGGCTTTGTCAAAAAGTTCCGCAAAGAATTTGAAGATCACCTCGACGGAAAGCCCTGCCCATTCGCAAAACACACCGCACCGGAGTTGACCGTCGTGTAACCGCCCGAAACAGCGTTCGGCATGCCGGGCGCTAAGCAGAACCAAGAAGCGTCAGGGCACGAGTTCAGTCGTGCCGATGAGCAACAAGAAGATACGGGGCTTTAGCCCCTGCGGCACCAAAGGACGGCAGGACACAACCACCAATGGCAGACGTAACATTCACAGTCGACGGCAAGAAGCTGACCGCTCCCGCAGGAACGCTGCTCATTGAGGCATGCCGCAAAGCCGGCATCGAGATCCCCGCCTTCTGCTACTACCCCGGCCTCAGCCTCCAGGCCGCGTGCCGCATGTGCGTCGTTCGTCAGGAAAAGGTTCCCAAACTTCAGACCGCCTGCACCACGACTGTCGCTGAAGGCCAGGTATTCACAACCGAATCGCCGGAGATCGCCCAGGCCCGCAAAGGAACCATCGAACTCCTCCTCGGCAACCACCCTCTCGACTGCCCTGTCTGCGACGCCGGCGGCGAGTGCGAGTTGCAGGACATGACCTTCAAATACGGCGCGGGCGAAAGCCTCATGGTCGACGCCAAGCAGCACCGCGATGAGCAGCAATGGTCCCCCGCCGTCTTCTATGACCGCCCTCGGTGTATCCTCTGCTACCGCTGCACCCGCGTTTGCGGCGAAGGCATGGACGTCTGGGCGCTCGGCATCCAAAACCGCAACATAACCTCCGTAATCGCACCCAACCTGGATGATCAGCTCGACTGCGAACAGTGCGGCATGTGCATCGACATCTGTCCGGTCGGCGCTCTCACCAGCGGCAGCTATCGCTACAAGACCCGCCCCTGGGAGATGAACCATGTCTCCACGATCTGCACCCATTGTGCGGACGGCTGCAAGGTCACTCTCGGTATCCGCCAATCCGACGAAGGAGCCGAAATCATCCGTGCTGACAACCGCGATAAAAGCGGTATCAATGGCGACTTCCTCTGTGCCAAAGGCCGCTTCGGCTTCGACTTTGTCGAGCACCCCGAACGCATTACCGCACCTCTCGTCCGCAATGCGCAGGGCAAGCTCGAACCATCCACATGGGAGCACGCCCTCCGGGTAGCCGGGGCGAAGCTCAAGGAGATTCGCGATATCCGCGGCGGCAGCGCCATCGGAGTCATCGGTTCCAACCGCACGACCAATGAAGAGAACTACCTGCTTCAGAAGTTTGCACGCACGGTTCTCCGCACCAGCAACATCGACCATGAACGCACAACGGATTACGTTTCGTTTGCTCGATCACTCGCCGGCCATCAGGATAAAACCGCAGGGCTGCGCGACATTTCAACGGCACCGGCAATCCTGCTCATCGGCGGCGATCCGACAAACGAACATCCCCTCCTCGCCTGGACCATCCGCACCAACGTGCGCTTGAACCGTGCAAGACTCTATCTTGCGAATGAGCGGCAGATCAAATTGGAACGCCAGGCCAAGGCTGTCGTACGGCTCCCCGCGGGCGGCCATCGTTCCATCGCAAAATACCTGGGCGGCAAGCAATCCACAATCGACAATCCTGCTTTCCGGGAGATGCTCCTGCAGGAAGAGAACCTCCTCGTCATTTTTGGCGAAGAGTACCGCGGGGCGGCTGTCGATGAACTTGCAGCTTGGGGCTTGGGCCGCGGCAACGTTCGCTTCGCTTACCTCGGCGACTACTCGAACTCGCGTGGCGCCGCCGACATGGGCCTTCTACCTGACCGCCTCCCCGGCTATGTTCCCGTGAGCACGATCGATGCATTCGCAGAGGAATACCCCGGAATGCCGCACACCATCGGATTGACTCAGCCACAGATGTTGTCGGCCGCTGCTGGCGGCTCGCTGGGAGCACTTTTGATCGTGGGCGCCAATCCGCTCGAACTCGGGACGGTGAACCTCGCATCGCTCAAAAACACCTTCATCGTGGTTCAAGATTTGTTCCTCACGGAGACCGCTGCGGCAGCCGATGTCGTCCTCCCGGCCGCAAGTCTCTATGAAAAGACCGGAACCGTAACGAACACCTACGGAGATTTGCAGCTCGTTCGAAAAGCAGCGGACAAACCCGGCGTGAAACCGGATTTTGAAATCCTGGTTCGGCTCGCGAGCAGCATGGGCGCGGATGTGAAGAGACTCGTTCCGTTCGGCAAGACTTCGGTAAAAGCAGACCTGGGGCAATCTCGCGGTGCTCAATCTGGCGAGGCTGACCGGCACGCCATATGGCTTGTCGCCAACGGCCTGGAACCTAAACTGAGCCCATTCGATCCTTTGGCTCTCCTCGATGAAATCGAACGTCTTGTCCCCGCGTACAAGCTGGACAGGTTAAACCTTTTTGGCGGAAATGAAGTGCGCACGGAGCCCGGCTTTGTTCCGGTATCTGCACTCACTTCGAGCGGCCCCGACTTGGTGAAACCCTCCCACAATGGCCTCTTCACTTCCGGCACGCTCGGACGATACAGCAAGGGCCTCACCGATCTTGATCACCATCAGGCCGAAGTAAAACAAGAAGCAGTAACAGGCTGAACTTTTTCCGAAAGGCTTTAGGAACGTGACGATTTTGCAGTTTTTCCTGTGGAGCTTGCTCAAGGTCATCGTAGTGACGGTGGTGCTTCTCCTTTCCGTCGCCTACACTGTACTCCTTGAGCGCAAGCTCGTCGGTCGCATTCAGAATCGCTGGGGACCGAGCCGCGTCGGCCCATTCGGCCTGCTTCAACCACTCGTTGACGGCGCAAAATCCTTCCTCAAGGAAGACATCATCCCGACCGCTGTATACCGCCCCCTTTACCTTCTGGCGCCGGTCATTGCTCTTAGTTGCGCTCTCATTTCCATTGGCGTGGTTCCGTTCGGCGACCCAGGCATCACTGGCCCCGGCAACTTCCAGATCTTCCAGATCGCCGATATCAACATCGGCCTCCTTGTTATCCTCGGCATCACCTCAATCGGCGTCTACGGAATCGCTCTCGCCGGATGGTCTTCCAACAACAAATACTCGCTCCTCGGCTCCCTCCGCTCCTCTGCTCAACTCGTGAGCTACGAACTCGCCCTCGGGCTCTCCCTCGTCGGCGTAGTCCTGCGTGCCGGATCCCTCAACCTGGACACCATCGTCACTACGCAATCCCACCACGGCCTTCTCTCCTGGAATCTCTTCGGCGGATTCCAGTTCATCGCTTTCTTCATTTACCTCATGGCCGCCTTCGCCGAAACCAATCGCTCGCCCTTCGATCTCCCCGAAGCGGAAAGCGAACTCACCGCCGGCTATCACACCGAGTACAGTTCGATGAAATTCGCCATGTTCTTCATGGCCGAATACGCCAACATGATCACCGTTGGCTGCGTCGCCACCCTGCTCTTCCTGGGCGGCTGGACGAGCCCCTTCGGCAACCTCCTCCCCACGCCGAACAACATCGTCATCCGCTCCCTCCTGCCCATCTTCTGGTTCGTCTTGAAAGTTTTCAGTTTCCTCTGTCTCTATGTCTGGGTGCGCGGCACACTCCCTCGCTTCCGCTATGACCAGCTCATGAATTACGGATGGCGTTGGCTCATGCCTCTCGCCATTCTCAACATCGTCGGCACGAGTCTCTGGCTCGCCTACCGCTGATCGCTCTCGTGTTTATCGATCACCGGGGTTGTTCCCATTGCTCATTTAGAATCGGAAGGGATTTCGAAATACCTTCCCTCAACCTGATCCTCCGTAAGTGACTTCAACGATGCACCTGATTCTCTTCATCATCTTCGCTGCACTCTGCCTCACAGGAGCTGTCAATCTCCTGTTTCAGAAGCAGCCTATCAACAGCGCGCTCTCGCTCATCGTCGTGATGACCTCGCTGGCTGTACTCTATCTTCTTCTTGGTGCCGAATTCCTCGCCGCCGCCCAGGTCATCGTCTACGCAGGCGCCATCATGGTGCTCTTCACCTTGGTGGTCATGCTCCTCAATGCAGGCCGCGAAGAACGTACACTCGGCAGCCGCGCTGCGCACACCGTTGGATTCCCTGCCGTTGCCGCAATCCTCGCCGTCATCGCCACCAGCTTCATCAAGCTTCAGGGGTTCGGCGACGCTCGCATGGACGACCACATCACCAGCACCGCTGATCTCAGCGCCGTCCTTTTCACCAAGCTTCTTCTCCCCTTCGAAGTCACCTCAGTCCTGATCCTTGTTGCCATCCTCGGATCCGTCGCCCTCGCCCGCAAAGGCGATGCCGAAGGAAGGGAGCCCAAGTAATCTATGCATCTCGTCTCCCACGAAGTTCCGCTTGTCTGGTACTTGCTCCTGAGCGCCGTCCTCTTCTGCCTCGGCGTAGTCGGGTTTCTCATCAAACGCAATCTGATCACGGTCTTCATGTCAATCGAACTGATGCTGAATGCTGTGAACCTCTCCTTCGTCACCTTCGCCCATCAATGGCACGAGGTGAAAGGCCAGATCTTTGTCTTCTTCGTCATGGTGGTCGCCGCTGCTGAAGCCGCCGTTGGTCTCGCCATCATTATTGCCGTATTTCGTGCACGCTCCACGCTCGCGGTCGACCGCATCGACCTGATGAAACTATGAACGAATCTCTCCATCTCTGGCTGATCCCGCTCCTGCCCTTCATCGGATTCGTCCTGAACGGGCTGCTCGGCCGTCGACTACCTAAGACCGTCGTCAGCGCCATTGCGCTCCTTGCACCGCTGGTTTCATTTGTCGTTGTGCTCTGGGCTGCGACACTCATGATTCCTGATGCATCCGTTGGGTACGGTGGCTACGGAGCGATGCCCCACATTGAAAACTACGGCACCTGGATCACCGCCGGCTCCTTCAACGTCGATCTCACCTTCGTCCTCGATCAGCTCTCGCTGATCATGCTACTTGTCATCACCGGTGTCGGATTCCTTATCCATATCTACTCCGTCGGCTACATGCACGATGACGAAGGCTACTGGCGCTACTTCGCCTACCTCAACCTCTTCCTCTTTTTCATGACCACGCTGGTCCTCGCGGGCAATGCGCTGCTCATGTTCGTCGGGTGGGAAGGAGTCGGGCTCGCATCCTACCTCCTCATCGGCTTCTGGTTCCAGAAGAAGTCTGCCTCCGACGCCGGCAAAAAAGCATTTATCGTCAACCGCATCGGCGACTTCGGCTTCCTCATCGGCCTCTTCCTCCTCATCGCCAACTTCGGCACGCTCTCCTTCAGCGACCTCGCCCAGGAGATCGCCGCCAATCCCGCGATGACCGGCGGCGTCCTTACCGCCATCGCCCTGTGCCTCTTCATCGGAGCCACCGGCAAAAGCGCGCAGCTTCCGCTTTACGTCTGGCTGCCCGACGCCATGGAAGGCCCCACACCTGTCTCCGCCCTCATCCACGCCGCCACCATGGTCACCGCCGGCGTCTACATGGTCGCCCGCACTCACTTCATTTTTGATCGCTCGCCCCTCGCGCTTAGCGTCGTAGCCATCGTCGGAGCAGCCACCGCCTTCTTCGCCGCGACCATCGGCCTCGTCCAGACCGACATCAAACGCGTCCTCGCCTACTCCACCGTCTCGCAGCTCGGCTACATGTTCCTCGGTTGTGGGGTCGCCGCATACTCCGCCGCCATCTTCCACCTCATGACGCACGCCTTCTTCAAGGCCCTGCTCTTCCTTGCCGCGGGTTCCGTCATTCACGCCATGGGCGGCGAGCAGGACATGCGCAAGATGGGCGGCCTCCGCACCAAAACTCCCATCACCTTCTGGACCATGACCATGGCAGTCCTCGCCATCTCGGGATTCCCATTCATGTCCGCCTTCTTCTCCAAGGATGCTATCCTCGCTGCTGCCTTCGCATCTGGAAGCCTCGGGAAGATCCTTTGGTTCGTCGGGCTCGTCACCGCCGCCCTCACCGCCTTCTACATGTTCCGCCTTTGGTATCTCACCTTCTTCGGCGAGACCCGCAGCCACGACGCCCACCCGCATGAGAGTCCCTGGTCCATGCTCGGCCCTCTCGTCGTCCTCGCCATTCTCTCCGTCGGTGGCGGCTGGATCGGCACGGCTCGCTTTGGTGCATTCCTCTCCCCAATACTCGGCGCCAAAACTGAGGAGATGGCTGGAGGCCTCGAGTACGTGATGATGGCAATCGCAGTGGCCGCTGGAGCCCTCGGATGGTTCATCGCCCATCGCATGTACTATCAGCGCTCCGCCGCCGCACAACTCGCGGCACCCGCCCCCGCCGGCTACAACCTGCTCCAGAACAAGTACTACGTCGACGAGTTCTACGGCTTCCTCATCGTCAAGCCGCTCATCGCATTCTCCAAATACTTCCTCGAGTGGGTTGTCGACTTCGCAATCCTCGGCGGACTTGCCTGGCTCCTGGCCGGCATTGCATCCTTCTCCGGCGCGGTTCTCCAGCGTTGGCAATCCGGCAACATCCGCTCCTACGCAGCGTGGCTCGCCCTCGGCGCCGCCCTCATGCTCTACTTCGTTCTCGCTCCGCACGTCTTCGGAGTGCCTTCACTACACCTCGGAATGGCGGGACACTGATGGATAGCTCGATACTCACTCTCATCCTCCTCGTCCCGCTCGCCGGCGCCATCCTCGTCGCTCTGCTGCCCGATCGCGGCAAAATCCCGGCATGGCTCGCCCTCATCACCACCCTCGTCACGTTCGGTCTCACGCTGCATCTGCCCGCGCACTACGACGCAGCGCATCCTGGCTTCCAGTTCGTAGTGAACAAGCCCTGGATCGAAAACCCCGCCATCTTCTACCACGTCGGCGTAGACGGCCTCAGTCTCTGGCTCGTCGTTCTCGTAGGCCTCCTTGGCCCGATCGGTGTACACACAAGCTGGAAGGCGATCCATCGCCGCGAAAAGGTCTACTACTCGCTCTTCCTCCTCCAGCAGACCGCGATGTACGGCGTCTTCATCTCGCTGGACCTGATGGTCTATTACGGCTTCTGGGAACTCTCCCTCGTCCCCATGGCCATCCTCATCGCCATGTATGGCCGCAAAAACGGCCCCGCAGCGGCAACCAAATTCTTCCTCTTCACCTTCATCCCCTCAGCCCCTCTGCTCGTCGCAATCCTCTATCTCTACGCGCGCACCGGCACCTTCAGCTTCACCGACCTGCGAACCGACATCGCTGTAGGCGCAGTTCCCGCCGGAGCACTTTTCTGGGTCGCTCTCGCCTTCCTCTTCGCATTCGCCGTCAAGGTCCCGGTCTTCCCGCTCCACGGCTGGCTTGCCGACACTTTCTCTGAAGCACCCGTCGCTATGGCCATGGTCGTCGCCGGCAAGCTCGGCCTCTACTCCATGCTGCGTTTCCACGTTGGACTCTTCCCTGTTCAGGCGCGCAACATCGCGCCGCTCCTGATCGCTCTAGGTGTCATCGGCCTGCTCTACGGAGCGTGTCTCGCCCTCGTTCAACGCGACTACTGGCGCTTCCTCGCCTTCGCTGCGATAAGCCACCTTGGCCTCATCACCGTCGGAGTCTACGGATTCACACTCACCGGATGGACCGGCGCAACCTACCAGATCCTCAACAACGAACTCATCGACGCGGCCCTCTTCGTCCTTCTCGGCGCGCTGGAAATCCGTTACGCCACCAGCCAGATTGCTGCATACGGCGGCCTCGCTAAGCGCGTCCCGCGTCTCGCCACCCTCTTCGTAATCGTCTCTCTCGCACTGATCGGCCTGCCCATGCTCAATGGCTTCATCGGAGAATTTCTCATCCTCTCCAGCACCTTTTCGAGTGTCAGCCACGGATGGGCAATCGCTGCCACCATCGGCGTCATCCTCAGCGCCGCCTACATGCTCTGGTTGATCCAGCGCGTCTTCTACGGCACTGAAAGCAAGCTCGCGGCAGAGTCATCTGCCCGCGACCTCCATCTCGGCGAACAGCTCGTCCTCTGGCCAATCGCCGTTCTGCTCCTCATCATGGGAGTCGCTCCCAATCTCTGGCTCCGCACCATCGAAACAGCACCAAAACCAATCGTTCTCCAGCAAGCCGAATCGATCGGCCATCCTGACCTCACATTGACAAGCACCTCATCCGGGGAGGTACAGAGGTGAATTCCGTTCCCGACATCTATCGCATCCTCCCCGAGGTCATCCTCACCATCACCGGGGTCCTCGTGATGCTCATCGATGCGTCACTCGCTCCACTCAGCTCTCGACGCTATCTCGGCTGGCTAGCCGCCGGCGGCACCACAGTGGCCTACCTTGCAAGCGTCTGGCAGCTCTCCCTCCCCACCGGCACCGGCTACTCCGGCACCGTAGAATCGAGTCCCTTTACAGTCTTCTTCCACGTCCTCATCTGCGGCATCGTTATCGTCACCCTGCTGCTCTCAGTCGATGCATTGCCTGAAGACAGCCACCACCAGGGCGAGTATTACGCGCTCATGGTGTTTGGTACAGTCGGCATGTGCCTCCTCACCGCCGCCACAGAACTTCTCGTCGTCTTCATAGGACTCGAGATCTCCTCCATCTCCACCTATGTCCTCGCCGGTTACCGCAAACAGTCCGGCAAAGGACCTGAAGCCGCTATCAAGTACTTCCTCCTCGGCTCCTTCGCCACCGCATTCCTGCTCTACGGTATTGCCCTCGTCTTTGGCGCCACCGGCACCACCTCTATCTACGAGATCGCCCACAACGTCGCTAACGCCCAAAACCAACTCCTCGTCGACGGCGCTCTCGCCATGATGCTCGTCGGAATCCTCTTCAAGGTCTCCGCCGCGCCCTTCCACCTCTGGACACCCGATGTGTATGAAGGCGCACCATCGCCGGTAGTCGGCCTCATGTCCACCGCACCCAAAGCGGCCGCCTTCGCCTTCCTTCTTCGCCTCGTCTACGAGATGTTCCCGTACCTGCGCAACATCTGGGCGCCGATCCTCTGGGTAGTCGCCGTGCTCTCCATGATCATTGGCAACCTCGCCGCCCTGCGCCAGCAGAACGTCAAGCGCATGCTCGCTTACTCAGCGATCGCTCACGCTGGTTATCTCCTTGCTGCCTTTGCGGGGTTCGGTTCCACAGGCATTGCCGCTGCCAGTTTCTACTCCGCCGCATACGCCGCAATGAACGTCGGCATCTTCGCGGTTGTTACGATTGCAGGCGGTTACGGAGACGAGCGTCCCCTCATCGCCGACTACAAGGGCCTCATCTACCGATCTCCGCTCCTGGGCAGCTTGCTCATCTTCTTCCTCATCTCGCTCATCGGCATTCCGTTCACCGGCGGATTCTTCGGCAAGTTCTATTCCTTTACAGCCGCTGTTGGCGGAGGCGCCGTCATCCTCGCCATCATCGGACTCCTGAACTCCGGCCTGGCTGCGGCCTATTATCTGCGCCTGGCGTTCGCGGTAGCACAGCGACCCGATGAGGACGAATTGCTCGTTCCTCCGCGGTTCGCGCCGGTCGGAGTCGGCATTATTACCGCTCTCTTTTTCGCGACCATCGCAACTTTGGCACTTGGCATCGTTCCCGGCAGCGCTCTTCATGCCGCTGAAACCGGCGCGCACACGCTTCAGGCCCCTCCGGCTGCATCCTCAGCCTCTCCCGAGGTCACAGTGATGCAGTCCAGCCAGTAGCGGGTCTGGCCGCATTCTCTGCAGCCATTTCATTTGCGCTGTTCGTCAGCAAATGACGATAGAAGCGGACCATCTCACCCAGAACACGACTCTGCTCGAAGTGGGTCACAGCCCAGTGTCGCGCCGCTTGAGACATGCTGCCGCGAAGCTCACCATCGCGAAGGAGCCGGAGCGCCGCCTTTGCAATCATCCCGGGGTCACCTGGCGGTATTAGAAGCCCCGTTACCTCTGGCACTACAGCATCGCGCGATCCCGTACATGTTGTCGTAACGACTGGCACTCCCGAAGATGCCGCCTCCAGCACCGCATTTGGAAATCCCTCCCGCCATGATGGAAGCACAAGCACATCCATCGCACGGTAGTACGGCGCGGTATCGGCAACATAGCCGGTGCACACGATACGGGGATGTCCCTCGATTCGCAACCTCAACCTCGTTCCGAGGGCATCCTCCGATGCATCGAACCACCCAACAAGTAATAAGTAGCTGTCGGGCATCTCTCGCAGCACCTCGGCGAACCCCTCCAGCAACTCCGGCAGCCCTTTGTCGGTCGTCAATCTCCCCACAAATCCGACCACCCGCGCACCCACAGGAATTCCAAAATCCGCTCGTACCTCAGAAGGTCCAGGTGAGAATCGCTCAATGTCAACGCCGTTGCTGCTTCCCTCCCCCAGCAGCACCACCTTTTCTCCTCCGGTAATCCCAAGAAGTAAAGTCCGCTCCCGCAAGCTCCTGCTGTTCACCACAACCGTATGGGCACAAGCCGCAGCAATGCGTTCCGACCAGAGCAGAATCGCCTTCATGAATGCCGGAACCGTTTCGAGCCGCAATCCACGCACGAAGTAGATGCGCACAGGCACCCGGCAGATCCACGCCGCCAACATACCCAGCAACCCAGCTTTCGGCGTACTGAATTCAACGATCTCCGGCTTTAGATGACGAAGCAGACACAAGATCCGAGTGAATGCAACAGCATCCTTCAGCAGCGACATTGCACGCGCCATGGGTATTTCGTGGGCCGACACTCCTTCCACTTCGCTCCCACGCGCCGCCATGGTACCCGGCGATGAGACCAGCGATACCCGGAATCCGCCCTCTCTTAGCGCTTTCAGCCGCGAGGGGAGAACTAGACACGTCTGGGCACTCGTGACACCCACCACGACACGTGGGCTTCCCAATCCGCTGCCCACGCCGACGTTTTCATCAGCGGACCACTCACGCATGTTCAAGGAGACTTCGCCTGTTCGTCTGAATCAACGAAACTCTAGCATCTGCCCCTAATCCAGCTTGTGAGCGTGATCACTTACTCCCGCTAAATGTCTTCGGTACGCTTCCCCTTGCTGACTCATGACCTTGCCGCAACGCGCCCGGATTTGCCTGCTGATTCCGCACCTGGGTGGCGGCGGAGCCGAGCATGTCATCGAGACTCTGGCTCGTCACCTCAATCCTGAAAAGTACGAGATTCACCTCGTTCTCACGGCTTCTCTTGGATCCGGCGTGGATCTGTTCCACTCGAACGTGAGAGTTCACCAACTCCGAGCCCCTCGCGTTCGTCACAGCGCTCTCCAGCTTGTCAGTCTCATTTGGCGTGTCCGCCCTCATCTGATCCTTTCCGGCATCGCCTATCTCAATCTGCTCGTTCTT
>DATNFD010000119.1:0-32762 GCA_035606555.1 Occallatibacter sp.
TGCCGGGCGAATCACCGGCTGGGATGCGATTGACCTCGGGTCCGCACCAGTGAAGCAATTCATGCTTCGTTATGCAAGGGAGAAAGACCTTGCCCTCTTCGCGGCTGCAGGTCAGATCGAGCACCCGAATTCTCCCAGCGACCTTCCGATGCGCGTGGTGATTCCTGCTTACGTTCTTTCGGAGTTGAAGGCAGGCTTCTCGATCGGCGCTGTGCTGTTTCTGCCTTTCCTTCTGATCGACATGGTGACCGCGGCGATTACAACCTCGATCGGGATGTTTCAACTGCCGCCGGTGGTGGTATCTACGCCGCTCAAGATTCTGTTGTTCGTGATGGTGGATGGATGGAATCTGCTCGTACATTCCCTGTTGAAAAGTTTTTGAGGACTGAACGATGACGCCCGATCTTGTTGCCGAACTGCTTCGCCAATTGATGAAGGAAGCGATGATCCTGAGCGCACCGGTTCTGGTCGTTTCGGTCGTGCTTGGGTTCGTGCTCACGTTGCTTCAGACGCTGACGAGCCTTCAGGACCAGTCGCTGACTTCGGTGCCGCGGCTGGGGGCTGTTGCCGTAATTCTGCTTGTCGGAATGCCCTGGTTTCTGGGCCACCTGACCACATATGCGATGCACATGATGAGCGATTTCCATCGATTTCTGGATTGAGCGAGAGTACGAATGGGTGCCTGGCCGACTTTTCTGAGTGCAATGCTTCTCGCGCTGGTTCGCGTAAGCGGGATGGTAGTCTTTGCGCCGTTCTTCTCGTCAACGGCACTACCCGTTCGTGCCAAGGCGGTCTTCGTCGGTCTGGTTGCGTTCCTCGTTGGCCCGCTCGTCGCGACATTCCCCAACGCTCACGCCGACATTGGCTTTTCCGCAGTGATCGGCGAGTTAGCCGTCGGGCTGGTTTACGGACTCATTCTGGCGTTGATGAACGAGATGCTTCTATTCGCCGGAGAAATCGTAGGGCTGCAATTCAGTTTCTCGACAGTGAACCTGCTGGATCCAACCTCTTCGATTCAAACCTCGCTGATGAGCGATCTTTTTCAGCTCATGGGAACGCTCGTTCTAATCAAAGCCGGTCTGGATCGCATTCTGCTGGGATCGATGGTGCGGAGTTTTCGAGCGGTGCCAATCGGGACATATGCTCTTTCGCCGATCACTTCTGCCGCGATTGTGCAGGCGGCGGGAGGGATTTTTTTGGCTGCGGTTGAACTGGCGGCGCCGGTGCTTGCAGCCACAATGCTGGTGGAGATCGCGGTGGCGCTCCTGAGCAGGCTGAGCCCGCAACTTCCAGTGATGTCGCTAACCGTGCCGCTCAAAACATTGGTGGGCTTCGCTGTTCTCTGTGGATCATTGGCGCTGTGGCCGCGAGTGATTGAAGCCAGATTCTCAGGACTTCTTGATGTGGCGGAGCGGCTTCTTAAGACATCGCCTGGAGCGGCAAGCGGGATTGGAAGCTGACGATGCCGGGGGATCGCACCGAACAGGCTACGCCGCATCGCCGGGAAAAGGCCAGGAAGGATGGTGATGTCCTACGCAGCCGGGAACTCTCTTCGGCGGCGGGCACGCTGGCCGGGATCCTGTGCCTGGGGTTCCTGGCTCAGAAGATCATGGAGGGCTTTCGGTCGGTGTTTATTGCAGCTCTGAGCGCGAGCTCGACGCGCCAGTCGCAAGGACCCGATTTCGCGGAGAGTTTGCTGGCGTTGCGAAGTCCGCTTATGAAAGCCGGAATTCCTATCTTGACTGTGATGGCGGGGATAGTGATTTCGACCTGCTTGTGTGGAGTGCTGCAAGGCGGAGGGCTTCAGGTGAGCGGACAAGCTATCGGGTTACGTTTTGAACGGGTAAATCCGATTGCAAATGCGAAGAATCTCTTTTCTCTTCGCTCGGTTGCGAGACTGGGGAAGTCGCTCGTGCCTGCGGCAATCCTGGCGGTATTCGCATTTCAGCGGATTGTTCGCGAACTGAGCATTCCGCCGTTCTCGACGAGGCGACTCGAAATTCTTGCCTCGGACGTTTACGGATTGCTGACCGCCGCTGCATGGTTACTGCTGGGGTGGGCACTGATCGACTACGCGGTCGAGTGGAAAAGCCGTGAATCCCGGCTCATGATGAGCCGCGAGGAGATGAAGCAGGAGTTCAAGGAGTCGGAAGGGAGTCCCCAGACTCGAGGTCGAATTCGGAATTTGCAGCGGCAGATGCGACGTCGGAAGCTGAAGGCCGACGTGGCGAAGGCTGCTGTCGTGCTGACAAATCCTACTCACTATGCGATCGCGCTGGGGTTTGACTTCGCTTCCATGGAGACTCCGAAAGTTCTCGCTAAGGGACGCAATCTGCTTGCGGAAGAGATCAAGAACGAAGCGCGCTGGGCAGGCGTGGCGATCGTCGAAAATCCGCCGCTTGCGCGTTCCCTGTATCGCTCGGTGGAGGTGGGACAGCCAATCCCAGCAGATCTCTATGCAGCTGTTGCTGCCATTCTTGCCTATCTTTACCGCAAGCGGATGGAGGAGGAGGCGCGCGCGAAACGCATGCGACAGGCGGGGACGGAAAGGCCGGCCGCGAGGAGAAGGCCGAATCCTCCCGAGTACGAAGCGGGAGTGGATCAGAAGGGGAAAGCAGCGGACCAGGATGGGAGCAAGCAATGAGCACGACAGTTCCTGCAATGGTTGCAAATGTTCAACCAGCCAGTATGATCGAGCGTCTGCGCGACTATCTGCTGCCCATCGGAGCGATCAGCGTGATCTTCATCATGCTGATCCCATTGCCGTCGGCAGTTGTTGATCTGCTGCTTGCGGTCTCGATGGCGGCATCGATGATTGTGTTTCTTTCTTCAATCCAGATTCGCCGGGCCGTGGAATTGTCAGTCTTCCCGACCCTTCTGCTTCTGCTGACGCTTTTCCGGCTGGCATTGAACATAGCGTCGAGCCGCAGGATTCTGCTGCACGGCTCCGAGGGAACGGCGGCGGCGGGCAAAGTAATCGAAGCATTCGGTCAATTCGTCGTGGGCGGCAACTACATCGTGGGGTTTGTTTTGTTCCTCGCTCTGGTTGCGATTCAGTTTCTTGTTGTCTCGCACGGAGCAGTGCGCACCGCTGAGGTGACAGCGCGATTCACTCTGGATGCGTTGCCGGGCAAGCAGATGGCAATTGATGCTGACATGAACGCCGGCCTGATCGACGAGGCAGAGGCGCGACGTCGCCGGCAAAGCATCGCGCGGGAAGCAGAGTTTTATGGCGCCATGGACGGTGCGGCCCGCTTCAACCAGCGCGACGCCATGGCAACGATTCTGATCACAGCCATCAATATCATTGCCGGCCTGCTGATAGGAACGCTTCAGCAAGGTGTTGAACTGGGCAAGGCGGCCAGGACGTACACAGTCCTGACGGTGGGGGATGGGCTCGTCACCCTGATTCCCTCACTGCTTGTTTCCGTAGCCGGCGGCATCACGCTTACGCGAGCGAACTCGGCTGGTTTACTGGGGACTGAGATCAGGCAGCAGCTTTTCGCACGACCGTCCACCCTGTACGTTGCTGGTGGAGTCTGCGGCGCGCTGTGCTTCATTCCAGGACTGCCGGCATTTGCATTCTTGTTGGTTGCTGCAAGTCTTTTTTGGTTTGGGAGGAGGATTCGAGGGAATGGAAGCTCCGGGCCCGCGGTTGAAGGGCCGCCGAGCGGAAAGGGGAGAGCAGATCAGGCGCCCTCTGCTGACCTGACAAATCTCCTGAGACTCGAGGAACTCTCGCTTGAGATCGGCTTTCAGCTCATACCGCTGGTCGATGAGAAGCAAGGCGGTATGCTGCTGAACCGAGTTCGTGCACTGCGCAGGCATCTCTCAGCCGAGATGGGC
Organism: Occallatibacter sp.; assembly: GCA_035606555.1. Taxonomy (GTDB): domain Bacteria; phylum Acidobacteriota; class Terriglobia; order Terriglobales; family Acidobacteriaceae; genus Telmatobacter. The sequence continues at coordinate 3,847 of DATNFD010000119.1, forward strand.
TTTCTGATCCCGCCCGTGCATATTTCAGACAATCTCCGCCTCCATCCCCGTGCGTACGTCATTTCTCTGCGCGGCATGGAGATCGGAAGGTGGCAGCTGGAAGGAACGCAGATGCTGGCAGTATCGGGGGACCCCAATCGAAGGCCACTTCCCGGCAGAGAGACTCGAGAACCTGCGTTTGGCGTGCCCGCAATCTGGATAGCACCGGCTCTCGAGGAGCAGGCGATTGCCGCCGGATACTCAGTTGTGGATGGGGTTACGGTGATCACGACCCATTTAGGGGAGACTATCCGACGCCATGCCCACGAACTTTTGGGCAGGGCGGAGGCGAAGCGCCTGATGGACTCATTAAATGACAGCCATCCCAAGCTGATCGAGGAACTCGTACCAAAGGTCCTGAGTCTTGGAGAAGTTGGGCGTGTACTGGAGCAGTTATTGCGGGAGCGTGTATCGATTCGTGATCTGGGAACGATTCTGGAGAGTCTGCTCGAAATGGGGCCGATGAACAAGAATCTTGTCGCTCTGGTGGAGTGTGCGCGACAGGCTCTCGGACGCAGGTTGATTCTTCCTCTTGTGGATCAGGATGGACAGCTGCCGGTTTTGTTGCTCGATGCGACGCTGGAAGACGAGATCGTCGCGTCGCTCGCTCCGGAGAGTTCACAGCGTCTTCTTTCTCCCGCATCGGCGTCGAGTGTGCCTCTGCTGCGCCGGCTCGTCGATTCTTTGAAATCTCTTATCGGTTTATCCACCTCATCGGTCACTCCCGTGCTCCTATGTCCGAGTCCGGCACGCTATCACGTGAAGCGCTGGCTGGAGCCGCTTATGCCGAGGCTTGCGGTGATCGCGGCGGCGGAGATTCCGCCCGAGATCCGTTTGAAGCCATCCGGAACTGTTCGGTAGAGCGACAGATCGATCCGCGGCGATTCCGGGGAAAGGAAGGATGAGGAGATGGCAGCAGGAGCGGGGTTGGATGCAGGAACAGCGGTCAAGCGAAATGTTCCCAATGGCTATTCGCCCGAAGTTCGGCAGATGGCCATCGGGGGTGAAGAGGAGCGGCTGCTTCTTGAACACTTGCCGATCGTCCGGTTTCTGGCAAGGAGAATCCATGAACGGTTGCCGCAGCACGTGGAAATCGAGGATTTGGTCTCGGCAGGCGTAGTGGGACTGATGGATGCGTTTACGAAGTTCGATCCGCGGAAGAAGGTGCAGTTCCGCAGCTATGCGCAGTTTCGTATCCGAGGAGCGATCCTCGACAGCCTTCGCACGCTGGACTGGAGCCCTCGAGACCTTCGTCGGAAAGGAAGAGCAGTCGAGGAGGCAATCCGCTCTTTGACGGCACGCCTGGGTCGCTCTCCGGGAGAGGCCGAGATCGCGACAGAATTAGAACTAAGCCTTGATGAGTACCAGAGATTGCTGGGAGATCTGAAGGGGCTGGAGATCGGAACGTTGCATATCGAGCACAGCGAGGACTCAGGGGAAGAGGAGTTGGCTTACGTGGCGGGCGATCCGGAAGAGGATCCACTCTTTACTTGCCTTCGCGGAGAACTGAAGGAACGCCTTGCCCAGGCAATCGATCAACTCCCGGAACGCGAGAGGCTGGTAATGACGCTCTATTACTACGAGGAGCTGACGATGCGCGAGATCGGTTCTGCTCTTGGAGTAGTCGAATCACGCGTGTCGCAAATCCATGGTTCAGCGGTCGTGCATCTGCGTGCCGCCCTGAGAGATCTCGCGGGTTCATCGAGGCCCGGGAGAGCAGCGGCCACGTGTGCATGAAGGGACCTGGAAATTAAAGGACAAGGTACACCGCTATGGAGAAGATGCTGAAGCAGGATGAGATCGACGCGCTGTTCCAGGCAGCTCACGCGTCGTCACCGGAACAACAGAAAGAGATGGGAAGCATCTCCGAGGCTACAGCATACAACTTTGGACGAGCAGGGCAGATATCGAATGAGCAGTTGCGCGCGATCAGTATGTTGAATGACTTGTTTGCGCGTAATCTGACGCACAATCTTGCCGCCTGGTTGCGCTGCCGTTTTCAGGTGAGCCTTGTCTCAGCGGAACAGATTCCATTCAGCGAATTTCTTATGCGCATTCCAGAGATCAGTTATGTGACTTCGGTCCGGCTAGAGCCTTTGGGTGCCGTATCAGTCCTGCAGCTTGATCTTGCGTTGGCGCCGCCGATCATTGATCTCCTGTTAGGAGGCGAAGGGAAGGAAGGTCCGCTGCGCGAACTGACAGACATCGAAGAAGCAATTCTGGGCAGCGTAGTTGAAATTATCTGCCGCGAATTGACGGCCGCCTGGCAATCGGTGGAGCTGAGTTTCAAGTTCGAGCGCAGGCATATGCAAACCCAGCTGGCGCGGATCATGTCGGTGAATGAGAGAACTCTTTGTTTAAGCTTTGAGATTCGCATGCCGCAGGGGTCAGGGTTGCTGAACCTGGCGTTCCCTGCAGTCGTGGCGAACACAATATTGCGCCGCCTCACTTCCGACTGGGGCCGCCGGCGCCAGCATGCACCAGAAACGCGTGCCCGCCTGGAAGCAGCTGTACGCAACATCCGGGTCGGTGGGACGCTGCAACTCCCCGCGGTACGGATGAAGGCAGGTGAGATCGAGGCGTTGCGTCCAGGGCAGATCCTCAGGCTTGGCCTCACCGCGACAACTGCAGCCGAATGGCGAGTGGGTGGTCAGCTTCTCGCAAGTGCGCAGCCTCTCAAACATGATGATCACCGTGCGGCACGCATCCAAGGCGCGCACTCAGAGAAGAAGCAATGAAAACCTACCGCGATTGCTGGATTTCCAGTGCGAAGGCGCTTTTCTCGCAGGCCCTTGCCGGCGAGCCACAGTTGACCGAGGTCGAGGGACCAGGTACTCAGTTGTCGGGAGGAATTGCATTCGAAGCGTCTCTATCGGGCGATTCGATGGGGCAGTTCACCGTCGTCGTAGATCCGCGTATCGTCGACGCACCATTGCTGGGGGACGGAGTCGATCAGGAAGAAGCGTGGAAGGAGCTAGTTCGAGAAGTAGCGGAGGCAGCAGCAGGCGAACTGCTGGCAGATTGCGGTGTGAAGTGCCGGGTGGATTCCATTCGGCGAATCGAGGTGAGCGAGATAGTCTCATGCAACTTCCACTTGACCGGCGGCGAGCACTCCTGGGGCGTTGCGGTTCGGGACGAAGTTCGCAGCGCTCGGGGGGATGACAGTTCGGAAGGGCGCCCGGAAGCGCCGGTTGCGGACTCAGAGGTATCTCATCACGGCGGCCTTTCAGCTGGAGTTGAGCTCCTTCTGGACGTTGAGATTGAAGCGGCGCTTCGTTTCGGTTGTTGCGAAATGTCTCTTGGAGAGATTCTCGAGCTTGGCCCAGGCGCAATTATTGAACTTGATCGGCATGTTTCCGATCCCGTCGATCTGATTGTCGGCGACAAGATTGTGGCGAGGGGAGATGTTGTTTTGATGAACGGGAATTTCGGCCTGCGTGTGACTGAGATCGCAATGCCACAGAAGCGCCTGGAGAGCATTCGATGCCTTTTCTGAACTTCGGAATGGCTGGAACGGCGAGACGGGTCGGGAGGGATTCGCCTGAGAGCCTGTTGGATTCGTACGGAAATTCCGACGGAATATTCCAATTGGGACTCACTGGAATCTGCGCCAATCCCGCGTGTCGATCAGGTTGGCTGCATCTGTTTCGCAATCGAACCCGCCCGGTTCTTGAGGGAGGATGGACCTGTTCGAACGCGTGCACGGAAGAGTGTATGCGCATGGCGGTTCGCCGCGAAATAGGAGGTTGGGCCCCGGTTCAGGAGCCATACCGGCACCGAATTCCGTTGGGGCTGCTGATGCTGGAAAAGGGCTGGATTACAGCTCCGCAACTGCGGCGTGCCGTTGAAGCGCAGAGAAAAACCGGGAATCTGCGCATTGGCGAATGGCTGGTAAGGCAAGGGGCTGCCGATGAAGCAAGCGTATCTCGCGCGCTCAGTATGCAATGGGCATGTCCTGTTCTCCGATTGCCGGAGGGAAGAGCGACTCTCCAGGCAGGCGTGATTCCGCGTCTGTTCCTTGAGGCATTCAAGGCACTTCCAGTCCGGACCGGAGGCGGCAAGCTTCTCTATCTGGGATTTGAGGAACGGAAAGATACGGTTCTGTCGTTTGCTGTTGAGAAAATGACGGGAGTGAAAGTAGAGAGCGGGATTGTACCGTCGTCTGATTTCTGGAATGCCTATGCGAAGGCCCTCTCAGAAGTATTCCCGCCCGTGCAGTTCGTCGAGGCGGTTTCGGAGCCGGCGGCAGCGCACGCCCTCGCAAGGTCGATCGAGCGAGTTCAACCCGTGAATTCGCGGCTCGTCCGCGTGCGGAACTGGCTGTGGCTTCGGATGTTTCTAAAGCCGGGGATCTCGATAGACCCGAAGGTCGCGTCTGTGAGGGACGTGATCTGCACCATCGGACCGTTCGATTCAAGCAGCACGCCGCTCTGCCGATAAGGTATCGGGGAGCTACACATGCGAGAGATTCAGGTCTTGATTGTCGATGATTCCTCTGTGATGCGCAAGATCGTGGAGCGATCGCTCCGTCAAGCCGGAGTCGATCCTTTTGTAACCTTCGAGGCTGGGTCGGGAGTGGACGGGCTCGAGGTCCTGAAGGCTCGAAAGGTCGATCTGATTCTGTCGGACATCAACATGCCTTCCATGGATGGTCTTGAGTTCGTTCGTCAGATACGTACCAGGCAACTCGCGGCTGGAGTACCCATCGTGATGATTACAACCGAGTCCAGCGAGGAACATGTGAAGCAGGCAATTGAGGCGGGAGCATCCGGCTATATCCGCAAGCCCTTTACTGCGGACCAGGTGAAGCAACGCGTGGTGCCCCTGTTGCGGGCAGTGTGAGATCGAACATGATGCTGAACGGGGTTCGTCAGCAAGAAAAGAAGTTTCGACCAATAGCTTGCGCAGAGAGGATTGAGACCGTGTCAGTGAGCTTGCGAGATTCGATGCACGTGGTGTCCGATCCGAAAAACCTGGACGTCAGCGTATACGAGGTATTCGGGACAATGCTTGGCGTTGATTGTGAGCGGAGGGAAGGCGAGGACTCCGGGATAGAAGTTAGGCCAGCTCACTCGGTGACGGCGGTAGTTGGATTTGGCGGCATCCTTAGCGGCGCCTGCATCTTGTCGTGCAACGAGTCGGCCGCGAGGATGATGGCAGAGAAGATGACCGGATCGGCATTTGGTGCGGTCGACAATGTAGTCAAGGATGGTATCGGGGAACTCTGTAACATGGTTGCCGGCGGCTGGAAGAGCAAAGTTCCCGTGCTGGCTGCGAATTGCGGGTTGTCGCTTCCGGCAGTGATCACGGGCAGAGACTACAACCTGCATGTGCAGGCCCCGGAGTTCCGTCTTCGGCATTTATATCGCTTTGAAAGAGTCATGTTTGAGGTTCTGATCGTCTGCGATGGACTTCTTTAGGCTCTTTTGTGCGGGGATATTCGGCATCCCGTTCAAGTTCGTCCGTTGAAGACAGCATGCCCGCGGTTGATCATTAAGATCTTCCAATCTTCTCCAAGCCCCTTTGGCTCTTCTCTTGCTCGTTCTCTCTTTCAGAGGACGCATGATGGATAGCGGATACTACGCTGCGGTAACGGGTCTGGTTGCACGCACACAGGCACTGGATGCGGCGGCGGCGAATCTGGCAAATGCCCAGACGCCGGGGTACCGGGCAGTGCGCGAGTACTTTCGCTCTTATCTCATGGACTCGGGAGCAGAGCCGTCGCAGATCGGTCTTGCCGTCAATCGATATGGAGTGCTCGGAGGTGACCGGCTGAGCTTCACACAGGGTCCGATCCAGCACACCGGGAATGCTCTTGATCTGGCGATTGAGGGTGAGGGTTTTTTTGCGGTCAACACCGCGAGGGGATTGCGTTTTACGCGCGATGGAAGCTTTCACCGCTCGCCTGCCGGGCTGCTGGTGACGGCAGCCAATGAGCCTGTTTTGTCGGCGTCGAAGCAGCCAATCTCGATTCCTCCTGGCGAAGTCACGGTGGGTGGGGATGGAGTGCTGTCCGTTGCCGGCGCGGCGGCGGAAACGGTTGGCGTGTTCAAGTTGCCTGTAGATGCGCAGCTGAGTGCAGAAGGCGCGAATCGGTACAGAGCACCGGAGAACGCGGCGGTCTTAGCTTCGAAAGAGGCTGTTGTCCATGCAGGCTCGATCGAAGGAGCGAACCAGGACGTGATCCACGGTTCGCTGGAACTGCTGATGATTCAGCGCCAGGCGGAGATGATGCAGAAAGCTCTGACGATTTTTCACACGGAGTTCAATAAAACGGCCAGCGAGACTCTGCCGAGAGTTTAGGCGGAACTGCGAGGAATGAAATGATTCGAGCTCTCTATACCGCTGCAAGTGGAATGACTGCTCAGCAGATGAATCTGGACACGATTGCGAACAACCTTGCGAATTCAGCCACGACAGGATTCAGGCAGCTGCGGCTTCAATTCCAGGACATGATCTACCAGAATCTGGTGACGCCCGGGGCCGCGCAGAGTCAATCCACCGTATCCGCGGGCCTTCAGATTGGGTTGGGAACCAAATCCGCCGCAACGGAAGTAATCATGACCCAGGGAGGTCTGAATCAGACCTCGAACCCACTGGATATTGCAATTGAAGGTGCGGGATTCTTCCAGGTGCAGCGCCCCGACGGGACCATCGGGTATACACGCGCCGGACAGTTTCATCTGAACAATCAAGGCACCATTGTCACGACGGATGGTGATCCGGTTATCCCAAACATTACGATTCCGGCAAATGCAACAGCGGTGACAATCACGCAATACGGCGTGGTGAACGCGACTCTCTTGGGCCAGCAGAATCCTTCGCAACTAGGGCAGCTTCAGTTGGCCACCTTCCCGAATGCGGGAGGTCTCGAGAGCCTGGGTGCCAATCTGCTTCAGGCCACTCTGAGTTCCGGCGACCCGGTGCTCGGGAATCCCGGCGGCGCAGAGGGTCTCGGCACGCTGCAGCAGGGCTATCTGGAGAACTCCAATGTCGATGTTGTGACCCAGTTCGTGCAGATGGTTCTGGCGCAGCGAGCATATGAATCGAACTCGAAGGTCATCAAGGCCGCTGATGACATGTATTCACAGATCAACAATATTGCGCGCTAGGAACTACGGATGAGATTGCGCCTGGTTACAGCTACTTTTACGGTCTGTTTGGCTCTTGCGGCTTGTGCTCAGGGCGCAATGCAGGCAAGCAAGGTGGGCTCGTGTCACGCGAGGAACCTGGCCCCGCGGGTCATGAAGGGGTTCCGAGTGGTCCGAGTCATCGAGGATCCTGGGAGCCATCTCCATTGGCTGATCGAGCAGAATATTGAACGTCCTGACTGGCCCGCTCGGGCGATTCAGGTACCGGATGAGCTCTCCCGCCGGGATTACATGAGCTGTCACAGCGATGAGGCGGAGAAGCAAGGATCGGATCGGTCCAGCCCCGTTGTTCATGCAGGCGATGCTCTTCTTATCGTGGAAGACTCGCCGGCGTTTCGCGCATACCTCGAAGGGGTTGCTCTGAACAATGGCGAATCTGGCGGGTCGATTTCTGCGCGCCTGCGAATCGGGGGGAAAGTTGTAGCAGCAGTTGTCACTGCTCCTGGACGAGCAGTCCTGGACGATTCAAGAATCGAGAGCTACCGATGAGAGTGCCTCGGAGGCCTGCTGTTCTGTTGGCCGCGACCTTGGGGATCGTGAGTTCGCTTGAACTGCCGGCAGCGAAGAAACGGTCGCCCATCGATCCGGGGAAGACGCCGCCAGAGGTGGCGCTGCGTTCGTATGTCGAGCGTGTACGAGCACAGCACGCAGCAGAAGTGTCGACCGCCGGCTCAATCTGGCGTCCCGAGGGAAGACTGGTGAGACTTGGGACGGATGCCAAGGCAGCGAGAGTCCACGATGTTATTTCGATTGTCGTGATTGAGAGTCTCGCGGCGTCCACAGACGGCCAGGTAAAGAATGTCCGCGCTTCGAATGCCAGCTCGAATGTGACAGCGCTGTTTGGTGCATTGAGAGCCTCCAACAGCCTGCAGAATCTGGTCGGGCAGAATTCGTCATCCGGGCTGACTGCTCAGGGACAAAGCACCACAAATTCCAGCGTCTCGACCACGTTTGGAGGCGAAGTGGTCGATGTTTTGCCGAACGGAATGCTTGTCGTTCAGGCCACGCGGCAGCTCACGTTTTCGCAGCAGACGCAACTGATCAAGCTGCGAGGACTTGTGCGCCCGGAGGATGTGAGCGCGCAGAATCAGGTTCTTTCTACGGCTATGACTGATCTTGAACTGGAAGTTACCGGGAAGGGTATCGTCAGCGACTCAACCTACCGGCAGAATCCGCTGGTCCGCTGGCTTGAAAGACTGCTGGTTTTCTGAGATCGAGGAACTGATGGGAGCTTACATATGAGGGATGGCCGAGACGAATTGATGCAGACCGTGACGCTTGGTATATCAAGAGGCCAACTGCCCATTCGAACAGAGGTGGACGATGCGAGACGGTGGGCATTCTTTGTCAGCTGGATTCTCATCGCCGCGGCGATCGCGATTACAGCCGGTCTCGCACACACCGAAACACCTGGGAGACACGCACGCGTCAAGGATGTTGCCACTGTTGAAGGCATACGCGATAACCAGCTGGTCGGATACGGGCTTGTGGTGGGCCTGCGGGGAACAGGGGATAGCTCGCAAACCGTGTTTCCTGCGCAGACGCTGGTATCTGCCTTGGAACGAATGGGTGTTACGGTTCCTCAGACCGGGTCGAATAGCGCCAGCAATATGCAGGTAAAGAATATGGCAGCGGTTTTTGTGGTGGCAACACTGCCTCCGTTCAGCCGTCCTGGATTTCGAGTAGATGTCACGGCATCTTCTGCAGGGGACGCCCGCTCGCTGGAGGGCGGAATCCTGCTGATGACGCCGCTCTACGGACCGGACGGTCAGATCTATGCTCAGGCCCAGGGTGCGCTGGCCCTCGGCGGGTATATGAGCACCGCGGGGGGAAATACACGGCAGTTGAATCACCCGACCACGGCGCGGATTCCAGGGGGAGCACTTGTGGAACGCCCGGTTCCGTTCGAAATGAAACAGATGCGAACCGTGAGCCTGATTCTGAACGACGCCGATTTTCACACGGCGGAAAGGATGGCGAGCGCGGTCAATCAGCTGATTGGGTCTAGTCGTGCGCATGCAGTGGACAGCAGAAGAATTGAAGTGGTTCCGGAGGCCAATGAAGATATTCCTTCGCTCATCGACAGAATTGAAGGGGTGGAGGTCGAGGTCTTTCCGCGAGCACGTGTTGTGGTGAACGAACGGACCGGCACGGTCGTAATTGGGGGCATGGTTCGCCTCTTGCCTGTGTCCATTCTGCACGGCGGACTGGCGGTGAATGTGCAGTCAGAGGTTCAGGTGTCCCAGCCCGGAGCTTTCTCAACGGGAACGACTGAGGTGGTGCAGCAGACGAATCTGCAGGCGCAGGACAAGCCGGTGAATCGAATTCTTCTGAAGCAGGGTGCGACTGTCGAAGACCTGGTTCAGGAGTTGCAGCGGATAGGGGCCGGCGCTCGGGATGTAATCGCTATTCTGCAGGCGATGAAAGAAGCCGGGGCGCTTGAGGCAGATCTGGAGGTGCTGTGATGCGGGTTGATAGTGAGATTTCCGGACCAAGTGCCGGGTGTGAATCGGCTGCCTGGTTGAAAATGACGCGTTCTGCTCACGAATTTGAATCACAGATGATGAAAGAGCTTCTGCGGCCGATGTGCGGCTGCGAGGAAGACGGAGACAAGACCGGCTCCGGAGGGGCTTTGGTGGACTTTGCGGGCGAGGCTCTGGGCAACGGGATCAGCAGGGCGGGCGGTTTTGGGATTGCGGACCGGATTGTGACCAGCCTGTCCCGGACTGAAACTCGCTGCGTTGCTGAGTTCAAGATGGGAACAGGCGGCAAAGCCGGAGATCAAGAATTAAAGTGAATGTTCGGATCGCCGATAAGTTCACCAAGGAGGATTGCGCATGGAAGTCCGGAATGGCGCGGAAGCGCTGAAGACGTTTCTCGGTGTTTCATCAACGCTCGCGACCAACGAGAAGTCAGTTCGACGTCCGGATCTGGATCGGGCGCAGGCGGCGTTCGTAGGAGACGAAGCTACGCTTAGCCAGGTGGGAACGAAGGCATCGGATGCGAGTGGTGAAGACGGCGTTCGCGCCGATAAGGTTGCGGCTGTACAGCAGGCACTTGAGGCGGGAACTTATCGGGTGGATTCCGCGAAGGTGGCGGAGAAATTGATTGAATCGATGGGTGCTGGAGGGCAATGAGGCTAAACACCATGCAGCAACAGAATAGAATTCTGGGCTCTCCAATGGAGAATGGCCCAAGAGACATCGATCTGTCTCCATTTATCACGGAGTGTCTGGATGCTTTGGCCTGGGCTGATGCGGATCGACTCGAGCGAAGCGAGATGAGGATGCGCGAGATCGAGAGAGCTTGGCTGGATGGGCGTGACCGGGCTCGTCTGGAAGCAGGCGTGAACGACGTGCTCGCGTTTGCGCGAGTACTGCAGACCACGAGAGCCAACTTGGATCTGATCGGGAAATTTGCTCGTGCTAACTCTGTTGATCTCGAATACTGGCCGAATCCAGCGGTGCGGGAATGCATAGCCAAGGGCTGAGATGGCGACCATCAATGCAGCTTATTCTCTGATCACGGCAGCGCTGGAAGCTGACCAAGCGGCATTGGATGTTGTTGCGAACAATGTTGCAAACGCTAACACAACCGGCTACACGCGGCAGGTTGCGAATTGGAAGGAGAATGTTCCGGTTGAGATCAATGGCATCTCATATGGAACCGGGGTTACGCAGACCGGACCTACTTCTATCCGTGACCGCGTATTGGAGGAACGCCTTGGGCAGCAGCAGCAAGCGTCGGCGGGTTCAACGGCGCGTTTGACGGCGCTTGACAGCGTGCAATCTTTGTTCACTCCAGCTTCGGGGTCGGCGAGTTCTCTGGCAGGAGATATCGGAAGCGACATCACCGGGTTCTTCAATTCATTTGCCTCGCTTGAATCGGCACCAACAGATATCTCTCTGCGAAGCCAGGTGCTTTCATCGGCGCGAACGCTTGCCGGCGACATTTCGAATGCGGCAACAAGCTTGACAGCACAGAGGGAATCGCTCGATCAGCAGGCCGCAAGCATCGTGAGCCAAGTGAATGCACTGACCGGAGCCATCGCTCAATTGAATCTTGAGATTCAGGGGACCTCGTCAAACGGCGATGCAGGAAGTCTAGAGGATGAGCGCCAACTCGACCTTAGCAGTCTTGCGAGCCTTATCGGAATCAATCGAATCAAGACCGAAAACAATGGCCTCTCGATTACCACGACTTCGGGCGCGCTGCTGGTTTCCGAGGGTACGAGCTACCCTCTCACCGCGGGCACAGTGAACGGGGACACCCACCTCTTTATCGGGTCACAAGATGTTACGCCGGCGCTGGCTGTGGGTGGCGGACAGCTCGGCGGATTGCTCATGGCCCGAGATCAGGATCTTCCGCAGATCGAGGAAGGGCTGGACAGCCTCGCCTACGCAATTTCGATTCAGGTGAATGCGCTCAACAACAGTGGCTCTGATTTGAATGGAAATACTGGGACGGCAGCTGCTCCCCTTTACATATTTCAACAACCCACTGCGGCTGCAGGCAGCGCGGCGAAGATCAGGGTGATCATGAGCGACCCATCGCAGGTCGCAGCTGCGGGTTTGGGACGGGGAGGCGGAGACAACCTAAACGCGCGGGCAATGGCGGCGCTGGCCAGCAGCCCCATTGTGGACGGATCAAGTCCTTCGGCATTTTTCTCAGGTTTTGTGACTGCACTGGGTGCGACGGTCGCACAGGTTCAGATTGAAAACACCGCGCTGAATGCCTCTGTGGTCCAGTTGCAGAAGGCTCGGAATGCGCTTTCGGCTGTCAATCTGAATGAAGAGGCAGCCTTTATGCAGCAATTCGAGCGAAGTTATCAGGCTGCGTCGCAGGTATTTGCAATTTTGAATACCATCATGCAAACGGCCATCAACCTGGGCGTGCAAACGGCAGTGTCGTAGCGAATAAATGAGAGAATTCGCTTCTTCGAGGTGAAGAGAATCAATGCGAGTAGACCCCGGCTATATTTCGAACATGGTTACTGCACTGAATGACGCGCAGGTCCGCGAGCAACAGCTGAGCAACCAACTGGCGAGTGGCGTTCGGGTCAACTCTCTCAGCGATGATCCGGTTTCGGCGGGGAGAAATGTTCTGCTGCTAAGCCAGATTCAACGCGATGACGCGTTTACGCAGAGTTCCAGCCTCGTAACCGGGCAATTGCAGGTTGTGGATTCTGCTCTTGGGAGCGTGGTTTCGCAACTAAATCAGGCTATCGCGCTGGCCACGAGTGCGAACAATGGGACGAAGAACGCGAGTGATCTGAAGGCGATTGGAAACCAACTCGCAGGAATACTTGGCGAAGTGGAGTCGCTTGCGAATAGTAATTTTCAAGGCCGATACATTTTTGCAGGTGCAAGCACCAATGCTCAGCCATTCACGACGGATACTTCGACCTCTCCGGCCGTCACATCGTACGGGGGAGATCAAGATGTGGTCTATCTCGAAACTCCGAATGGACAGAAGATTCAGATGAATGTACCGGGGGACCAGATCTTTCTTGGAGCGAAGAATGTATTCGCAGTTTTGAACGGCCTTGTCGCAGATTTCTCTTCCGGGATGGTCGATCAGACTCAAGCGAGCCAGCACGCAGCGGATCTGACTGCGGCTTTGAACTACGTTTCACAGCAGCGGGTGCTTGTTGACAACTCGATCACGCAACTTACGGTTGCGAGCGGTGCGGTGTCGACGGAAAAGACCCAGCTCAGTGCCGCTCAAACAGAGTTGATGCAGGCGGATCTGGCGACCGTAGCGACTCAGCTATCGCTAGCGAAGACGCAGCAGACTGCACTCGAGTCCGTGATTGTACAACTCGGCTCGGGGAGCCTTTTCGATAAGCTCCGCTGAGTCCGAGAGGACAAGCAACCTTGGAATAAGGAGGTCTATTCGCCGACGACTGCGGGAGCCTGCATCAGTGAGAACAAACCGCCAAATACCTGTTTCAACTCGCCGATGGTCATTGCACCTTTGTGTCCCGGAGAGCATTGCAGCTGGCTAACTGTAGCGTCTTCCTCGAATTGAAGAACATCGCCATAGAAGAAAACGCTGCCGTTGTTCTGAGTAGTACCGGTAATCACAATCTTTCTACCCGGAACGAGGCGACGAACAACCGGGCTCAGGACTGCATTGAGCCGGCAGCTCGGGGCTTTTTTGTCGATCTGTTCCCAGGTAGTGATGGATCCGCCCTGGAAGTAGATCGTTCCCTGGTTTGCAGGCAAGAGAATATCGACGTTAACTGCAACGGTCGATCCAGCGCCGATTGTCGCGATCGGGGCAGTATCCGGCAAATCAGCGCTCTGGGCGTTCAGGCTCGACAATGAAGCAAACGCAATTGCAACAAGAACAACCACAAAGCAGAAACGGCCAGAGAGACGCATCACTGGATGACTCCTTTTCGGTGCAAGGCTAGGATCGATTTGGCCTGAATTCTAGCATTTCCATGGCCGCACCCAAACAAAATTCGGGTTTCCCGGGACCATCCGACGTTACCAATCGGTCTTGCATCTGATGCGAAAACGAGGAGAATTTCTGATGCCAAGAACCCCGAAGTCCGCCCCGGAGCCGAACGCCTCGGCTGCCAGGCTGATCGATCCGCGCGAACGTTTTCCGAAACCTCCATTTCCGAAGCAGCAGCAGGCACCTCCAGGCAGTTCGCGCGAGCTCAAACCTGCCGCTGACTATGGCGAAACCACATATACGGGTCATGGGCGGCTACCAGGCCGGGTTGGCCTGATCACTGGAGGCGATAGCGGGATCGGCCGAGCGGTTGCACTTTGTTATGCGAAAGAGGGGGCGGATATCTTGTTCGCTCATCTGAAAGAGGAAAAGGAAGACGCAGAGGAGACGATTCGGCTGGTGGAATCGGCAGGCCGGCGAGCGGTCGCAATTCCAGGCGACATTCGCAAACGTGACTTCTGCCAGAAACTCGTAGACCAGACGGTCTCACGCTTTGGTCGTCTCGATATCCTCGTCAACAACGCCGCCTATCAGCGGACGTACGAGAAGCTTGAGGACATCCCCGAAGAGGAATTCGACGCGACGTTCCGCACCAATGTCTACGGAACCTTCTTCCTTACTCAAGCGGCGTTACCCCGCATGCGGCCCGGAGGAGTCATTATCAACACCTGCTCGATTGAGACCTTCACGCCGGAGCCATCCCTCGCCCCCTACGCAGCGACGAAAGCGGCAGTTGCCAGCCTGACAAAGAGCATCGCCAAATTCGCGATGGAGCAGCGTGGAGTTCGGGTCAATGGTGTTGCCCCGGGGCCGGTCTGGACACCATTGATCCCGTCAACGATGGAGTCGGATCATGTAAAGATATTCGGTCAGAACACCACGTACAAGCGTCCAGCCATGCCGGTCGAGCAGGCGGCAATCTTTGTCTTTCTTGCGAGCGACGATGCCAGCTACGTGAACGGGGAGGTTTATGGGGCGACCGGTGGCAGGATGCCGATCTGAAAAAGCGCAGTCCGGGCCGGAGATATCGGCCCGGATTCACGGATGTCGAACTACTTCTTCTTCGCACCCGTGCTTTGCGATTTAGTTCCGGAACTCTGGGAGGAACTTCGCGAAGACGATCGACTTGATGTGCTCGAATTGCTCGGTTCGTGGGATGAATCGGAGGATTGCCGAGGCTCGCCGTTGTCGTCAAGATCGTCTGCACCTGCGGCCTCTTCGAAATCGTCATCGAGTTCTTCATCTCTCGAATCTTCATCTTCCATATCGGATTCGTGGCGGGCACTCGCCTTGTTACCTCCTGCGCTTTGAGTGGCTCCCGCGCTCGACGAGTGAGACTTAGAGCTTCGTGATCCACTGCGTGACTCGTTTTTGTCTTCGCCGGCAGACTTCTTGCTGCGATCGCTCTGCGAGGGACCGGTCCCCGAGTTTCTCCTGGACGAGTGTTCGTCGCTGGACGGATGCACAAGCTTGTTAAAGTTGCTCTTCTGCCCGTCTGCCGTCTTCTCCTGGTATAAAAGTTCGAGATCGGTCTCATCGAACTTCTCGAAGAAGTCATCCCAGGAGATTTCCTTCAATTTCGAGTCGTTCCGGTTCGGTGCGTTGGGGAACTCGAATCGGAGTATGCCCGGTTCCCCTTTCTGCTCCGTGCTCGCTACCTCGGCAGGAACCGCTCCCCGACTCTCAGCCCATTTGCGGATCTCATCATGGTCCCGTGTAGTTTTCGAAAGTGCCATCTTCACTGCTCCTCTGACAGCTAAGTAGATGTCGTATTTCTTGCTCAGAGCCATTGATTCAGCACAGGGTCGTCAGGTTGGCCATTATTTAGCGGTCCTGAAAGGCTGATGTTTTCTGTTGTTCTCCGCCGGCTGATTTTGTACCTTTTCAAGCGGAGGACTTCCCCAATGAAGAAGAATCGTAAGCGGGTCGCTTTCAGTCTCCTGGGACTCTGTCTCATGTTTGCGGGCTCAACCATTGCGCAGGGCCCGCCCGAGCGTGACATCGACCCCCATCGTCATCCAATTCTCGCGGATGCTCAACGACTGTGCGACCAGGCCTATAACCGCGTTTCCGATGCCCAGCGCGCAAACCAGTGGGATATGAGAGGGCACGCAGCGAAAGCGAAGGCACTGCTCGAGCAGGCAAGTCGTGAGTTGAAGGCGGCAGCCATGGCCGACAATCGCCATGGACGTTAACCAAATGCAGAGTTAGACCAACGCAAACTGGACGATGGCCGCCATCGCCGGCGGCCACTATCCTGGGATCAGCTGAGCCTCCTAAGGGTGTACCTTTATACTCATTTCCAAGCCTATGCGGATTTATGCTTTGCTTGCCTCCCTGGTGGTTGCAACTTCAGCCACGCTGTGCGCTCAAATTCCCGCCAAGCATTCCCCGAAGACCATGATGAAACTTACTCCCGAGCAGGTTCAGCGCTCCGCCATCGTAATTGACACTCATGCCGACACTCCCCAGCGCATGGCGGACGACAATTTCGATCTTGCGGATCCACTAAATGGCGGCAACTGGAATCTTGAATCCGCAGAGAAGGGCAACCTTGGCGCGGAATTCTTCTCTATCTGGGTAGATCCGGAAGCCAACAAGGGGCATTACGCTCGCCGCACACTCGTTCTCATTGATGCGGTGAAACAGCAGGTTGCGAAGCACTCGGACAAAATGATGTTTGTCACTTCGCCTGAGGGAATCGAACTCGCGCACCGCGAGCACAAAATCGCGGCGCTCATGGGGATCGAAGGGGGACACTCCATCGAGGACTCGATCGCTCTTCTGCGGCAGTTCTATGCGCTTGGCGTTCGTTATATGACGCTTACGTGGTCTAACTCCAACGGCTGGGCCGATTCGTCCGGCGACATCAATGACACCAATGTTCCGCATACGAAAGAGGGGCTGAGCGAATTCGGGAAAGACGTTGTATATGAGATGAATCGGCTCGGGATGATGGTCGATATCTCACACGTTTCCGACCGCACTTTCTATCGAACTCTTGTTATCTCACGGGCTCCTGTCATTGCTTCGCATTCTGCTGCGCGCGCCCTTTG
Source organism: Occallatibacter sp. (assembly GCA_035606555.1). Lineage (GTDB taxonomy): Bacteria > Acidobacteriota > Terriglobia > Terriglobales > Acidobacteriaceae > Telmatobacter. The sequence goes on from DATNFD010000119.1 coordinate 20,558, forward strand.
CGATGCACCGCGCAATATGACTGACGACATGCTTCGCGCGGTGGCGAACTCAGGCGGACCCGGATCGAAGGGAGGCGTCGTACAGGTCAACTTCTACTCCGGATTCATATCGCAGCAATACCGCGACGCGCAAAAAGCGATGCAGCCCGAGGTCGACAAAGCCGTGCAGGAGTTCAAGGATAAATACAAGGCGGAAGGCAAGGAAGCGTCATCAAAAGAGATTGAAGATCTCCAAAGGAAGTACGCGGACCGGATCCCGCGTCCACCGCTCTCGGCGCTCATCGATCACATCGACCACATTGCCAAGGTGGCGGGTGTGGATCATGTGGGTCTCGGGTCTGATTTCGATGGTGTCAGCGGCCAATTGCCGGAAGGCCTGGACTCACCGGCAGATCTTCCCAAAATTACCGCGGCGCTCATGACGAGAGGCTACTCCGCCGAGGACTGCCGCAAAATCCTCGGCGGCAATCTTCTCCGCGTCTTCCGTGAAATCGAACAGGTGAGCAAGCAGCTACGGGCCGAAAATCGCCCTCGGATCTCTGATAAACAGCCATACAATAAGCCGGAAAAATAGGGGTTAACGGGGCGGTACAGAGAACTAGATCACCGACCGGCGATTCTCGTCAGAAGGGCACCTGCGCAGAACCAGAGTGCCGCATTTACTGCGGTTTGGGCGATCATCAACAGCATCATGGTCGGCGTCCCACTGTTCACATAAGGGAAGAACTGCGTTATCAGCAGATGCGCAGGGCAGGCCAAGTTGATGACCCACCCCAAACGCGTCTCCAGGTCCGAGTAGTTGCCCATCGAACCGTTGACGATCAGGGCAGCACTGGCCAGAAAGCCGAATAAAGCCAGAACAATCGCGAACCGCCATCGGTCGAGCATGGTCACTCCGTAAAGTTAAGAGACAGGAAGGCTGACCTATGATAACCCCCAACTTCATCTGCCATCAGAATGGATTTTTATGATCGCGATTACGTCTGTATATTGCAAACATGAACAAACGTTCCGGTTTGTGGCTCTTGCTTGCAATGTTGGTTTGCCCGGTTGTTGCTGGCCAGGCATTTTCGGTGACTTTCCCTCAGAGTCTCAGTTCGCAGCCACTGGACGGTCGTTTGTTGCTGATGCTCTCGACCGATCCGAGCGCCGAACCACGCTTCCAGATCGATGATTCCCCGCGCTCGCAGTTGATCTTTGGCTTAACTGTGGACAGTTGGCGCGCCGGCCAATCGGAAACCATCGATGGCGCGGCTCAGGGTTATCCGGTTCGAAGCCTGAAAGACATTCCGCCCGGCGAATATACGGTGCAGGCCGTTCTGAACAAGTACGAGACATTTCACCGCAGCGATGGAAAGACCATAAAGCTGCATCCCGACATGGGAGAGGGCCAGCATTGGAACATTTCTCCAGGCAATCTTTATTCAAAGCCGAAGAAGATCACGATGGGGCCGAACGGCAATCCGATAAACGTGGAACTCACGGAGGTGATTCCGCCCATCAAATCGCCGGAGGACACGAAATACATCCGTCACATTCGCATCCAGAGCAACGTGCTCACCAAGTTTTGGGGTCGTCCAATGTTCATTGGTGCGGCAATTCTGGTTCCAGAAGGGTTCGATGAGCACCCCAATGCGCATTTCCCGCTCATCATCTTTCACGATCATTTCGTTGAAGACTTTGACGGTTTCCGCACCACTCCGCCCGACCCCAATCTGAAGCCTGAGTACAGCGAGCGGTTTCATCTGGCTGGTTATAACCGCATCGAACAGGAAGAGGCTTACAAGCTCTACCAGCAGTGGATTTCTCCGGGATTCCCGCGTGTGCTCATCATCAAGATTCAGCATGCGAATCCGTTTTATGACGATTCGTATGCCGTGAATTCGGCCAATGTGGGGCCATACGGCGATGCGATCGAGAGCGAGCTGATCCCGGCCATCGAGAAGCAGTTTCGGGGAATCGGACAGGGCTGGGCGCGGTTCGTTTATGGCGGCTCAACGGGCGGTTGGGAATCGCTCGCTGCGCAGGTTTTTTATCCCGACCACTACAACGGGGCATTCGCGGCATGTCCCGATCCGATCGACTTCCACGGATTCACGAACATCAATCTCTATGAGGATAAGAACGCGTTCTACCTCGAGGGAGCTCACAAGAGAGTAGCCCAACCCGCAATGCGCGATTATCTGGGACACACTTTCATCACGACCCAGGAGATCAACCAATACGAACTCGCTCTCGGCGATCACGGTCGCAGCGGCGAACAGTTTGACATCTGGCAGGCTGTCTATTCGCCCACTGGCGATGACGGTTACCCTAAGGCGATCTTTGACAAGCAAACTGGCGTCATCGATCACTCAGTCGCGAAATACTGGCAACAACACTACGACCTCGAAGCGATTCTCGAGCGGGACTGGGCAACGCTCGGCCCGAAACTCGCCGGCAAAATCCACATCTATGTCGGATCAGACGACACGTATTTTCTGAACGACGCCGTGTATCGGATGGAGGATTTCCTCAAAACGACGAAGAATCCAGCTTACGGTGGGGAAGTGACGTATGGCCCGCGTGCGGAGCACTGCTGGAACGGTGATCCGAATCTGCCGAATGCATACTCGCGACTGCACTACAACACGCAATACCTGCCGAAGATCCTGGAGCGCATCAAGGAGACTGCGCCAGCAGGCGCTGACCTCACAAGCTGGCGGTACTAAGCAAGAGGCCGAACGAGAAATCTTGAGTTAACGCCCGGATTTCGAACCCGATTTATGCGATTCCGGGGACTTCTTCCGGGTTGCGCGAGGCGCGGAGCGTACCTTTGCGGGCAACGAGTCGGAATGGACCACGGGAGCAGTTGGCTTGGGAACCGAAGCGGATGCGGGTTTGGGTGTGTATTCGGGTGCCAGTGCCGGTTCGCGATGCTGGGTGGCATGCGAAGGGACCGCTGCGGCAAGGAAGAGAACCAAGGCAACTACTGCTGCAAAATAGAACGCGATGCGCGCTGTCATGACCCACAGCTCCATAGTGACGGGACCAATCCGGCAGGTTTAGTTAGATTTACCTGCTCCGTGGTAACCAGTACATCGGTTCCAGAAGTTACTGTACATACAACATCTGCAGGTTGCACTACCACTAAAGTGCAGGTTGCGAATCCTGCTCTGTTGCTAGGCGATCGTGCGCGCGGACGAAGCGACGTGCGGCGATTATGCTGCAACCAACGCGATTGCGAGCAAGACGACGGCAACAACGTGGAAAACAATCCTAGGCTTCAATGTTTGCCTCCTCAGCGGAATGCTGGAGCCCAAATTCATTGGCTCCAGTTAGCTCCACGCGAGGAAGAGTCGTAAATACAACATCCCGACGCTCGAATCCCACTTAGGTACTTCGTTTGCCGCACGCAAGGCATTCTGCTCCAGTTCACCTGAAGCAAACGAGGCTGGAAGCTTTCATGGATGTGACGCGAGAGATCAAAGGCTTACCGATATTCCGCCCCAATTTTCCGGTTCCACATCTGTGCGGGTCTCGGTGAAGTCCCAGTAGTGGCCGTGAAAGTCCTGGGCGTTGTACTGGCGTTCGCCATACACGTGATCTTTCGGCTCGGTCAGGATGGTTGCTCCATTGCGGCGAGCCCGCTCGCAGTGAGCGAGCGCATCTTCAATCCGGACTTGAACGATGCAGGAGCGATTCGGAGTTACATCGCCTTCGGCGATGGTAAAGCAGCCTTCGCCTGCTCGCATCTGAATGCGGTGGTTGGCGATGCGGAGGCGAACGGTGAATCCGAATGCTTTCGATAACCACTCTGCCGCGACGCTCGGATCCGGATAGATGAGGACTGGAATAACAGGGCAGGGCGGAACGGAGCGATTTTGACGCATGTAGAGAAACCTCTGCACTCAGGAAGTCGAAGAGACAGCAGGTTAGCGCAGGGCTTCGGCGGAGTCAAAAGGAGAGATCTGAAAAGCAGTTCACTGGGTGCGGCCTGAGACTTGATTTGCTGCGACCTGATTGTTGTTGCCTGGCTTGGCAAGCAGCGCTACGACTTTGTAAACTTCTGAGTCGGTTTTGTTGCTTTTTGAGCCCAGGGTCCAGCTCAGCTTTGCACTTTGGCCGGTAAATTCAGCTTCGGCGCGCTCACCGAGCGGCATGCCGCAACTATGGCGGTTGACGAAGTTGCCGTTTGCCGAGTGGCGGCTCACGCAGTTCACCACAGCGATGCGTCCGTCAGGCAATCCCAGCGAGAGCGTGGTTCCAACGAGGGTGTAGATCGGCTCATTGCTCGCCTGTTGCGGAGCGGGGCAGTTGGCTGGGTCAGGATCCAGCGTGCAGGCTCCGGTGATATCGGCGTTAGGGCCTGAGTAGCCCGGAACCACTGCGTGGTACATCACGTCGCTATCCTGGCGATAAAGCACGTTGACCTGCAGCTTCTCAGCGGAGGCGGAACGGGCTGAAACTGCAAGGGACAATAAGCCAAACGCGGCAACCAGCCATGGGGACTTACGCATATGTGGACCTCTATAGGTAGCTATATTTAGAACTCTACAAATGATTAGATACTGTTTCCCGTTAAAAGTCGCGGAGGGTTTCTCCTGGGTAACGTGACAGAAGGGCTGTCCGATGAGCGGTCCATTCAGGTCTGGTGGCACGGCGGTTGCGAATAGGGAGGGGGTGTCCCCCCACACGCTGGCGGTAAATATCCTGTTTGGGCCGGTTTACGGGACTCATTCGGCTCCAAATGTCTGATGCACTTCCACTTAACTGCAAGTGTTTCTATCCATTGATTTATCGGCAGGTGAAAAGCAGGCTGACGGCGGGAGATCTAATAGCATTCTGCTCTTAAGGGCAGGTTGGATCTGTAATCGTCAGACAGGAATTTGCGTTGCAAAATCATGAGTTTGAGAAAAGGATAGAACGCGAAGCTATTGACGAGGCTGTGCCTGATCAAATCTTCACCCGCCTGATTCAGAAGCTGCGTTAGGATGTCTTAGATCCTGACATGAAGACTTTCTGGACTCTGCTGGTACTCGGCGTGGGCGTGGCGCATGCGACTGTGCGGCATGTGCCGGTAAAGTCGGGCGTGGTGCTGAAGCCCGGCGAGGTTTATTCGGCGCGGATTGACTCGGCGAAGCAGGTTGAGATCGGCTGGTCGACGATTCGGGCCGCCAAAAAGTGTTGGAAAAATGAAAACTGCGTCGAGGCGACCCAGGTGGGCAGCCGGTTTGCATTTGCCGGGCCGCTGGGCGGCTCAATGAAATACGATCCCATCGACGGCAAGGTGGTGATCGAATACAAAAACATCTCGCAAGAGCCGGTCACCATCGATGTGTTCCGGCTGGTGCGGATCTGCGATGCAGAGGCCTGCCAGTTTGTGGACAACACGAAGAAGGGCCACACGCTGGTGTTCAAGGTGAACCAGTTCAAATCGATCACGACCAGCAAGGACCGATCGTATTCAGTGATCGCCGGTGTGGCCGAGAGCGGGCGTCCGTTCCGGTTTCGCGCGATCTGGTTTACGGACGACAAGACCTTCATGAACCTTGAAGGCGGCTGCACGACGTGGATCGGGCGTTATGTGGACAACCACACACCGAAGGAGCAGTATCGGCCCTACATTATCGCTGGGCAGAATGTGGGAGACGCGAACAACATTCTGCTGCGGGACATCGATGACTGTGTCGGACACGCCGATCACTTTGGGGTGGACGAGAAGAAGGTGTTCAAGTAGGAAGTGAGGATTGCCTAGTTCGATGTATCCCATGTCCCAGAATCGGGACATGGGGCACCCGGCCACGTGCGCTCAGGATGACAGCTGCTTAGTATCGACTCGGTGCTGATCCGAACCCGCTCATCGCGATGGACCTGCGATGAACGGGGCACAGCCGATGATTCGAGAGTAATTGTTGACTGGGGTATCGTCCGCCGACCGGGCTTCAGAAGCAGATCCTTCGCTTACCACCCCCACGCTGAAGAAAGCGCGTGGGGCCCCGTGCGCTCAGGATGACAGCCTTCAATAGGGGGAGGAGTTGAAGTGGCATGCGTTCGCGTTGCTATTTCGCCCTTGTTTTCAACCGGCTACGCTGAAGTTTGTTCGCCGGTAGAATGAAGACAGGTCCATGGCTGAATTTACTCATCTTCATCTGCATACGGAATATTCGCTGCTTGACGGCGCTTGCGACGTCCACAAACTGATTGATCGGGTGGCGGCGCTGGGGCAGAAGTCTGTCGCGATGACGGACCACGGCAACATCTACGGCGCGGTCCACTTCTTCAACGCAGCCAAGGCCAAGGGCATCAAGCCGATCCTCGGGTGCGAACTCTACGTCTGCAAGGCCGAGGACCATCGCGCAGATACCCCGAACGACCAGTACAATCACCTGCTGGTGCTGGCGGAGAGCGAAGAGGGGTACCGCAACCTGATCCGTCTGACGAGCGAAGCCAGCCTGCATGGGTTCTATCGCAAGCCTCGCGTCAGCAAAAAGTTCCTCGCCGAAAACTCGAAAGGCCTGATCGGATTTTCCGGCTGCCTGAGCGGAGAGCTTTGCGAAGAACTGATGGCAGGGAAGTATGAGAAGGCCAAGGCGGTCGCGTCGCAGTACCAGGAGATCTTTGGCCGCGGCAACTTCTACCTGGAGATTCAGGATCAGGGTCTGGAAGATGAGAAGAAGATTCAGTCAGGCCTTTTCCAACTGGAGAAGGATCTGAACATCCCGCTCGTGCTGACGAATGATTCGCATTACCTTTGCGGTGAAGACTCGCACGCGCATGATGTGATGCTCTGCGTGCAGACAGGCGCGAAGATCCATGATGCCGAACGCTTCCGCTTCGACTCCGACCAGTTCTTTGTAAAGTCTGCCGACGAGATGGCGCGGCTGTTTCCGGATTCGCCGGGAGTGACGGAACGGACGATGGAGATTGCCGAGCGGTGCAACTTCAAGCTGCATCCGGTGGACAATCCGTTTCCGGAGTTCGCGGTGCCGCCGGGGCATACGATTGACAGCTATTTCGAACAGGTGTGCCGCGAAGGGCTCAAGAAGAGGCTCGAAACGTCTGTGCGGCAGCTGGAAACGCGCGGCGTGCGGCGCTCGACACCTGAGGAATACGAGTCGCGGCTCAACTACGAGATCGACATTATCAAGCAGATGAAGTATTCGGGCTACTTCCTGATTGTCTGGGACTTCATCAAGTATGCGCGCGACAACGGTATCCCCGTTGGACCGGGGCGTGGTTCGGCCACGGGGTCGCTGGTGGCCTACTGCATGGAGATCACCAACATCGATCCGATGCAGAACGTGCTGCTCTTCGAGCGCTTTCTGAATCCCGAACGCGTGACGATGCCTGACGTTGACGTTGATTTCTGCCAGAACCGCCGCGGCGAGGTTATTGATTACGTCACGCGCAAGTACGGCCGCGAGCAGGTCGCGCAGATCATCACATTCAACACCATGGCCGCGAAAGCTTCAATCAAGGACTGTGGACGCGCCATGGATATGCCCTACGGGGACGTTGACCGCATCGCCAAGCTTGTGCCCGCCACAGTGGGCATGACTCTTGAGAGAGCTCTTGAAGAGTCGCCCGATCTGCGGAAGGCGTACGACGGCGACAAGCAGGTGCGGGAACTGATTGACACGGCGAAAAAGCTCGAAGGGCTGGTGCGGGGTGCGGGCGTGCATGCTTCAGCAGTGGTCATTGCGCCTCGTCCGCTGACGGAGCTAGTACCGCTCAATCGCACGAAGAATGACGAAGTTGTGACCGCCTACGACATGAAGGCGGTGGAGAAGATGGGCCTGCTCAAGATGGATTTCCTGGGGCTGGCCACACTTACGGTCATTACAGATGCGGTCAAGCTGATCGAGCAGTCACGGGGCGAAAAGCTCGACATCGAAATGATTCCGATCGACGATCCCGAAACTTTTCGGAAGGTATTTCACACCGCGCTTACCTCGGGGATCTTTCAGTTTGAGTCTTCGGGAATGCGCGACATTCTGCGTCGTTACAAGCCGGACACGGTGGAGGAACTGACCCAACTGAACGCGCTCTATCGTCCTGGGCCGATGGACATGATCGACGATTTCATTGAGCGCAAGTGGGGCCGCAAAAAAGTGGAGTACCTGCTACCAGCACTGGAGGCAATCCTCAAAGATTCGCTTGGCGTGATCGTGTACCAGGAGCAGGTGATGCGGATCGCGAACGTGCTTGCCAGCTATTCGCTGGGAGAAGCCGATCTGCTGCGCCGCGCGATGGGGAAAAAGAACGCCCAGGCCATGGCGGAGCAGCGAGAGCGCTTCATGAGCGGAGCGGCGGCGCAAGGGCACGCGAAAGCAGCTGTTGCAGAGATATTTGACCAAATGGCGAAATTCTCCGGATATGGCTTCAACAAGTCTCATTCGGCGGCATACGCCTGGGTTGCCTATCAAACTGCGTACCTGAAGACTCATTATCCGGTTGAGTTTATGGCCGCCCTGTTGACTTCTGAAACCTCGAAGCCGGAGAACGTTGTGAAGTACATCGGCGAATGCAAGGAATTGGGAATCGCGGTGGAACCGCCGGACGTGCAGGTATCGGGTGCGCAGTTCACGCCGCATGGTGATGCTATCCGGTTCGGTCTCGCGGCAGTGAAGAACGTGGGCGGGAACGCGATCGAATCGATCATCAAGGGTCGCAGTGCAGTGGGTGACCGCTTCAAGGATCTATGGGAGTTCTGCGAGAAGGTTGACCTGCGGGTGATGAACAAGCGCGTGATCGAATCGCTGATCAAGGCCGGGGCGCTGGATTCGATGGGCAAACGAGGACCGTTGTTCGCCGGGATAGACAAGGCAATGGAGAGCGCGCAGAAGGCGCAGAAAGATGCGGCGCAAGGGCAGGCGGGGCTGTTCGGATTGTTTGATGAGGGTCCCGCAAAGGGCGGCAACGGGCACGATCTCCCCAATGTTCCTGATTGGGAGGAGGGTGAGCGCCTCGCGAATGAGAAGGAAGTGCTGGGGTTCTTTGTGTCGGGCCATCCGCTGGATAAGTATGCGGACAAGATTAAGAATCTGGCCGGCATCATTTCGACGTCCGAGGCACTTGAGCTGAAGCCGCCTGAGCGACGCTGGGGCAAAGATGCTGACTCGGCGGATGAGATTCAGGTTGCAGGCATCATTCACGGATTTCGCGTGCAGAAGAGCAAGCGCGACGGAAAGCTCTATGCGGTGGGATCGCTGGAGGACGCGACTGGCAAAATCGATCTGATCAGCTTTGCTCGGGACTACGAACGGCTGACTGAGCAATGGAAGATCCAGGCTCCTGTTATCGTTCGCGGCATGCTGATGGGCGAGGAAGATTCTGCTCCGAAGATTTCGGTGAGCGGCATCCAGCCTCTTGAGGACGTGAAGGTGAAGCTGCCGAATGCGGTTCGGATTCGCATCAGTCTCGATCGCGCGACGGAGGAGATGTTTGCCGGATTGAAGAGCGCGGCAGAGGCCGCTCCGGGGCCAGGCAAGGTGATGATCTTTCTGGAGAAGAAGGGCGAGTTCCAGGTGATTCTGGAACCGGGACAGATGAGCGTTGCCGCCGATCGATGCTGGGTTGAGCGGGTGGAAGAGCTAACCGGGAAGGGCACTGTTCAGCCGATTGCCTGAAAAGGAAATGGCAGCCCGTGGGATGAGCGCGGAGGCTCCCCCGAATCTGGCTGCCTGATCTCAAGAAAGGTAAGTAGGCAGAGAGTAAACCGGTTCAGGCGAAAAGGCTATAACACAAAGGTCATAAATGCTCTGCGCGTCATAACTCCAAGTTATGCACGGAGTTAGTAGTCCGCAGAGACTTTCTGGTCGCTGACGGTAACCTGCGCTAGCGCAGGAAGGCCTCGGTGAGACCCCCATCCACAGGAAAGATGTGTCCGGAAGTGCATCGTGTCTTCGGGCTTGCCAGGAAGAGGATGGCCTCGGCGCAGTCTACGGGGTCGATGGGCTGATGGGTCAGGGTCCGCTTGGCGTAGAACGCAGCCAGGACACTCCGCAACTCCTCATCCGATTTTGAGTCGTCGAAGGGAATGTTGTATTTTGCCAGCGATGCTTTGACGCGATCCCGCGGAAACATGGTGCTGCCTTTGACGACGGTTGCCGGACTGACCGCGTTGACACGAACTTTGGGAGACAGAGATACGGCCAGTTCGCGGACCAGATGCGAAAGAGCGGCCTTGCTGACGTCGTAGGCTTCGCTGCCGCGCTTGGGAACGACGGCGTTGGCTGAGCTGGTAAGGACAATGCTGCTGTCGAGATTTTGTTCGCCGAAGATCTTTGCTGCTTCGTCGGCGAGGATATAGTTGGCGGTGACGTTGATGTCGAGTGTTGTGGACCACAGCTCGTCAGAGATGTGCCCGTCTGGCGAAGATGGGAAGAGGGCGGCGGTGTTGATGAGGATGTCGATTCCGCCGAATGCGGCGATGGTTGCGCGGATCGCTTCGCGGACGGTATCCCGTTTCCTGATGTCGAGGGTGGTCGAGGCAAAAAATTCTTTGTTTGCGATTTTGGCGAGCTCGGCAGCAACGCATTGCGCAGCTGCTTCGTCGCGGTCGGCTACCATTACATGTGCGCCGCGTGCTGCTGCGATATGGGCGACCTCGCGGCCGATTCCGCTGCCGCCGCCTACGACGAGTGCGATGCGCCGGGACAGCTCTTTCTCGGGTGGCTGACGGCGCAGTTTTGCCTCTTCCATGGCCCAGTATTCGATGCGGAAGGCTTCGATGGGGGGCAGAGCAACGTAGTTGCTGAAGCTCTTGAAGGTTGCCGGATCCATCCCTTCGCCGCATTGCGGAAGCGATCCTTTCACTTCATCGGTTCCTGTAAGGAGACTGGCGCCTTCCATGACGTGAATCGCGTTGGTGTAGAACTCGCCGGTGATGCGCGCCTCCGTTTTGCTCTTGCCGAAACTAAACATGCCGAGGCCAGGGATCAGAACGATTGCGGGGCTGGGATCGCGAAGGGGCGGCGAATCGGGCTTCACGAAATAGTGGTAGTAAGTGAAATATTGCTCGCGATACTCGAGCAGGGAGCGATCGATTTGTGCTTTGAGATCGGCGACGCTGCCGGTCTTTACCCAAGGCACGAACATTGGGCGGATCTTGGTGCGGATGAAGTGGTCGGGGCAGCTGGTTCCGAGATACGCCAACTCTTCAGCATGTACTGAGTTGACAAACTGAAGCACGTCGGGCGCATCGCTAAAACTTGAGATCAGTCGATTTTGCGTGCTCAGGCGACCGCGTAAGTACGGCACGATCTCGATTGCGAGGGCTTTGCATTCTGAGCGCGAAGGTACGGCTTCGCCGCCGAACCGTTTTGGACCGATGGCTTCGCCATGACGCGCGATGAATTGGCCGATCTGGTCGATCATGGTGATGGTGTTCAGGTAGCACTCGCGCTGAGTTTCGCCCCAGGTGAAGATGCCGTGGCCACCCAGCACGATTCCATCGCACCCGGGATTCTTCTGGACGGCGTTGCGCATCATCAGGCCGAGTTCGAACCCGGGGCGCTGCCAGGGAATCCAGATCAGGGAGTGATTGAATTCGCGATTGAACTCGTCCATCTTTTGTTTACCGTTAGCTGAAGCAGCAAGGGCGATACCCCAATCGGGATGAAGGTGATCGACGTGGCGGAAGGGGAGAAAACCGTGAAGAGGCGTATCGATGGAGGCCGCGACCGGATTGTCTCCAAAGGTGCAGACGCGATACATAGCGACCATGTCATCTTCGAAGTCAACGCCCTTGTAGATCTTTTCCAGGGCGAGCAGCTTGTCGAGATACAGTGTGGCGAACCCGGTCCGCTTGATGCTGCCGAGATCGCCGCCAGAGCCCTTCACCCAGAGCACTTCGACTTGCTCCCCGGTGAGCGGATCGACTTCCTTGACTTTGGAACTGGTGTTGCCGCCGGCGAAGTTGGTGATGCGCAGATCAGATCCCAGCAGGTTTGAGCGATAACGAAGAGATTCGGGCTCATCGAGTCCGGCAGCAATTGCCGGGTCCCACCGGTCTTCAAGGAAGCGAAGGGTTGCGTTATCGAGAGAAGCTTGTGACATGATGCACCACCGATCCGGGGAAGAATCTCAGACTTTGATTGTAATGCGGGAATGGCTGGAAAGAGGGGTGGCGTCTGGGTTTCGGGGCTGCTCAGCCGTCATCGCGAACGATGATGACGCTCAGGAAGCGCGGGCCGTGGACGCCTTTGATGCGGGTCATTTC
>DATNFD010000120.1:0-47281 GCA_035606555.1 Occallatibacter sp.
CCCGGTCACGGATAAAACTGAAATCCACAACCCCGTCGATCTTGCGCAACAAGTGCTCCGATGGAACCAGCGACTCCACTGAAACCATCTCCAACTCTTGCTGCTGCGCTTCCGCCTTCTTAAGCATGTCTACAAATTAAACAAGGCTCCCGTGGAAAACGAGAGCCTATCTTGATACTTTGTCAGCAGTCTGAACGCGGACCGCAAGGTCCGCGTTCTTCTTTTCAAAACATCGGCCGACGGAAACCCTCAAGACATCAGGCCGCAGATTGCTGCGATTCCGCTTGGCTGTTCGCATACCAGGACTCGCGGGTGCAAATCCTTGCGCTCCGCCGATGATCTCTGCGGCACAGAAGAATCTGGCAGACTGAGATATCTGCGCGCTCAAAAGCGGCCGCGGAACCCGACATGTAGAGCAGCCACGTGCGTAGGGTTCGTTCGCTAACGATCTCGAGCAGTTCGGGGGAATGGCTTTGAAGATTTTCCACCCAGCGTCGCAACGTCAACGCGTAATGTTCGCGAAGCGTCTCCACATCACGAATCTCAAAACCCGCCGCTTCGGCTGCGCGCAATGTTTCAGCCAGCGTGCCGAGCTCGCCGTCCGGGAACACATACTCGTCAATGAACGACTGCTTCCTCCGTGGCGAATCTGCGGCTCTGACTATCCCGGAGTTCAGGAACAAACCTCCGGGTTTAAGCAAATCAAATGCGCAATGGAAATAGGTGGGCAGATTGCTCACGCCCACATGTTCAAACATTCCGATGCTCGCCAGTTTGTCAAATTTCCAGGGAAGATCCTGAGCGTCGCGGTAGTCGCGGTATTCAACGAAGCAGCGATCTCCCACATGCGATTCAGAAACCCTGCGGGCAGCGACTCTCGCTTGGTTCTTGCTCACCGTAATCCCGCGCGTCTGTGTCCCGTAGTGAGCTGCAGCGTGAATCACAAGGCTTCCCCAGCCACATCCGAGATCCATGAAACGATCGCCCGGCTGGAGTTCCAATTTACGGCAGATGAGATCGAGTTTATCGGCCTGTGCAGTATCCAGCCGTTCAGCGGCACTTCGAAAGTAAGCCGACGAGTACACCAGTGTTGGGCCGAGCCACGGCTCATAGAACTCCACTGGCAAATCATAGTGGTACGAGATCGAGCCCGCATCTCTCTGTAGCGAGTGTTTCCAGCCCCTCGTCAAAAAATTCAGCACCGTAAAGCAATCCCGATGTAGCTCGGCAGCGAAGCGATTGCGCAAGCTCGGACTGCGGCTCAAGAGCCACTCAGCCATGTCAAATGCGGAGAAAATGTCTCCCTGGACGTCCAGATCACCTGATATGAAAGCTTCTCCCAGCGCAGTTTCCGAAGGCCGCATCAATTTTTCGAAAGCCTTCTGGCTCTTCATCGCCAGTGTGAACCTGGCTTCTCCAGGCGAAGAATGCCAGCTCCATAATGGAAGGCGGATGACGAAACTGGGCCCGTCATAGCCGCGAAAAAGACTGTCGAGCTGCTTGATGCAATGTGAGCAGTCAGATGCAAGTGCCGTGGTCATGCTTCCAAGCCGTCCAGGAGCAATAGGATATGTCTGAGATCCGTACGCTCTCCCTTGGTAGGCGGTTAGCCTGGATTCGCGCCGCCTCCGCTTTTTGTGATGTGTCCTTGAGAGAAAAAGGTGCCAACAGTCCAGCTTCCGAACCGCCGTATATCGCGAAATGCCATACCGCAGCGCGTCCTGCCTGGTAGTTTCCCAGGTCCAGAACTCTCAGGCCATGTATTCCACTCGCCTCAAATCCCCAACGTCTCCTTACACATCGACATCCACCATCCCGGCCGGGCTCTCCACAAATAGATCGCCACATTCTGCCCCACCACCAGCAACGGCAACCCATACAGATACACCTTGTGCACGCGCTTGTCGATCAGCAGGTCTCGGGCGACGCCGAGCAGCATCACCGCATCGACGCACAGGAAGAACACGTTGTGATCGAACAAGTACTGAAAGCGGCCGAATCCTGCATCGAGGAGACCGCACGTTGCAAGCACCAGCAGCCTCCGGTGCGCCTCCGGCTTGCCGCGCCACACAATCGCCAGCCCCACGAGGGTCCCGAACGCAACCATATCCCAAAACGTAACGCTGAGAAACGCCGGATCGGGATTCTTGATAACCAGAGCATCAAAGCGCCCCATCACCACCGACACCACACACCCCAGCACCACCATCAGCGCAGCCAATGCCGCACCGAACCATCCCAGCGTCCGATGCCAGCTCACCTTTCGAATCCGCACCAGCCCCGATTGCAGGATAAAAAACACCACCCACGCCGAGAACGCCGCTCCATGCAGCCATAACAGCACAGGCCGCCTCGGCGCGGCATGAATCAGCCCGGCATCAACCGTCTTACTGAATCCCGCCACAATCACAACCGCAACAATCAGGGAAAGCAAGAAGTAGAAGTAACGATCCACCAGCCCACTCCGTCCCAAAACGCCCGGCGCTGGACGCGCAACTACCTGCTGGCTCACGGAAGCCATTCGATAAACCTCCTGATCACTCAATTCAATTCACAGAAGAATTGCAGGGCCGGAATAAAGTGTGGGAAAAGTAGAGCCACTCTATCACGGCCCAATCCTCTTCTTCCATCCAATTCGAAGGCAAGAGAGCTGACATCCAGCCCCTTCACTCATCAAGGCGTGCTGCCCGAAGACGCCCCAACCTCGACGTGGCAAGCTCCGTAGTCCTTGCTCACCTTCTCCACCTTGAACACCTGATCTCCACCCGCACCTTTCGCCTTCTTCACCTTCGATCCGTGAAGCTTTACCTTCTCGCCAGCCTTGATGTTCGCGGCATCGCCTTCGATCGAGTAGGTCGAATCACTGGTCTTCAACTTCAGTCCGTTCGGGCCGTTGAAGGCGCAGCCCGTCAGCGTGTGATGGCTATGACTCACGGCAACAACAGCCACGATCACAACTGCAGCGCCTACCCCGATTCCGGCGCCCGCTGCTTCTCCCCCGCTCGGCCCCGCTATTCTTCCGCCGGACTGCGCGGACCCTGGCGCCGCTGACACTAGAATCCCGGTCAGAACCGCACCAGCAGCGATGCGCAGCCATTGGTTGAAATGGGTTAGGTTCTCAGGCCAGGTACGCAGATTGCTATCTAGACACACACTTGTCACGTTCCTGGCCTCCGTTGTTCGAGCGTCTAGTTGGCCTGTCCGCGCACTGTTTGCTTCTGCAGCGAATCTTGGAGGGGAATCGGCGCTGTAGAAGTTTCGGTGTTTGGAAATCAACGAACTCTATCGCGCTTTCGCACGCTAAGCAACAACATTCTCGTCGACCGTTGCGCTGTTCTATTCCTCCTCTGAGAGCAGGGAGTCACTTTCGCTCAGCCAAACACCAACCGCCCTCCTGCTGCGATGTCCGCATGTCCCACTACGGGCGAATCGATCCCCTTCCCATTCAACGAAGCCCTTGCCGCGCCACTACTCGCCCGATTCTCGATTCGCAGTGTCTTCCCTTCACCCATCCGCACAGTCATCGCCGGAAAATACGCCCGTCCCAGCACATACTCCGCCTTCGCCGGACAAACCGCATACATGCCCATCGCACTCATCAGGTACCACGCCGCCATCGCACCTGTATCCTCATCCCCCGCAAACGACTCCGGCGAATACAGCTCGTCCATCACGCGCTTAACCCAGTACTGCGTACGTTCCGGCCTCCCCGCCAGCGCAAACAAATACAGCACGTGATGCACCGGCTGATTTCCGTGATCGTACTGTCCGAAGTTCACCGCCGCCATCTCTGACATCTCGTGAATCTCCTGCCCATACACTCCCACGTGAAACACCGGCTCCATCGTCAGCATCTTCTCCAGCGCCGCCGCCGCCTTTTCCTTGCCACCCATCACCGCGAACAGCCCCTCCATATCATGCGGAGCATCCCAGCGATGCTGCCATGCCGCTCCCTCTACGTAAGGATTCCCCCACTGCACCTCATCGAACGGCTCCAGCCACGACCCCTCCGCATGTTTCCCGCGAAAGAACCCGGTCCCCTGATCAAAGATGTTCTTCCAGTTCTGCGAGCGCTTCATGAACATCGCGGCATCGTCATCATGCCCCAGCGCCTTCGCCACCTGTGCGATGCAAAAGTCTCCATACGCAGCATCCACGGTCTCCGCCGCCGCCTGGTCCACATTGTCGACAGAGCAGTAACCGAGCTTCAGATAATCCTCAACGCCGCGCCTCCCATATCCCTTATCCGGATCGCCCGGCTGCGTCGAATGTTTCTGCAGCCCCTCATACGCCGCCGCCAGATCGAATCCCTTGATCCCCTTCGCCGCCGCCTCGCCAAACAGCGAGTCGATCAAACTACCCGTCATGCACGCGCGATACCCCGGCGCAGGAAACTGCGGCAGCCATCCGCCTTCCTTGTACGCATTCACCCACGCCTGAAGAATCTCCCCCAGCCGCTCCGGAAACACAATCGACATCCACGGGTACCACGCGCGATACACATCCCAGTACCCATGATCCGCATACATCACGCCCGGTTCAACCTTGCCGTTGTACGCGCTGTAGTGCTGTGGCTTCCCCGCATCGTCTATCTCGTGGAACGTCCGCGGAAACAGCAGCGCCCGATACAGGCACGAGTAGAACGTCCTCTGCTGCCGATCCGTCCCGCCCTCGACCTGCATCCGCTCGAAATGCCTCGCCCATTCCGCCTTCGCTTCAGCGCGGACCTGCTCGATCGGCTTCGTCCCCAATTCCTGTTCGAGATTCTTCTCCGCCTGCTCAAACGAAATAAACGATGTCGAAATCCGCGCCTCAATGCTCTTCGCATCTCCGAACCGTGCCACAATCGTCAGCCGCCCCGCAGCCGCCTTCACATCAATTCCCTGCCACGCCTCCGCAAACCGCACCACGTAGTACGTCGCAAAACCCGCCGGAACTCCGCCCTCATTGATCGTCGACTTAAAGCGCACGGTATGCTTCGCCTCATCGCGATCCACCGGCTCGGCACCCTTCGGCACATCGATCAAAAATCCCGGCGCCAGCCCGCTCCGATTCGTCGCCGCAATCAAAGCGCATCGCATCGTCGGCACCAGTTCCGCATCCACCTGGTACCGCATCAGCGACAGCTTCAACGAGTACGCCCGCAGCACCGCATCCTCCGGCCGCCACGAAGAACTGCTCGCGCCCGGCTCCGTCTTCGTCTCTCCGGAAAACGGCAGGAATAACGCCTCTCCGTAATCCGACAGCCACGGACTCAACTGATGCGTACTCCGAAACCCCTGCAACCGCCGCGCCCCCGGCTGAAACATCCACGGACTGCGCGCCTCCGACTGCAGTGTCCAGTGCGCCATTCCAAACGGCGCCGCCGCAATCGGCAGCGTATTCCCGCGCGAAAACGCATACGTCGAATCCGTCCCCTGCAGCACATTTGCAAGATCAACAGCGCGCCCGGCCGCTGCCGAATATCCGCCATGCGCTTCCGGACTGACAGCTTGCGCCGCCGCGCGCAGCGCCAGATCCGCGTCCACCACTGCCGCCACCGCTGCCAGCGCCGAGCCCTTCAAAAAACTTCTTCTGTTCGTCCCTGCCGAAACTCCGGTCTTCTTTTCAGTCATCTCCAACTCCCAGCAGAACTGTCTCTCCGACTCTATCAATTCGCTGGGCAGTGGAGTCTCACGGCCGCTCACCCCGCTCGCATTGCAGAGCCCCATTACGCTGCCCTTAAGGCCTCCGCCGCCGTCCACACCGCCACCCCAAGCAGCGCAACATCCTTGATTAGGAACTGTCCTGCCGCACCCAGGACCGAAATCCCGCTCCCCAGCTGAATCGCACCCGGAGTCGAAAACAGGAAGCTCGCCGTCAGCACGAACGTGACGATCGCTCCCGCGCTTCCTGCGAACGACAGCCGCGCGGAAACTGGCCGCAACGCCAGCAGCACCGCAATTCCCAACTCGACACACCCAATCAGATTCGACACACCGCGGACCGAAAGCACCGCGTACATCCACGACATCAGAGGACTGTGCGCCACCAGCGGCTGAATTCCGGCAGCCTCCTCCGGCGTAAACTTCGCCAGCCCGATCAGCAGCAGGATCACCGCCAACCCATAACGTGAAATTCCGATGCCACACCTCTCCAGCACCGACTCTGTCTCGCTCCTCTTTAACTCAATCGCAATGCTCACACCCACCTCCCAGATTTCCGAGAAGCAGCACTACCCCTCTTGCGCAGGCATGTACCCGCTTTTCTCGGCACCACTGAGAGGGGAACAGCATCTGGGAAGTTACACAACATTCCGCAGAAAAGAAATGAGGCCCGCGAGATGCGGACCTCAGCATGACTCAAACAGAAAGATCTTCACGCCGCCTTCCACTGCGACTCGACCCGCCGCTTCTCATCCTCAAATGCCGTCTCGGTTCGATCCTGGTTTTCGATCACCCAGTTCACCTCTCCGCCCACCAGAATTGCGAAACCGGTGATATACAACCACAGCATCAGGATGATCACAGCCCCGAGCGAACCATACGTAGCGCTGTACGAGTTGAAGAAGTGCAGGTAGATTCTGAACCCGACTGACGCCACCAGCCACAGCAACACGCCGACAGCAGATCCCGGCGTCACCCAATACCACTTGCGCTCTTCGAGATCGGGCCCGTAGAAGTAAATGATCGAATACGACAGAAACATCGCAAGGAATGTGAGCGGCCACTGCAAAATGCGCCACACGACCCAGAACAGCTTGCCCACGCCGACACGCGCCGCAATCAATTGTCCGATCTTACCGCCATACAGCACCAGCGTCGACGCCACAACAATCAGCAGCGCCAGAGCAAGGGTCAAGCCGATCACGGTCAGCTTCTGCTTCCACCACGGCCGCTCTTCTTTCGTTCTGTAGATCACGTTTAGCGATGTGATGATCGCCCCCATACCGCCCGACGCCGCCCAAAGAGCGCCCAGAATACCCGCAACCAGCTTCACTCCGCCACTATTGGTGACTGTTTGGTGAACTACCTGCTGCACGATGCCTGACGCTGAGCCTGGCGCCAGATGCCCCAGAGTCGCGACAATATTGTCCCGCATCTCCGACGCATGTCCCGCAATAAGCCCGATTAGCGAAACCAAAAACAGAAACATCGGGAATAACGCAAGAATGAAGTAGTACGACAGCGCGGCCGAGCGCGTCGACAGCTCATCCTCGTCAATCTTCGTTATCCCCAGTTGTGTCAGTTTCAGCGGCGTCAAGCCGCCCAACTTCCATAAGGAAGCCATCGAGCCCTCACACCGCTTCTACCGAGTTTGGATTCTCTGCTTGTTCCTTTTGCCGATTTTCTGCCTCAGGATGAGGTTGATGTACGTGATTCAAATCCGTCAGTTCGCTCACGCAGGTCATCAGCACTCCCTGCGCTCGGAAGAAGTGCCTCTCCGGCTCGTTCTCAAAGGAGAAAAACGCCGGCATCGTGGCCACCATCGCTGCCAGCCCCACTTCGATATTGCGGTGCCTCTCCAGCCCGAACACGCCATTCACACCGCCCGGATACTCCGTCAGCGCGCTCACCGCCGCAACTGCAGTTCCGGAGATCAACGAAGCGATCGCAGCACGTTTATTTCTCCTCCAGAAGAATCCCGCGCTTGCCAGAAAAATTCCCGCGGTCAGGTAGTCAAGCATCGAGTGCGACTGTGGCGAGATCATCCGCGGAATTGGCTTCGTCACCGCCTTCGCAACTGTATTCAACATTGGCATATGTCGTTCTCCTTCCATCAGCGCCGCGTAAAAGCTCCGCCCATTGCAAAACCGGACAAAAGCCCCACAGCTGCCAACACAGCAGCCGCGCCCGCAAAGTTCTCGCGCACGTTCCTCTTCATGTCGAGCTTCGCCCTGGTTGTCTGAATCTTTTCCTTCAGTTCCTCAGCCCTCTCATGAAGCTGGTGCCGCTGCTCAATTGCCTTCAATGCAAGATCGGCGACTGGTTGAACGCTCATACCCGGCTCCTCACTTCAGACTGTAGCCACAACTTGTCTTCTTTCAATACCTGCATCGTCCTCTTCGGCATCAGCTCCTTCATCTGGAACTCCCGCATCGCCATGTACGCGCAGATCCCGCCCACGATTCCCCACAACACGGCGATCGCAAAGAAGCCTATGCACCACCGGTACGGGTTTTCTGGCATGAGCGCCACAATCACTCCCACCAACCCCACCGAAAACAGCATGTATGCCGTGAGCAGAAACAGTATCCCCACGACTGCCAGCGGAGCCGCCGCCTTCAACATGGCCATCTTCTCGCCAAGCTCCGTGCGCAGCATCGTGATCCGTGTCTCTAGAAACTCTCTAAGCTCTTCCTTCGTATCTGAAAGAATGCTCCCCACTGTCCTGCCCCCGTCCATACCGTTGTTCAAATGCCTCGCTTCCGTATTCATGATGCCCGTGACCTCCAGACCCTCAGTGCAATTCCCACCAGAAATGCGGTGCCCGCAATCGCGCCCAGCGCCTCCAGCGGGTATCGTTCCCTCACATACGATGCATTTTCTTGCGCGCGTCTTCCCAGATTCTTTGCTTCTTGTTCTGCTCTCGAATAGCCATCCTCCGTATACCCTCGCACCCTCTCGCGAAGGTTTGAGTACGATCGCGAAACTACTCCAAGAGTCCGTCCTACTGCCTCTGCATAACGCTCCAGAGCCGTCTCCATCGCGGGCCTTCGCCAATGCGCTGCACTGGTCTCCGCTGGAATCTGCCTTGAAGCCGGAGCAGGAAGCTCCGCCACATTACTCTCGCTCAAATTCGAATAGCCCGTCTCTGGGGGTATAGTCGCCATAACCAATCGCCTTTATTCCGGCTCCTCCTGATCTACTTACGTCCTGATTCTCCGCACAACGCACTGGATTTCTATCTCTCGTCATCGCATCTGCCGCAACCATCACGGCCGGACTAGGTGAATGCGATGCGCCGATGTATTTACCAGTTGTTCAGAACGCCTTTTAGCTCTCCCGGGCCGTCAATGTACACTCATTCTTCTTCCACCCAATCCACTTCAGCACGACGAAAGCACCCGCCCATCGGTACAATGTCTCCGATCCATTTTTCAGATTTCTGCCGACGCCATCCCGCCGACTGATTGCCCTTGCCGGTATCTTGATGAGCCTCGATCGCGTCCTGAGGTGTGCCATGTTGCTTTCTTCTCATCCGCTGCGCCTTCGCTCCATCCTCTTTCTGATCGCCATCGCTTCTCTCCTCATCACCCCGGTGCTCGCCATCACCTGCAACGTCGTAAAGCACCCCGCCCCTTCCGATGCCCAGAAAGCCCTGCTCGCCGCCGACTACCCGCGCGCCGAAACCCTCTTCCGCGCCGACCTGCAAAAGAACCCCAACAATCCTGACGATGTATCCGGCCTCTTCCATGCGCTTCTCCGCCAGCAAAAGCTCACAGACGCTGCCGCTCTCATCAAGACGTCTTCTGCCACCCAGCCCGCATCTGCGGCCTTCCTCACCCTCCGCGGCGAACTCGAATTCCGTCAGGGCGAACCCTGGACCGCCGAGCAGACAGCGCTCGCGGCCTACAAAGCCGATCCCTGCAACCCGCGCACCCGCCTTCTGTACGCTCGTGTTGCTCAGGCAGAATCCCGCAACGCCACCGCAAACCAGCAATTCGGTCTCGCCCATGAGTTCGACCCTCAAGACCCCGAGATCCGCCTTGCGTGGCTCCAGACTCAACCGCTTAGCGAGCGAGCCACCGAGATGGACGCATTCCTCGCCGGTCCCACCGGTGAAGATACGGCCACCGTCGCCTCCCTCCACTCTGCCGCCGATCGCCTCAAGAAGCTCGCCTCTCAGCCCGTCCACGCCTGCAAACTCGCCTCTGGCGGAGCGCCCGCCGAAGTCGATTTCATCCGCCTCGCCGGCTACGCAGGCCACACCCGCGCCGTAGGCATCGAGCTCGGCGTCAACTCCGCCAACGCTCGTCTCGAGTTCGCAGGAGGCGAAGGCGGACTCACCATCTACAAGCCGCTCGCCGAACGCGCCGGCCTCAAGCGCATCACCGACAACGAAACGCCCGCATTCCCAGGCGCCAAGCCCAGCTATATCGCCGTAGCCGACAAGCTCAAGCTCGGCAACCTCGAGTTCCACGACTGCGCCCTCAAAGTCATCGATGCCGCCAGCCCCAGCGACGACGGCAACGGCACCATCGGCTTCGATGTCTTCGCCGACTTCCTCGAGACCGTCGACTACCCCATGCGTAAGCTCCAGCTCGCCAGCCTTCCGCCCGCGCCACAGGATTCCGCCTACATCCCCGCCCTGCACACCGACAGCGGTGAAGACACCGGGGCAGCCAGCCCGCATCTCGTCGATCGCGTCATCGCACCGGACATGAAGGACTGGTCACAGATCTACCGCGCCGGCCGCGACCTTTTCCTTCCCACCGCTGTCAACGACAAACTTATCAAGCTGTTTCTTCTCGCCATCAGTTCGCCGGAAACCAACGTGACGCCCGACATCGCTAAAGAGCTCTCCAAAACATACGAAAAAGAGGTCGGCGGTTGGGGTGGCTCTCCCACGACGAAAGTCACTTACGCCAACGAGCTCACCTTCAACTTCGCTCACTTCTCTCAGAAGATTGCCAATGTCCCCACAACCGACACCTCATTCATCTCTCGGATCACGGGCATGGCCATCGGCGGCAACATCGGCGTCGACACCTATTACCAGCTCATCCTCCACCTCGATTACCGTGACGCCCTCGTCAAATTCGAGTTCATCCCCAACCGCGGCTTCAAATACGAGTAGCTGGCTCCCCGTCTTCGACCTAGCCCCGGGGAAACGTGTCCCGCCAAAAGACAATTTGACATTTGTTGCCTGACAGTATACATCGAATACTACATAGGGTGACGAGCTATCCTTGAGCGATGGACTGGAATCCAGCCGAAATTCTCGGCTCCTTCAATGTTCATTTCCGAACGAAGCCCTCTTTTCCGGACACTCCAGCTGGCTCTTTATCAGCTAACCATTTTGTTTTCATGATGAGCGATTGGCAACTTACCTGCTCTGTTACACGTTGTAGCCGGAAAATCAAACAGGAAAACACACATCCTCAGGGGAGAGACAGCAATGCAGACTCTTCTTCAGAACATCCGCTTCAGCTTCCGTATGCTGGCTCGAAACCCCGGCCTCACCTTCACCGTTCTGCTCACCTTGGCCATCGGCATCGGCGCCAACACCGCGATCTTCACCGTCGACTACGCCACCCTTCTCGCTCCCCTCCCCTACCCTCATCCTGAGCAGCTCGTGATGGTCTGGTCCAAAATCCAGACCTACCACAATGGCGTCTCCGCCGGCGACTTCCTCGACTGGAAGCAGCAGAACACCGTCTTTCAGGACCTCTGCGCATGGTCCGGAGCCTCCTTCAACCTCGCCACGAAAGACAAGCCCGAGTACATCAACGGCGTTCGCCAAACCTACAGCATGCCGCAAATGATGGGCGAGCCGCTCCTGATGGGCCGCTATTTCCTTCCCGAAGAAGGTGTTGAAGGCCGCAACCATGTCGTCATCCTCACGCACAAGTTGTGGATGAAGCTCGGCGCCGATCCCAAAATCATCGGTACCACTCTGCGCATGGATAACGAGCCCTACACCGTTGTCGGCGTACAGCGCCCCGGCATCTTCGATCGCCAGCAGGCGCAACTCATTGTCCCCTTAGTCTTCAAGCCCGAGCAGATCAATCACGACTTCCACTGGCTCCTCGTCATGGGGCGGCTCAAGCCCGGCGTCACCGTCAAGCAGGGCCAGCAGAACATGGACTCCGTCACCGCTCACATCGCCGAGATGTATCCCAAAAGCGATAAGGGCTGGGGCTCCTACGTCGAAGGTCTCAAAAACGACTTCCTCCCCAAAGAACGCATCAAGATGCTCTGGCTGCTCCTCGGCGCCGTCGGCTTTGTCCTCCTCATTGCCTGCGTCAACGTCGCCAATCTCCTGCTCACACGTGGCATGGCTCGCCAGAAGGAACTAGCCGTGCGCAGCGCGCTCGGTGCAGCACGCCGCACCATCTTCTCCCAGCTCCTTACCGAAAGCCTCATCCTCGCCATCGCCGGCGGAGTTCTCGGAGTTGCCGTCGGCTACGGCATGCTGCAGGGCCTCATCGCCGCCATGCCCCGCAACACACTGCCCAGCGAAGCCGATCTCCGCCTCAACATACCCATCCTGCTCTTCACTCTTCTCGCTACTACACTTGCCGGCCTTCTCGCTGGCTCAGCTCCTGCCTGGTACGCATCGCGCATCGATCCCGCCGAAACTCTGAAAGAAGGCGGACGCGCCGGAACCAGCGCCGGAAAGCATCTCCTCCGCCGCATCCTTGTCATCGGCGAATTCGCTCTCGCACTCGCTCTGCTTGCAGGAGCCGGCCTGACCATTCATAGCTTTTGGAATCTTGCTCACGTCGATCTCGGAATCAAGACAGACCACGTTCTCAATTTCTTTTTGCCTGTCCCGGATTCCCGCTCCAAAGATCCCAAGGCCATGTCCGCCTACTACCGCGACATCATCGCCCACATCGCCGCTGTCCCCGGCGTCCGGCATGTTGCCGCTATGACCGGTCAGCCTCCCTACGGTGCCGGCTTCGGCATGCCGTTCAGGCTTGACGGTGGACCAACCTACGCCGATCCCTCGCAACGTCCGGGCACCGGCTTCGGCATGGTCACGCCCGATTACTTCAACGCCTTTGGCATTCAACTGATCTCAGGACGTAGCTTCACTGAACAGGACACCGCGGGCACCGTCAAGGTGGCCATGGTCAATCAGGACTTCGTCAAGAAATACCTCAAGGGCAAGGACCCGCTCCGCCAGCGCGTCCTCGTCGAAGAACTCATTCCCGGCGTCACCAAGCTCGGCGACTACGTCTCCTGGCAGATCATCGGCACATATCACAACGTGCACACTGCCGATCAGCGCGACGAAAACCCTGAGATGCTGATTCCCTTCTACCAGATCCCCTGGCCGCAGGCAGGCTTCGCCGTCCGCACCGCTGAGAACCCCTCCGCGATGCTCAACAGCATCTCCGCCGCAGTGCACCAGGTCGATTCCACCGTCGCTCTCGCCCAGCCCAAAACCCTCGACGACGTCGTTGGCGAATCCATGGCTGACCAGCGCTTTACGCTCGTCCTCTTCACCAGCTTCGCAGCCGTCGCTCTCTTCCTAGCCGCTCTCGGCATCTACGGCGTAATGTCCTTCTCTGTCGCCCAGCGCGCGCACGAAATCGCCCTTCGAATGGCTCTGGGCGCCACCCGCAACCGCGTCGTCAGCCTCGTCATTCGTGACGGCGTGGTCCTCGCCCTCATTGGCCTCGGCCTCGGCCTCATCGGCACCTACTTTGTCGGCCGCGCCATGCAGAGCCTCCTCTTCGGCGTGAAAGCACTCGACTTCACCGCCTTCATCTCCGTAGCCATCGTCCTGCTAGCCGCCGCAATTCTCGCCTGCTTCCTCCCCGCAAGACGAGCCGCCTCTGTCTCCCCTATGCGCGTCCTGCGAACTGAGTAAACAAGTTCCGTCCTTAAGTACGATTCGAATGCCTCATCGACTCATGTTCCTGTCGGCGATTGTGCGCTCGCAGAACGGACTGATTGAGATTTCGCATACCCAGACTTGCCCAATGTACTAATCGAGTTCGACGGCCCGGTAGGCTTCAACGTACTCCTCACCCTTTGAACCCTGGTAGGCAACCTTGCGAGCGGCAAAGTCTACGTCATAGCGCACGACTCCCGCGCGCCAGCTAGCCGCCAGGAACTCTGGAAATGTGCTTTCACCTGCTTGGTCGATTCGAAGAGCTTGAATCAGGGCCTCCCGATCAAAGGCCGGTACGTCCACCGCGCCCGATACCAGAGGTGAACCCTGCATCACAACCGCTCCCTGCTCGGTCAGGAATAAACTTTGACACGCAGGGAGAGACCAAATGTTACGCGTAACCCCGGCCTGTCGAAGGCACTCGGCTAGGTATGGAAATCCCCCCACCTTGGGGCGAATGGATGCTGCTCTGTGCATTGCCGAGTTCAAATTGTCGATTGCAGTGCTCATGAGATTCCTCCTGAGATAGTGGAAATGGGTACGACCTGTGCTCATCCGAAGGGAACATCGTGTGCTTGATGATGTATTTGCGAGCTTGCCAGGCGGGTGACAGATCGCACCTTCTTGTTCGAATCGAGACGGGAGAAGAACTTCTGGTTTTTACCGGCAATCGCCGCCAGTTCAGGAACGATGCGATGTCCCGCAGCTGTTTCGATCTTACGGAATCCGGCGTTGGTCTGTCCGGTGGGCAGGCTTTGTGCAGCCGGACACAGAAGATGGAGCGTCACTGACGTAGCTTAGAGGTGCGGCGGTTTCGTACCGGGGGAAACGGGGCATGCTGGAAGTCGCGCCGGGGAGACGGGATCGGGTCAGGTGGTTTGCACTCATCGTAGCGTACGCCGCAATGAGTGCTGGGGCTGCTGCGCAGAGTGAAAGTGCCGGTGCCCTGACGCACGAGATCGACCAGGCACAGCCGGTACATCTCGATGTCGTGGTGGCGGATGCGACGGGGACGCCCATATCCCGATTGCTGCCAGGTGATTTCACGATCTTCGATGACGGAAAGCCGCGGCAGATCTCGGCGTTCGCGGGATTCGATGGGGTGAACGCGAAGCCTGATATTCCGACACAGATGATCATCGTCATCGATTCGGTTAACAACGGGTTCGTGGAAATGGGGTATGCCCGGCATGGACTCGAGAGTTTCCTGCGCGAAAACGGAGGGAGGCTTGGGCAGCCAACGTCGATTGCGCAGCTTGTGTCATCGGGGATGCGGATGTTATGGGAACCCACGCTGGATGGGAATGCATTGGCGGATGAAGTGGGCGCGTTGAGTGGGACGGTGAAGCCGCGTGGCCTGGATGCGCTTCACGTCTCGCTGAACGGCCTCTTTACGATTGCAAAAAAGGAAGCACTTAAGCCGGGCAGGAAGTTGCTGGTATGGCTCGGGCCCGGGTGGCCTACACCTGTGCCTCCCCAGTCGGCGCTTACAGAAGTGGATCTGCGCAATCAGCGTACGTACTATACAGTTGCAATTCAACTCGCGAGGCTGCTACACGATGGGCGAGTGACGTTGTACGGCGGATATACGGCTGGCGACTTCTACATGCGCGATTTTCTGAAACCTCTTAGGAAGATTTCGGATGTGGATGCAAGGATTCTGCGACTCAATGTGCTTGCGATCAAGAGTGGAGGCAAGGGCGAGCTTCCGGAAACGAATCGTGACAGGGCTCTCACGGAGGCACTGGACCATGTCGCGGCTGAGGCGAAATCGTTTTATGAAATCTCATTCAATGCTCCGAAGGCTCAGCTTGCAGATGGATTTCATGAACTGCGGGTGACGGTAAACCGGCCCAATCTTACGGCTCGGACGATTAGTGCTTATTATGACCAACCCGAGAGAGCCCTTCCTGAAACAAGGGAAGAAGCACCGGTTGTTCAGCGAGAGCCAGCTAAAGAGGTGCAGACTGCTGCAATGCCCGTCACCGTGGAGCAACTGACGAAACTGGTGCAAGCGGCGAGGAGTAAGCGCGATGGAGAAGCTGCGAATGAGATCGAACCTCTGCAATTGACGCAGCGGCTGAGCAGTCCGAAACTTGCGGTGTTGAGCGCGCAATTGCCGGGTACGAAATCGCGCGCAGCCCTGATTGGCGTGGCGGATCTGTCGGTGTTCCTCGATCCGCCGAAGGAGGAGATTCCCGAGAGGGCTGCGCCGAATGCCGAAGAACTGCGGAAGATCGCGTCTCTTGCGGTGGAGTACCTGAAGAACGTGCTTCCTAGGCTGCCCAATTTCTATGCGAAGCGATTGACGCATTCGTTCGAAGGAGTGATGCAGAAGCACGACGCAAACACGTCCAGCCGAGTTGCAGTGATGCGGCCTGGGGGAGAGTTCAAAGCGACCGTACTCTACCGGGATGGCAACGAAATTGCACATGCAGAAGGTGCCGAGGAGCAACGCCTTATTACGCGCGGAACTTTCGGGCCGATCTTGAGCACGGTCATTCTGGATGCTGCGCACAGTTCAACGGATTGGGCGAGGTGGGAAGAGGGACCCAATGGGCTGATGGCGGTTCTGCGATTCCGGGTTCCGCAGGAGAAATCGCATTACCAGGTCTCGTTTCCTGCGGCTCTGGCCGGTGGCGGGGAGATCAGCGCGATGGCGCCAACTGCGTACCACGGCGAGATCGCAATCGATCCGAATTTGGGAACCATTTTGCGGTTGGTGCTGCGAGCCGATCCTGAATTAGGGTCGCCGCTGAAGCGTGCGGACATCATGGTGGAGTATGGGGCAGTGAACATTGGCCGCAAGTTGTACACGTGTCCCGTGAGGGGAGTATCGGTTTCGGCGGGAGATTCCCCGCGGCCTGCAAGGGGATCGGGAGTGACGGCAGAAGTGCGCGAGGTTACCCAACTAGACGACGTCGTGTTCACCGATTATCACGTCTTCCGCTCGGAGATGCGGATTGTGCCGGAGTAAGTGACACGAGACTACGTTGCGAATCGCGGCCGTTCTGGCACGAGCTTGAGTCGCCGCAATACTCTCGTGGCAGCCTGGAGGATTTGATTCTCGATCAAAGCCAGGAACGCTCCCTCTCGGGCAGCAGCCGGCACTACTGCCGCGCCACCTTCTGCCCACTCCCTCTCACACCTGGCGCGCCACCGTCGGGGCACCATCGACGGATCTTAGTCGTTGGATTGACAGCCACACCCCCGCGCCAGCACCTCCGCGAAGTGCACCGCCTGTTTGTGCCCAAGTTGCTCCACCTGTTCCCTGCAACTGAACCCGTCGGCCACCAGCACCGTCATTGGACCGGCACTCTCTACCGCGGGCATCAGCCCATCCTGCGCTATCCTCTTCGAAACGTCGTACTTATCCGCTTCAAATCCGAACGGCCCCGCCATCCCGCAGCATCCCGCCTTGATCGCCTCAACGTTTGCACCCGCCTTCTCTAGGAGCGCAATCTCGCTCTCCGTCCCTCCAAACACCGCCTTGTGATGGCAGTGCCCATGTACCAGCACGTGCGCGCCTTCCAGCCCCTCCGGTTTCCATTCCGGAGCATGCGCCGCCAGCCAGTCCGCCAGTAGCCATGTCTGTCTGCTCATCTTCTGTGCTCGCTCGCTCTTCGGGAAGAACTCCAGCAGCTCATCCTTGAACACGCTCGCGCAGCTCGGCTCCAGGAAGATCAACGGCAACCCCGCATCGATCTGGGCACCCAGTTTCTCCATTACACGGTCGAGATACGACCTCGCCTGATCCAGAAAGCCAAAGTCATAAAGCGGTCTTCCGCAGCAAACATGTCCCTTCGGGCTCTCCACCACAAATCCCGCTGTCGCCAGCACCTTCTCCGCGGCCGTCAGCGTCTGCGGATGATAGTAGTTATTCCACGTATCCGGCCAAAGCAGCACTCTCTGCCCCGATCCGCTCGCGGCTTTATCGACACGCATCTTCTGGAACGATAGCCTCGCCAATTCCGGAAGCCTCCGCTCCTTCGCAACTCCCGCGATTCGCTTTACCAGCCCGCTCGTCACCGCACCGGTCAGCACCGCATTCGTCATTGCTGGCGCAATCGACCCGAATCTCGCCAGCTTGTCCGCAAACCCGAACACATAATGCTGCAGCGGATGCATTCGCCTCTTGTAGTGCTGCGCCAGGAATTCCGCCTTGTACTGCGCCATGTCCACCTGCACCGGACACTCCGTCTTGCACGCCTTGCAGCTCAGGCACAGATCCAGCGCCTCATGCACCGCCTCGCTCTTGAACCCTTCCGGTCGCAGCGATCCTGCAAGCATCTCCCACAGCAAATGCGCTCTTCCTCGCGTCGAGTGCCTCTCCTCCCCCGTTCCGCGGTAGCTCGGACACATCACTCCGCCCTCGGTCTTCCGGCAAGCGCCAACGCCAACGCATCTCTCCGTCGCGCGCTCCATAGAACCGCCATCCTTCGCAAACGCAAAGTGAGTCTTGAATGCATCCATGCCTTCATGGCGCCGATCCGGTGACTGCGCCGGATTGATGCTTGACCTGCTCTGGATTCCATTACGAAGATTCTCGATCGGGTCATACACCCGAACCGCATCCACCAGCTTCCCCGGATTCATCCGGTTATCCGGATCCCAAAGTCGCTTGAACTCCCGGAACGCTCCCATCAGTTCCGGCCCAAACATCTTCGGCAGCAGCGCGGCCCTTGACTGCCCATCGCCATGCTCGCCGCTCAGCGATCCGCCAAACCTCAGCACCACATCCGTCGCGCGTTCCATGAACTCCCGAAATTTCCGCAGCCCCAAATCGCTTCGGAAGTCGAAGTTCACCCGCATGTGCACGCAACCCTGCCCGTAATGCCCATAGACTGGCGTGCTGTATCCGTACTCGCTCATCAGCTCCTTGATCGCGCGCAGATAGTCCCCGAGTTTCTCCGGAGGAACCGCCGAGTCTTCCCATCCCTCGCATCGATCTGGCTCACCCGGCACAAACACCACCGCGCCAAGCGCAGACTCCCGCACATACCAGACGCTCGCCGCCTCTTCCCGCGAACAGATATGCGCACTCGGCCTCACCGGCCACTTCTGCGATGCATCCGCAATGTTTCGTGCCTTCGCCTGCGCCTCCTCCTCAGAAGAGCCCCCCATCTCCACCAGCAGAAAATTCTGTCCCTCAGGCAGCTTTTGCAACTGCGCCGATGCCAGACCCTTCCTACGCATGAAGTCCACCAGCATCTGGTCGAACCCTTCAAGCCCAATCGGCTTGTGTTCCAGCGCCGCCGGAACCGCATCCGCGGCCGCAAACGCATCTGGAAACGCCAGCACCGTCAGCACACGATGCTGCGGGCTCGCTGTCAGGTTCAGCTTCGCCTCCAGCACCGTCACGCACGTACCTTCGGTCCCGACCAGAGCACGCGCCACATTGAACCCGTTCTCCGGCAGTAGTTCATCCAGGTTATATCCCGAAACCCTTCGCGGAATCCGCGGAAATCGCGCCCTTACCAGATCCGCATACCGGTCGCGAATGCTCTTTAGCCCTTCGTAAATCTGCCCTCTTCGTCCGCCCTCGCGAATGATTCTCTCCAACTCCGCATCGCTGGTCTTTCCAACCACCAATCGCGTGCCGTCGTAGAGTGCGACATCCAGACTCTCCACGTTATCGACGACCTTCCCTGCCATCAGTCCGTGTACACCGCAGCTGTTGTTCCCGATCATCCCGCCCAGCGTGCATCTCGAGTGTGTCGCCGGATCCGGTCCATACGTCAGCTCGTACTTCTCCGCCGCATCGCGCAACCTGTCCAGCACAATTCCTGGTTGCACCACCGCCAGCTTTGCCGACGGATCAATCGATACCAGGCCGTTCATGTAGCGCGAAAAGTCGAGCACCACCGCCACATTCGCGCACTGCCCCGCAAGGCTCGTCCCTCCGCCTCTTGGCAACACTGCCGCGTGGAGCGCGCGACACTCCGCGAGCGCCATTTCCACATCCGCCGCATCGCACGGCAGAATCACGCCAACCGGTAATTGTCTGTAATTCGAAGCATCCGTCGCATACAAGGCCCGCGACCCTGCATCGAACTGCACATCGCCGCGCAGCTTCGCCTTCAGGCGCGCTTCCAGCTCTCGATGCGCGCTGAACTTCTCATGATCCAAAGGAGGTTGATTCAGAATCTGGAAAACGTCCACGCCAAGAATCTTAGCGCTTCGCGTTCAGGCTGGGTTTGCTGTATCCGCTAACGTCAGGATTCGGGTGCCCCATCCATCCGAAGCATGGGTGGGAAGCAAGGATGCTGGTTCACCTTCCGGTCGGACCTACCGCGTCGGCCACTCCTCCACCACGATCCCCAGATCATTCAACTGCTGAATGGCTCTCTCCACATTCCGCCGCATCTTCGCGCGATCCTTCGCTGCTCCACCCGGCATCTCCGCCACCGCCACCACGCGCCCATACTTCCATGCGCTCGACGGCACTGCGACCATCGCCTCTGCCAGGTCGCTCGGCCTGATCTGGATCTCCTGCCTCCGTGCTCCCTCGGGCCTCAGCATCGTTCCCTTCCCGAGACCGCTCGTGTTCGCGTCAGCATTGATGATCCGCAGCGTGATCGAATCTGCGCCTATTGCCAGAAACGGATTCGCCCACGCCGAGGGCTCATGGATATCCACATACATGCTCTTCGTGGGCAGCGATATCTTTGCCAGCTCCGCCCGTTGCTCGTCACCCTTCGTCGCCCGCTCCTGTGCCGCTGCCCGAGCCTGCTGCTCGGCACTGACAGCGCTCTTGGCCACACCAACCACCGCCTGCTCCTGCTTATGACAGGCAACCAAACCAGCCGCAACAAGGCCCGCTACCGCCCAAGACCGCACACTTCTTTTAGAAAAACTCACTCTTCTAGAATACAGTCCGGAGCACCCCGAATCCGGCGAACGGGCACGACCGGCGCACGCGAACTCTGCTAGCTCCACTGCCTGTCCCACTCCGCCCGTCTCTTCTCCAAGAAGGCTCGCGTCCCCTCCTCCTTATCCGCTGTATCGCATAATTTCCCAAACGCCTCCGCCTCTAAGCCCAGAGCCATCTCCAACCGCAGATCCAGCCCCTCATCCACCACCCGAATCACTTCCGCAACCGCCTTTGGTGCCTGCGCCGAAATCTCCTCCGCCAGCGCCTCCGCCCGAGCCATCAGATCTGCAGCCAGAACCACTTCATCCACCAGCCCAATCCGCAACGCCTCTCGGGCATCGATGACCGCTCCCGTCAGCAGCATCTTCAGCGCCGCTCCCCTCCCCACCAGCCGCGGCAATCGCTGCGTTCCCCCATACCCCGGAATCACTCCCAGCTTCACCTCCGGCTGTCCGAACTTCGCATCCTCCGCCGCCAGTCGCAGCGTACACGCCATCGCCAGCTCACATCCTCCGCCAAGCGCAAATCCGCGAACGCACGCAATCACCGGCTTCCCGAGCGTCTCGACCTTGCGAAACACCGCCTGCCCCCGCAGTGCAAACGCTTCGCCCTCACTGGGACCCACCGCATCCAGTTCGCGAATGTCCGCACCTGCCGCAAACGCCCGCTCCCCAGAGCCCGCCAGAAGCACCACCCCAACTTCATGGTCCGCGCCGAGTTCCTCAAACGCCGCATCCAGCTCCGCAAACGTCGCCGCATTCAGCGCATTCAATACCTTCGGCCGATCCAACACGACCGTTGCAACCGCCCCCCGCTTCTCCACCCGAATGTTCTCGTATGTCATAACGATCACGAGCCTAGCAGTTTCACCCGGTTCGGCCAAACCGCCCCCTGTTCATCTTCCGCATCACACATCCCATGCGATCCAGAAAGCACGCGCAAACCAGCCCTTCTCCGGTACCGGTTGCTCTCTTGCTCATCGACGTGCTCACAACTTTCCAGTTTCCCGATGGAGACGCAATCCTTCAGGGCGCGCTGAAGGTGCGTGATGCCCTCTTAAAACTGAAAACCCGAGCGCGGCAGGCAGGCATCCCAGTCCTCTACGTAAATGACAACTTTGGCGACTGGCGCAGCGAAAAGGAAGTGCTGATGGGTCGCTGCCTCGAGGCTAAAGGCTCACAATTCGTGCGCCCTCTGCTTCCCGATAGCGAAGACTACTTCGTTCTCAAGCCGTTGCATTCCGCTTTCTACATGACCCCGCTCGAAGTCCTGCTTCGGCATCTTGAGGTCGAGACCCTGATCCTCACCGGCCTCAGCTCCAACAGTTGCATCACCGTCACGGCACACGACGCGAACATGCGCGGCTTCGACATCTACATCCCGCCCGACTGTTCCTGCGCGCGCAATTCGGAAGAACACTCCCAGGCCCTCGCGCAACTGAAAGCCATGGCCGGCGCCGACATCAAGCGTTCCCCTTCGCTGAATTTGCCACGTCTCATTCGCGCCGCGCACAACTCCAAGTTGGGCGAATAGTCAGCTCACTCCACCCTCAACGCCCGCACCGGGTTCACTGCCGCTGCCCTTCTCGCCGGGAGTACGCTCGCCACCAGCGCACAACCCGCCAGCGCCAGCACCGCCCCGCCCAGAACGATGGGATCCCACCCCTTCACCTGATAGAGCTTCGCCGCGATCAGCCTCGCGCATCCGATCGAGGCCGGTACTCCAATCATCAGCCCAATCAGAATCTGCAGAAACGCGCCCTTCAGCACCATTTCAACCACGCTCGTCCGGTCCGCACCAAGCGCAATCCGCACTCCAATCTCCGCCGTCCGCCTCTCCACGCTGTACGCCGTCACGCCGTATAAACCCACCGCTGCTAGCACCAGCGCCAGCAATCCGAACAGTCCTGTCAACTGCGCCACCGTCCTGTCCTGGTCCAGCCGGTCCGCCACTTGTTGCTCCATCGGACGGATCTCCACCAGCGTCAAATTCGGATCGACCTCTGAGAACGCACGCTTCACCTGAGCTTCCAGCCCCTCCATCCCGCCCTGCACCTCCAGCACTGCGGCGTCCATGATATGGCTGCGATCGTCAATCATCTGCACCATTTGCTTGTCGTAGGTTCCATGCTGCGCCAGCGGCACAAAGAACAATGGCGGCCGCCAGTGCCCACTTGGATCTGTATAGTTCGCCGTGTGCACCACGCCCACAATCTCGTACGCCTTCGCGTATCTCGGATCGTCAATCCCGAATACCTGCCCGATCGGATCCTCACCCGGCTTGAAATATTTCTTTACCAGCGCTTCATCCACCACCGCAACATTGCGCGTCGCCGCCGTATCCTGCTCCGTGATCGTCCGCCCGCGCACCACCTTCTGACCCATGGTCTCCAGATACCCAGGGCTCACGCGATTCCACGACACCATCACGCTCGAGGGATCATTGATGTTCGGCGGCTCCGATCCCGGCCTGACAAAAAGCTCGCCCCAGTTGTTCGTGAACGGCGTATACAGCGCCAGTGCCGCCGACTTCACTCCCGGAATCCGTTCCAGCCGCTGCTGCAGATTTTTGTAAGTCACATCCAGCTTCTCCCGCGAATAGCTCGAGAACGGCGCATACATGCTGATGCTGACACGATGATCGACACTGAACCCGAAATCCTGCTGCTCCATCTTCTGCATGCTCCGTGTCAGCAGTCCCGCGCCGCTCAGCAGCACCACGGATAGCGTCGCTTGCACAACCACCAGCGACTTCTGCCAGAATCCGCTTCGATCCCGCGTCGTCCGGTTCGCCCCATGCAGAGTCGAAGCCGGATTCGCTCTCGTCGCAATCCATGCCGGCGCCGTCCCAAACACCAATCCCGTGATCAGCGCCACCCCAAATGCAAACCCCAGCACCGGAAGTGAAGGCAGCGCGCTGATCGGCACATAGTGCGCATGGCGAAATGCCAGTGCCAATATCACTTTCACGCCTGCAAACGCCACCACCAGGCCCGCTGCTCCTCCCGCCACAGCCAGCACAAGGCTCTCCGTTATCCACTGCCTAATCAGCCTTCTCCTCGACGCTCCTAGCGCCAGCCGTATCGCCGTCTGCGTGCTCCGCGCCGACCCGCGAGCCAGCAGCAGGTTCGCGATATTCGCGCAAGCAATCAGCAGCACCAGCCCGCACACCGCCAGCAGAATCCGAAGGCTCGCCTCATAGTCCGCTTTCATCGAAGCGATTCCGGCTCCGCCCGGGGTCAGCTTCACAAACTGCTTCGGCAATACCGCATTCACCTGCGGTCCGAACTGCGGGAACAGCGGCCCGAAATCATTCAGAAACCAATTCCGCAATATCGTGGTAAACCGTGGCCCCAGCGACTCCGGATTCGCCCCCGGCTTCAACCGCCCGATAATCCGCAGCCACGACATCGGCTGATTCATCAGTGTATTTGCGCCGGAAATCAGCGGCTCCTGCTCGATCGGCACAAACATCTCCGGCGGATCGCTCTCCAGCGTCTCCCCATCAAACCCGCGCGGCGCAATTCCAACAATCGTGAACGGATTGCCGTTGATCAGGAATATCGCTCCAACCACCTTTGCATCCGAACCGTACTTCTGCTGCCAGGCCCTGTGCGTCAACATCGCAGCAGGCGGCGCGCCACGCCTGTCATCGGCGGGAGTCAACGTCCGCCCGGCGTGGGCCTGGATCCCGAAAGTCGAGAAATAATTCCCAGACACATACTCTGACCGCAGAGGCTTCGCCTGCTGATCACTCTCGCCTCGCCGCACGCTGAACAGCTCCCGTCCAGCCTGGAACGCCGCCAACTGCTCAAACTCCGGCGCGGCTTCCTGAAAACGGTGGTAGACCACGTAAGGAAACAGTCCCCAGCTTCCCTCCGGCCCCATGTTGACGCAGCAGTCGTTTCCCTCACCCACGCGATACAGCGTCGCCGGGTCCGCTACCGGCATCGACTTCATCATCACCGTATGGATGAGAGAAAAAATTGCGGTCGTCGCCCCAATTCCCAATGCCAGCGTCAACAGTGCGGTCAGCGTAAATACCGGTGAGTGACGCATCTGTCGACACGCATACACAACGTCCTGCCATAGGTTTCGCATGGCTTTGTCCTTGCAAGTCCATACGAAGCATCCGCCCCGACGGTTCTCAGATGAGTGATCGGCAGCACACCCCAATGTTCATTGCAAAGAGCCGGGCTGGATGCCGGCTGCCCCTCCGAACGACGTAGTTTGTCGCTTTGGTGGGATACGAGAAACTCCGCCGCCGATTGGCAAATTTCCACGTTAGGTGTTCCCCTCGACTGCTCGAAGAACAGCGCTCACCGTATACGAAATGTATACGCAACCCCGCCTTGAACAACCGGATAGATATGAAATGGCGCCGCATTCCTGTTCCAATCTGCCATTTGCGTCGCCAATGCATCAGAAAAACCCGGAAAGCTCGCAGCAGGCTGACAATCGATACCCTGTGCCGTACAGATCTGACCAGCCAGGTTGAGTATCACCTTCGGCGTGTCAATGAATGCCACTCCCGCTTCGAAGGGAAACGACCAGTGCTTCTCCGTTCTTGAAACCATTCGACCGTATCCGGTCGTGAGCATCACTCCACGTCCTCCCAAGTTCAGCAAGCCACTGCCGTGAACAGGATCGGCATTGTCCGAAATCCAGTCCCTGTCGTTGATCGTGAAGATCGCATCCTGCTTCGCGTGGAGAGTGGCCCGCACCCGGTCGCCGTTATAGAGGAGATAGCCCGCGCTCAACCGGAATGGCTTATGAAACGGATATCCGTCCACCATTGCTCCCACGTTCGCAAACCCAGCGTTCACCGCGATGCTGAAATCTTCTTGCGACCAGTGATGCGTCGTGATCGAAGCGCGATTCCCGAACAGCCTCGCATCCAGATGCGGCGACACATTGGTCAAAATCTGGCCGCCAATACCGAATGAAGAAACTGACAGGAACAGACTCGCCCTCGTGAATCTCTCGATTCGATACGCCGACGGCTCCGCTTGGCCGCTGGCTCCCATGCCTGCAGCCAGCGAATTGAACCCGAACACAGTCTTTCGTTCGGCACCCGACGACTCAAGCTGAGCCACAAGGGCCAAAGGCGCAGAAAATACGAGAACGAGGCAAAACAGCGGCAGGTTCCTGGCAGCAGTTTTAGATCTCGCCATCGCGCGTCGATCACTTCCGTTCCGGTTCCCCATGAGGTAGCGCACGGACGCCTCGCATTCTTTTGAGAACGGATTCCTCGCTCGCCATGGAGCATGGAGTCGCTATTTGAATTCAGACGCCGGGATCGCTTATTCAGGCAGCGGCAAAAATGTAAAAGCAATGTCACCTTTTTACGATTCCACTGGTGATTCCGCGATGCTCATCAGACAGATTATGGATCTAAGTAACATGTTTGCCGACATTTAGAACCATAACCCCAGAATCACATGGTCAAATGTGCCAACTAGCCTCAAGCTGCTGACCCTACACATAGGAGGGAAAAGGGTAATCTCGCCCGATTGAAATGCCAGATCCAGCCACTTTGAACCTGGAGGGTTCCCAATCTCGGCGCAAGCCAAACTGCCGTTGACGCAATCGGCGCATCCAAACCCGCGGATATAATCGCTCTGTGTCGACCACGCATGGAATCACGCTCGAATCATCAGCAGCCGCAAAGTTGAGCACGCTCGAAGAGCGCCTGCGTTCGCTCGGCTCGCTGATGGTCGCCTACTCCGGCGGAGTGGATTCCGCTTTTCTGGCCGCTGTCGCTCACCGCGTGCTGGGCGACCGCGTGCTCGCCGTCCTCGCCGACTCGCCAAGCCTCGCCCGACGCGACATGGAGCAGGCCAGGGCCTTCGCCGAAACCCACGGAATCCCGCTGCGCATCATCCAGACCGAGGAACTCGATAATCCCGAGTACCAGCGCAACGACGCAAGCCGCTGCTTCCACTGCAAGACCGAACTTTTTGAAGGTATGCGGAAGCTGGGCGCAGGGCTCGGTTTCATGAATATCGCGTACGGCATGAACGCCGATGATCGCCGCGATTACCGTCCCGGCCAGCGCGCCGCGGAAGAACACGAAGTCCTCGCCCCGCTAGCAGACGTCGGCCTTACCAAGCAGGAGATCCGCTCTCTCGCCAAAGACGCCGGTTACACGCTGTGGGATCGCCCCGCCGCTCCGTGCCTTTCGTCGCGTGTCGAATATGGTCGCCCCGTGACGCGCGAGGTTCTCGAGCAAATTGAGCGCGGCGAAGAAAGCATGCGGCAGCTCGGCTTCCGGGAGTTCCGCGTCCGCCATCACGGCGAAATCGCGCGAGTCGAGATATCGCGCTCTGAGATGCCTCGCGCCATGAATATGGAGATGATGGACACCATCGCCGCAGAACTCCGCAAAGCCGGCTTTAAATACGTGACCCTCGACTGCACCGGTTTCCGCTCCGGCTCTCTCAACGCTGTTCTTCCCGCCGAAGTCCTCATGCGCCGCGGCGCGTAATTACAATTCCATTGATGCGACTTGCTTATCTCGAATGCTTCTCCGGCATCAGCGGCGACATGTTTCTCGGTGCCCTCGTCGATGCCGGTGTTCCCTTCTCCGTGCTTGAGAACACTGCTGCGGCTCTCAACGTCGGCGCTCGCCTCGAGCTCAGGAAAGTCACGCGCGGAGGCCTCACCGGAACCAAGGTCGACGTCATCACCGGCGAGAGTGATCAGC
Organism: Occallatibacter sp.; assembly: GCA_035606555.1. Lineage (GTDB taxonomy): Bacteria > Acidobacteriota > Terriglobia > Terriglobales > Acidobacteriaceae > Telmatobacter. The sequence continues at coordinate 27,128 of DATNFD010000120.1, forward strand.
ACGATCACTCTCTTCCCGTGCCGGACCACCAGCATGAACATCCTCACACGCATGAATACCAGCATCCGCATGCCCATGCTCATGAACACACACACGCAGATGGGACTGTGCACACGCATGAGCACTCGCATGAGGGGCACCGTTCGCTGTCTACGATTCTCGGCATCATCAAGTCTGCCGCGCTTTCGGAAAGCGTGAAGACCCGCGCCGCCCACGCATTCCAGTTACTCGGCGAAGCTGAAGCCCGCATCCATTCCATGCCGATTGAGCAGGTGCACTTCCACGAAATCGGCGCTGTCGACACGATTATTGATATCGTTTGCGCCTCCGTCGGAAGCGAACACCTAAAGGTGGATCGCTGGCTTTGCTCGCCACTCAACGTCGGCAGCGGGACGGTGGACTGCGCACACGGAACGCTTCCCATTCCTGCTCCCGCAACGCTCGCGCTCCTCGGTGATGCCCCAATCTACTCTTCCGGACCACCGCTTGAACGTGTCACGCCCACAGGCGCCGCAATCCTCCGCATGCTCGATGTCGAATACACCGCGCTTCCGGCGCTCCGCGTCTCTGCTGCAGGTTACGGCGCTGGCGGTCGCGAAACCCCCGGACAGCCGAACCTCCTGCGCCTGCTGGTTGGCGAAGAAGCCGCTCAGCCGAGCACGCCGGAACCCATCGCCATCCTGGAGACCGTGATCGACGACTCCAGCCCGCAGCTGATCGCATATGTCAGCGAGCTTCTTCTCGAAGCGGGCGCATGGGACGTATACCGCATCCCAGTGCAAATGAAGAAGGGTCGCACTGGCGTTCAGCTTTCGGTTCTCTGCCATCCCGATCGCATCAGCACGCTTCGCGACCTGCTCTTTCGCGAAACCACCACGATTGGCTTGCATTGGCGGATCGAGAATAAGATCTCGCTTCCGCGTGATTTCAAGGAAGTCCAGACCGAATGGGGTCCGGTGCGCATCAAGATCGCTCGCTGGCCTTCCGGCGAGATCGCCAACGCCGCACCCGAGTACGAAGATTGCCGCAGCCTGGCGACAGAGCACTCCGTTCCCTTGAAAGTCGTTACCGAACAGGCACGTCGCATGTTTGCCGCTCGCGAGGAGGAGCGCTGATGAACCGTTCGCAGATTGAAGCGCTGCTCAACGATGTCCAGTCAAGCCGCACGTCCGTTCCCGATGCGCTCGAGCGGCTGAAGGATCTTCCCTTTGAAGACCTCGGCTTCGCTAAGCTCGACCATCATCGCGCCCTTCGTACAGGAATGCCTGAGGTGATCTTCGCCGCGGGCAAAACGCCCGATCAGGTCGCTCGCATCTTCGCGCATATGGCCAAAGCGGGAGGAAACGTACTCGCCACTCGCGCATCACGAGAGTGCTTCGACGCAGTCAGGAATGCAGAACCTCGCGCCACCTGGCACGAAAGCGCCCGCGCCATCACTCTGGAGCAAACCAAAGCGCCAGTTGGAAAAGGCACTATTTGCGTCGTCTGTGCCGGAACCAGCGATCTTCCCGTAGCCGAGGAAGCAGCCATCACCACTCGCCTGATGGGCAATACGACCGAGTTGATCGCAGACGTCGGCGTTGCCGGTATTCACCGCCTTCTCGCGCAAAAGCAGTCACTTCAGTCGGCGCGCGTGCTCATTGTCTGTGCCGGAATGGAAGGCGCTCTTCCCACCGTCGTCGCAGGCCTGGTTCAGGCGCCAGTTCTCGCTGTTCCCACAAGCGTTGGCTACGGAGCATCCTTCGGCGGAGTCGCGGCTCTGCTGGGAATGCTGAACACCTGCTCGCCAAACGTTTGCGTCGTGAATATCGATAACGGCTTTGGCGCGGCCTGTATTGCTTCGCTGATCAATCATTTGGACTGATCACAGGTCTTCTCCACAACCCTGCTTCAGGGAGAGCGCGTGTGCGAAGGCCTTTGCAGTTGCTCAAAGTGATCACTATCACTGTCTACCCATCCCTCGGACCCGAATCATTGCTGTAGTCGGACGCCGAGGGACAATCTGTGGCAAATTCCAGACTGCCGCGAATACGCAGAGTCTCGCAGATCTTCTTTCTGCTACTCTTTCTCCTCCTTCTGGTCCTCACCTCCATGCGTCCGGCCAGCAACGGCTCAGGCGACATTCACATGCGCGGCCCCGTCCGCATGTTCTTCATCCTGGACCCGCTGGTCGCGATTACAAATGCGCTTGCGACACATGCGCTCTACCGCGGACTGATTCTCAGCCTCATCGTCCTTTTGCCTACAATTTTCTTCGGCCGCTTCTTCTGTGGCTGGATCTGCCCAATGGGCACTCTCCAGCACTTGGTCGGCAGTCTCAAGTCTGAAGCGAAGCGTGGAAAGCGGCGGATCGAATCGAACCGCTACAAACGCTGGCAAACGATCAAATATGTTGTTCTGATCGCAGGACTCGTCGCCGCTGTCTTCGGCTCCATGGTGATCGGGATTCTCGACCCTTTCAGTCTGCTTGTACGCTCGATCGGCCTCGCTCTTCTTCCAGCTATTAATTTCGGTACGCGTGTCCTTCTGTTGCCGCTGGAACACAGCCACATTCAAGCCATCAAGACATTTGGGACTTATCTCAGCACCGTGCTGCAAATGACGGTCCTCGATCTACGTCAGGCCCACTTCAACCAGGCAATCGTGCTTGGGCTTCTGTTCCTCGTAGTTTTGTGGGCCAGCATGCGCATCACGCGCTTCTGGTGTCGCGCCATCTGCCCGCTAGGAGCGCTGCTCGGGGTTGTTTCCCGCTGGTCTGTCCTGGGGCTTCACAAGGACGCGTCCAGCTGCGACAAGTGCAATCGCTGCATGCTCGACTGTCAGGGCGGTGACGATCCCATTGGCGGAGTGCCGTGGCGCAAAACCGAATGCCTGATGTGCATGAACTGCGTCGGCAGTTGTCCGCATGGCGCACTCGAGTTCCGTTTCTTCCGCAACGAACACGAAGTTGCGTCAGCTGATCTCGGACGTCGCCGCACATTGACAGGCATTGCCGCGGGCGTCTCCGCTGTCCCCATCCTGCGCGCCAATACAGGCCTGGGCAAAAGCCGGCACGAACGCCTTCTTCGTCCTCCCGGCTCGGTGGACGAGCCCGATTTCCTCTCTCGCTGCATCCGCTGCGGCGAGTGCATGAAGGTCTGCCCCAACAATTCACTGCACCCAACGCTGACCGAAGCCGGTCTTGAAGGTCTCTGGACGCCAACACTGGTGCCCCGCATCGGCTACTGCGAGCCAAGCTGCGTACTTTGCTCCGAAGTCTGCCCGACCGGAGCGATCTGGCAGATCACACCGAAAGAAAAGGGCTGGGTTGCCGGCGGCGCGACGCAGAAGAGCCAGCCTGTGCGACTCGGCACAGCCTTCTACGATCGCGGCCGCTGTCTGCCCTGGGCGCTCGCAACCGACTGCATCGTCTGCGAAGAGTGGTGTCCGGTCTCACCGAAAGCCATTTACATCGAAGAAGCACAGGTTGTCGACTCCCCTGGCAATACCAAGACACTTAAGCAACCGCACGTCGATCCGAGCCGCTGCGTCGGCTGCGGCGCATGCGAATACGCGTGCCCGCTCCAGGACAAACCCGCAGTTTTCCTAACCAGCATCGGCGAGAGCCGCTCACCGAGCAGTCAGATATTGCTGAAGAGAACATAAAAGGACAGATTGAATGAAGAAATTCAGACAAATACTTTTAGGCGTTTTGGTCTTTGGTCTTATCGCAGGAAGTGCTTTAACCGGTTGTAAGAAGAAAGCTGCGAATCCCTTTCCGGCTTCCGGCGCAATTGCTGGATGGGAGAAAGCCGGCGAAACCCGGACCTTCGAGCCCAAGGACCTCTGGCAATACATCGACGGTGACTCTGAGCAGTACATTCAGGCCGGTGTGGTCTCCACGTCGACATCCGACTACAAGTACAAAGGCCAACTGGAAGCGGTCGTCGACGTCTACACGATGGGCGGACCAGATGGTGCGCAAACCATTCTGGAGCGCGGTCAAACGAAAGACGCAAAGACGATCAAAGTTGGCGACGAGGGCCTGCAATACGCCCAAAGCGTGACCTTCCGCAAAGGCCCATACCTGGTGCGCATTGTTGCGTACCAGGCAGGCAGTCAAACCGCAGAAGCATTAGTTGCGTTGGCCCATGGAGTGGAAACAAACCTCTGATTGGAGGACGCATGAAGAATCGTCGCGAGTTTTTGAAAGATGCGGCCACGACAGCCGCGCTGTTGAGTGCGCAGAGCGGCTTGGGATTATCTCAAACAAAGCAACACGAAAATGAGAAACCCAAGGTCGTGATCGCGCATGATCCCGCGCTGCACGGTACCGATGGCAAACTCGACTCCGCGCGCGTAGCCGCGCTTCTTGATCGAGCCATCTCTACCTACACTGGCCATCCGCGACCAGCAGATGCATGGAAACGGATCGTCAATGAGGGCGGTGCAAAAGATAAGGTCGTCGGCATCAAAACCAATGGCCTGGGCGGCAGAGGAATTTCGACACATTCGGTTCTCGTCTTCGCAATCGCAGAGCGTCTTCAGGAAGCCGGTGTAAAGCCCGGAAACATCCTGATCTGGGACCGAAACGCGCGCGATCTTCAGGCATGCGGATTCACCATCAATACTGACCCGAGTCATCTACGCTGCTACGGCTCCGACGTATCCGGATTCGAGGAGAACGTCGAAACCTGGGGAGCATCGCGCGTCCGCTTTTCGAAGATCCTCACACGCGAATGCGCGATGATCATCAACGTTCCGATCCTGAAAGACCACAGCATGTCTGGCCTGACGTTCGCCATGAAGAACATGTACGGCGTCGTCGAGAAGCCATGGGAACTGCACGGTGGCGGCTGCAACCCGGGAATTGCGGATCTCAACGCATTCCCTGTCATCCGGCAGAAGATCAAACTCACGATCGGCGACGCTATGACCTCCGTCTACGAGGGCGGTCCTGGTTTCCGGCCCGAGCACCTATGGCAGCCGAACTCACTGATCATCGGTGAAGACCGCGTAGCTATAGACCAGATCGCGTGGGGCATTCTCGACAAGAAGCGTACCGAAATGGGCCTAAAGACACTCGAAGCGGTCGGTCGCGCACCGCGCTATATTGCCACCGCTGCAGGCTCCGCCCATGCGCTCGGCACAAACGACCCGCAGCGCATCAAGTTGGTGGAGGTCTGAGCGAAAACATTCATGTCCGATGAATCCAAATCGACCTTCACGCCAGTGTCGGGCGCAGCAGAATCAGCATCGCTGTCCCGTCGCGAAGCAATGCTTCAGATACTCCGCGCCGGAAGCGTAGCGGCAGCTGCGGCAGGCGCAGGATTCTGGCTCGACGGCCGCAGCAAGCGTCCTATCCCCGCGGCTGCAGAACAGGCGCGCAAAGACCATCGCATTCCAGCCGACACACACTTCCCCAACTTTTCAATTGCGCAGTTTCCACCTGACAGCCATGATGCGAAGCCGGGCGAACCGAGCGCCCTTGCACAGAAGGTACTCGAAGACCTTGGCGGCATTGGACGGTTTGTCAGGGCGCGGGACACCGTTGTCATCAAGCCCAACATTGCATGGGATCGAACACCCGAACAGGCTGCGAATACCAATCCAGAACTGGTTGGTGAGGTCGTTCGCCAATGCCGCGACGCGGGCGCAAAGCGGGTTATTGTTACCGACGTGAGTTGCAACGAGGCGCGACGATGCTTCCATCGCTCCGGCATCGAAGCGGCTGCAAGGTCTGCGGGAGCCGAAGTAATTCTTCCCGATCCAGACATGTTTCGCGAGGTCGAACTGGGCGGAGTGATGCTGAAAAACTGGCCTGTGTTTACTCCGTTCCTGGAGGCGGACAAGATTCTTAATCTGCCGATCGCGAAGCATCATGGGCTTTGCGGCGTTACCCTCGGGATGAAGAACTGGTATGGCATTCTGGGCGGTCAGCGCAGCCGCTTGCATCAGCAGATTCATCAGAGCCTTGTCGATCTCGCCAGCTTCATGCTTCCCACACTCACGATCATGGACTGCTACCGTATCCTTCTGCGCAATGGACCGACTGGCGGGAACCTTGAAGACGTGGCGGTGAAGAAAACTGTATTGGCATCAACCGATCCCGTGGCGCTCGATGCCTATGTTGCGAAGGCATACTGGAATCGCGACCCTGAACATCTGCCTTACCTGCAGCTTGCCGCCAATCGCGGATTGGGATTCCTGGAATTTGAGAAGCTGGCAGTCAAGGTGAGCCAGCTGAGCGGAGCGGATGCACATACGCCAGCTTTCACCTTAGAAGCTCATGCGCATCTCGGCACGATAGAATCCTTCCGGAGAGCATCCCATGCTGATCCGGAAATCTACACGCCGCACTTTCATGAAAAGCACTGCGGCAGCGACCGCAGTCGCAATTGCCAGTCCTCGCGCCACTTTGGCTGACGGGCTGAGCGTCACTCCGCCGCTAAGCCAGTTTGGGTACGCTGACGTTCGACTGCTAGAAGGGCTCGCGCGCGAACAGTTCGATCGCAATCATGCGTTCTATCGCGGGCTGAATGAAGACTCGCTGCTCAAGCCTTTCCGGCAGCGCGCGGGCCTTCCAGCTCCGGGCGAAGACATGGGCGGTTGGTACAGCTGGGCTCCGCTTGAGGACCTCGACAAGCCTGGAAACAATGGCTTCGCGCCGGGACACAGTTTCGGGCAATATCTATCAGCTCTCGCGCGGTACTACGCCGCGACCGGTGACGCTGCGACACAGGCGAAAGTGAATCGGCTTGTACGCGGGCTCGGAGAAGCGATCTCGCCGCATTTTTGGGACGAGAACCGGTTCCCTGCTTACACATACGACAAAATTTCGATCGGCATGATCGATGCGCACGAGTTCGCTGATGATCAGCAGGCCTTCAAAGCTCTGGATGCCGCGCTCGCATCGGTGGAGAAACGTCTTCCGCCTGGAGGCATCTCGCGGGCTGAGCAGTATCAACGACCTCATATTAACGAGTCATTCTGCTGGGACGAGCCGTACACCCTCCCCGAGAATCAGTTCCTTGCATGGCAGCGCGGCGCAGGAAGCAGATACCGCGATCTCGGCGTGCATTTCCTGGCTGATAACTGGTACTGGGATCCGCTTGCGGCGGGAGAGAATGTTCTACCGGGCAAGCACGCATACAGCCACGTCAACGCAATGAGCAGCGCAATGCAGGCTTACTTCGTTTTGGGTAACGACAAGTACCTGCGAGCGGCCCGAAATGGATTCGACTTTGTTCGTGCGCAAAGCTTTGCGACCGGAGGATGGGGACCGGGCGAGGAATTTCGCAAGCCGGGCAGCGGCGATCTTGGCAAGAGCCTCACCGATACGCACTCAAGCTTCGAGACGCCGTGCGGGTCGTATGCCCATTTCAAGATCACACGCTACCTACTGCGAACGACGAAGGACAGTCGCTACGGAGACAGCATGGAGCGGGTTTTCTACAACTGCATTCTGGGCGCCAAGCCGATCAAGGAAGATGGTCACGGCTTCTACTACTCGGACTACAACAACGATGCCTCGAAGGTATATCACCCGTACAAGTGGCACTGCTGCACGGGCACGTTCTCGCAGATCACGGCTGACTACGGCATCAGTTCGTATTTCCACGACGAGCAAGGCCTGTATGTGAACCTTTTCGTCCCTTCACGAGTGACGTGGAATCGGGGCAGCCACCGCATCGTGCTGACACAACGTACAGAGTATCCACTTCGATCTGCGACACAGATTGAAGTGGATCCGGAGAAGTCTGAGTCGTTCAGCATTTTTATTCGCATTCCGGAATGGGCGGGACCGAAGACATCCGTTTCAGTAAATGGAGGGCGAGCCGAAAGCGGTCCCCACCGCGGCCAGTTCGCGCGAATCCACCGCAGATGGAGCAAGGGCGACCGCATTGAGGTTGAGTTTGATATGCAGACGCGATTGGAAGCTGTCGATGCACAACATCCGCAGCTGATGGCCGGGGTTCATGGTCCGCTCGCCCTCTTCGCCGTGGGCCAGGTGCCCGCAAAAGTGCGTCCGAGTGAACTGTCTTCGGTCGCGCAGATCTCGTCGGGTTCGACTGAGTGGCAGACAAAGACGGCTTCCGGCGTTATCAACCTGCGGCCTTTCACGGCAATCCAAGATGAGCACTACCGGCTGTATATGGAGGTCGAGGCTTAGCTTGAGGGAGGAAATCTCCGGGTCTGGCATCAGGTATCCCGGGGTCTGTACCCCCAACGGGAGCGACCCCTCCCCCCCATACTCTGCAAACAAATCCATTTGTCTCAGAGGCTTGCAAGTTCTGCAGCGAGCTAAGGCAAACGTTTTGAGCGATTTGCATCGCAGAATATTGAGGCGTAAGGGGTTAGCTGGTTAAGGATGTGGGTCGACGCCAAACTGGACAAACTACGGTCAGTGCTGAGCAAACGGTCAGGCAAGCGCATCCAGGATTTGGTGAATGCTTCCATTATGCAAAGATCGCCGAAACAGACTGCAACGGTTCGCCCTTGTTTTGAGCGGCAAGATCAAGGGTTCTCAGTTACTTGACGAAAACCCTTTTCATGCTTGTCGTCCGTGGAGATCGCACTCAGTCTGAGCTCTGACATCGTTCGCGCAAGATCGAATGTTCAACTTTAAAAAGGCGCAGCCTGTCCCCAGAACCCTATGGTTTAGACAGCGTTACCGCTTTACCTACTCTTTACCTGCGCTTCACCATCCCTCTATTGCCATCTCCGGATGCGTTGAGATTAAATTCGGCAATCTGCCTGCTCATCAGGGGACACTCTGACGAAATCACCCGGGAAAACAACGTTCACATCTGCGCCAGAACGCCATTCCCGTCCTCGCAGGGCAGCCACTTTTCAGAAAAGAGAGGTCGATATGCAACAGTTTCCCCGATTGAAAAGATGTGCAGCCTTCACTGTTCTCGCGCTAGCGTTCGCGGCGGCAGCGATTGCCCAGGGCCCGTCCCCCAACGTCAGCGTTTTCGCCACCGGTTTGAACAACCCCCGCGGTCTCACATTTGGTCCCGATGGATACCTCTATGTCGCCGAAGGAGGCGCTGCGGGAACAACATCGACGATCGGCATCTGTGATCAGGTGCCCGACCCCGTCGGACCCTACACAGGCGGTTTCACTTCCCGTATCTCAAAAATCGACAGCCACGGAAACCGGACGACAGTCATCGATGGCCTTCCGTCAAGCCAGACCAGCGCGAATCAGGGCAACCTCGTTAGTGGCGTTGCCGACGTGAAGTTCATTGGAAATACCCTGTACGCGATCACCGCCGGGTCCGGCTGCTCTCACGGACTGGAGGGCACCACCAACGGAATCTTCAAAATCAATGCGAACAACACATGGACGATGATCGCCGACCTCAGCGCATTCCAAAAGGCTCACCCCGTCGCGGTTCCCGAACCGGACGACTTCGAGCCCGATGGCACCTGGTACAGCATGGTGGCAGTGCGGGGCGACCTGTATGCGGTGGAGCCTAATCACGGCGAACTCGACAGAATCTCCACTGACGGGACCATCACGCGGATTGCAGATATCTCGGCCACGCAAGGGCACATCGTGCCCACCGCGGTCGCCTACCACGGCAACTTCTACGTCGGGAATCTCAACACTTTTCCCATCGAAGAAGGACCCTCGAAGATCCTGAAGATCACGCCCAGTGGCCAGGTACACGTAGTTGTCACGGGACTGACGACAGTTCTAGGCGTGGCTTTCGATCACGAGGGCTACATGTACATTCTTGAAAACACCACGGACAATCTCTTCCCAACTCCCGGGACCGGAAAGGTTCTCCGCGTTGTCGATGGCAACCTGCAGGAGATTGCCACGGGGCTGTTTCTTCCCACGGGAATGACATTCGGACCTGACGGTGCTCTCTATGTCTCAAACGTAGGCTTCGGACCGCCGCCGGTAGGACTCGGCCAGATCGTAAGAATCACCGTGCCGCCCGTCGACTGAAGCCCTCCCCAACCCAAGCAACCCTGACGCGCTCCCGCTTCAAGCGAGAGCGCGTTCTTGCTTTATGGCCGATCGTAGAAGCGGAAGAACAGCGACGGTTTGGCGCAGGGTTCGGCTTTGGCAACGAGCTCGGTCTGCTGCTTCTCTGTAATCGGCGTGAAGTTGTGTGCGAGGTGCACGTTCTCCTCAAGCTGGGCGATCGAGTCGCAGCCGATAATGACCGTGCTTACCGGGCGCGAGAGAGTGTAGTACATCGCCTCACGCATGGTCAGCGTGCCGGGCTTGTCGGTCTGGATGGTCATGCCTTCCCACGAGTGCTTCTGCTGATCGATGGGCGGCGGCGTCCATGTGGAGAGAATGCGTCCGCGGCCGGGGATCTTCATGCCGATGATGCCCATCTGTTTCTCAACTGCAAGCGGAAGGAGCGCATCGTTGAAGCTGTAGTGATGCGGGTCCGCGGCGTTGACGGCCATCAGGATGCAGTCGAAGTCATGCCGATGGATGCACTCGATGAGAGCGTCGGGACGGTAGTGGCCCGTGATGCCGAGATGGCGCACGACCTTCTGCTGCTGCATATCGAGCAGCGCATCCATGGCGCCTCCCTTGGCGAAGATCTGATCGACGTCGTATTGCGTGCCAACGTCGTGAAGCTGCCAGAGGTCCACATGGTCGGTCTGCAGAAGTTCGAGCGACTTCTCGATCATGCGCATGGAGCCGTCGCGGGTGCGTTCCTTGGTCTTGGTGGCGAGGAAGGCTTCGTTGCGCCGCTTGGCCATCACCTTCCCGACGTACTGCTCGCTCCAGCGATCAGGTCCGCCGTAGATGGAGGATGTATCGAGGTAATTGACGCCGACGTCGAGAGCGCGATCGATGATGGGCACGGCAACGTCGAAGTTATTCGGCTTCTCGAGCGCGGCTTGACCGCCGAGAGAGAAGATGCCGACCTTGTAGCCGGTCTTGCCGAGGTTGCGCGTGGGCATCGCGCCGTGGGTGCGCGGATTCTGCGGGAGGCCGGGGAGTACCTTGTCGGGGGTTGAAGCAAAAGCAGAAGGGGTCAGGAGGGCGGCTGTTGCGGCTCCGCCGATTTTGAGAAATTCGCGACGCCCTTTGCTGCCGGGTGATGCTGGATTCTTTGCACTCATTGCAGGCTCTCCGGAAAAACAAACTACAGGCGGAACAATCATAAACCTGCTCCCTTCAAGAGAGTCGCCGACGAGGGACAGCAACCCAGAGGACCTCCAGAGGCTCTGATAATCTGGATATCGAGGGATTGAACATGGACATCGCTTCCCCATTCGTTGTCGTACTGGTTATTGTTGCCACCTTCTTTGCCTGCATTCTGTGGGCCACGCGCGGGAATCCTGACAGCCATCAGCCGACGGAGAGCAGTGTCGGGCATATGCCGGACCGGCACGCCTAAGTTTCGCGCCTCACCAGCAATCGAGAGCTGATGCAGAAGGGCCGCCGCACCGATGTGCAGCGGCCCTTTTTGCGTTCGCCTGCTAGTCGTGCTTTTTGTCTTCTTTCTTGTCGTTCTTCTGTTCCTTATTGTTCGGTCGCTCATTTTGCTGCGGCCTTGCCTGCGGCCGCTCGTGATTGTCTCTGGGCTGCTGCAATGAACGGTTCGGAGGAGGTGCGGGACGCTCTTCGCGCTGTGGTTGCTGACGCTGCTGCGGAGGCGGAACCTGCCTCTCCTGCTGCGGTGGTGGAGCCGGTCGCTCCTGCCGAGGAGCCGGCCGTTCTTGCGGAGGAGCTTCGCGGCGTCGATCCGGCTGCGGCTGACCGAAATCCGGCCGGTTCTGGTTGGACGGTGGCGGATTCTGCTGATTCGGCCGCGGAGGCTGCTGCTCGTTCGGCTGGTTACGCCGATCGGGTTGCGGAAAGTTGGGCCGGACCGGCTGCTGTGGATTGGGACGCTCGTAATTTGGCGGGTTGGACCTCTGTGGCTGCTGAACATCAGGGGGATTCGGCCTCTGCGGCTGCTGAACATTTGGCGGAACGGGCTGGTTCGGCCTCGGCGGCTGGTAGTTGGGCGGGACAGGCTGGTTTGGCCTGTTCTGATCAGGATTGTCGGGACGTCCGCGCTGCTGGTCGTTGGGACGACCGTGATCGGGCCGATTCACTTGCGGCGGGTTCCCGCGATTCTCCTGCTGCTGGTAATTCGGAGGCAGAGGTCTTCCAGTCGGTTGCGGCGGCTGCTGGCGCTGGTTTGGATTCGCGGGCGGCTGATTGGGCTGATTGCCGGGACGTTCGATTCCACGCTGTACAGGTTCTGCCGGATTGGCGCGCGGAACTCCGAGCGGCGGCTGGTTCTGCCGATTGTCTGGACGCTGTTGCTGATTGCCCTGAGCAGTCGGGAATTGGTTCTGGGGGCCGCGACCATTGGGAGCGGGATGCGCCGGCGCAGCGATGACAGTGCGCCCGGGCAGTGGCCTCCGCACCGGAGCCTGGCGAACCGGGGGCGCGACCGGTACTGCTCTCGGTTTGGCGGCGATTTCCTGCCCGCGCTGGTTGATCAGCATCGGACGCTGCATTTTCACTGGTACATGCGCGACGGGACGAGTAATGATCGGGCGCGATGGCGCGGCGACGGGTGGCCGCTCAAGAGGCCTGATCTGCTGCATTTGTCTCGGGTCGACTTTGACTGCGACATCGCGTACACGGCGGCCCGAACCGAAATCGTCGCGGCGCACGGCGGTCACGTGCGCTCTGTTGATGTAGGTGATGTTGGTGACGTTCACCACGTTCACGTAGTTTCGCTCTACCTGAACGCGGCGGGCGGGGCGGATGTTGGTGATGTTGACCTGGTTGATATAGCGCGGGCTGCACCGGTACCACGGCCTGTACGCCTCGCCGGGGCCTAGCGGGAACCACGCGGAAAGGCCCAAGCCACCGCCGCCACCGGCAAACACTACGAGTGCGGGCGACCATACGGGACGCACGTTTACGGGGCCCGGAACCCATCCCCAGCGATCGCGGTAGACAACCCACCTGCCGTAGTGAAAGGGTGCATACCCCCAGGGCTCGTCCTCAACCCAGACCCATCCCCACGGCTCACGGTTGATCCAGTGTCCATTGTGATATGGCTGCCAGTCCGCGGAAACGCCGCGGGGGAACCACATCGGCCCGTAATCGGTGTCGGGCTGCCAATCGCCGCTGTTGTCGAGATCTGCGGCGCCGGCAACATCGGGACTTACATATTGATAGGAAGCTACCTGCGCCATTTGCTGATCGCGCTGTTGACTCCATGCGTCGAGCTGATCGGGCGCTGCGGGCTGAAGCCACTGCGGGTAGACAGGATTGGTTCCCGCAACTTCAAGCGATTGTCCGTAGTCGAGTTGCTGGCGGAAGTTGCCGGCGCCGGTAATGTCTGCGAACTGTCCAAGGTTGGTGAATACTGTCGCGCCATCCTCAGGAACAACGTCGACACGTAGATCGCCTTGTTCGCCGAATTCTGCGTTTCCATTGGGGGTGCTTATGTCTACCAGTTGGCGCGGCCAAAGGCCGAAGCTATGCAGGCGAATGGAACCCTGGGCGACTCCGAAATTGATGTTGAACTGAGAGTCATCTACCAGAGTGACGTCGGAGTTCGGCCCGATGCGAACATAGGTGCGACCAATCTGGATCTCGGCGCGCCCACCATTATCGGTGAAGATCCGGTCGCCGGGGCCGACAGGAAGGTTCGGATAGACCTGGCCCCATTCGTCTGCGGTCGCTGGCTGGATAGATACGTTTCCGGAGATGTAGGATATTCGCCCAGCCTCCGGCGGTGGATCATCGGAATCCTGGAGGTCCTGAGCATTTGCGATATAGGGAAACGCACCAAGTGCCGCCATCATGAGCGCGCTGGCCAACATGCGTTTCGAGGAGCTGAGAGCAAACATAATCAAGGTCCTTTCTGTAATGGGCTGGTACGTGATCCGAGCCCCTTTGGAATAACATCGGCAACTGTACCTCTTGCTGCCTGAACAACTTACGCGACCCATATACAACCTCGGATCGCCCGTGCTCCGAACTATGGGAATACTAACCCCGGGTCCGGGCAAAAGTAGTACAAAGATGTAGATGCACAGGTGACGCCTGATTGGAACTACTCGGCCGAAATGGGCGTAAAGAGGATAAAAGGGGAAAAGCCAATGATGCACAGGGCCGTATGCGTGTTAACGGGAATGGTACTCGCGACCGGAATTGCTGGCTGCCGGATTCATGTAGATAAGGATTCCAACGGCAAAGACAAGAACGTCCAGGTCGATACGCCGTTCGGCGGCGTCCACGTGAACACAGACCAGATCACCGCAACCGATCTGGGGCTGCCCGTCTACCCCGGCGCGGAAGTTGTGAAGGATAAGGAGCACGACAAGTCGGCGGACGTGAACATGGGCTTTGGCGAGTGGACACTTCGCGTCCGCGCGGTGAACTACTCCACCATCGATCCCCAGGACAAGGTTGTTGCTTTCTATAAGAAAGCGCTGGGCCGTTATGGCGATGTAATTACCTGCCAGGGCAATGCCCCCGTGGGCACGCCGACCGCAACTTCAGAAGGATTGACCTGCGCGGACGACGGCGGTCATGGACATGTTCAAATCAACGATAAGGACATCAACGGCCATCACGGTCTGCAGCTGAAGGCAGGCTCGAAACGCCATGAGCACATCCTTGGTTTCGAAGATCCGATCGAAGGAAAGACTCGTTTCGCTCTCGTTGCGCTCGATCTGCCTGCCGGAGTCGAGCACGGGAAGAGTGACTAACGAGCATTCTGTGGGACTCAAGGTCCGGCGGTTGGGGTGAATGTCATAGAATGCAGCCACAGGCATTCACCCCATCTCACCCGGAGCCCAAATAATGCCAAATAAAGCTGCTCGCCTCCTTCCGGCGGTCATGTTTTCCGCTGCCGTGTTTTTGTATGCCGCCGACAAGCCAAAGGCCAAGGCAACACCGCCTCCAGCGGCTGTAGATGCTTATGCTGAAGTGCAGCCCGCAACCGAATCGATCGACATCGGGATGTACCAGCGCATTCGCGATGAAGGGCTGAACCACTCGCATGTAATGGAGTTCGCGTCGGCGCTGATGGACGGGATTGGTCCGCGGCTCACAGCTTCGCCCAATGCGAAAAAGGCGAATGAGTGGACCCGCGATACCCTCACGAAGATCGGCCTGGAGAATGCTCACCTGGAAGACTGGGGCGAGTTCGGGATGGGCTGGCAGCAGATGAATACCTGGGCCCGCATGGTTTCGCCCGACACGGCAGTGCTGATTCTTCAGGCCACACCGTGGTCGCCCGCCACGTCAGGTCCGGTAACCGGAGATGTGGTCTGGGTCGATATTCACGAAGACAAAGACTTCGACAAATACAAGGGCAAACTGGCCGGAAAAATCGTGCTCTATGGCGCAATGCGTGAAGTGCCGCCCGTCGACAAGCCGCTCTTCGAGCGCAACACCGAAAAAGATCTGCAGGATATTGCGGAGTTCCCAGTCAGTGCCGGTGCAGGGGGCAGGTCGCCCGATATGCAGGCCCGTCTGCGTGCCTACATGGAGCGCATGCGCATGGTCGACAAGATCGCGCAGTTCTTCGCGGATGAGAAGGTTGCAGCGGTTATTGAGCCGAGCCGGGACGCAAAAAACGGCGGGGGCTCCGGCGGAACATTTTTTGATGACAATGGAGCGACGCTGGGCCGCACGCCTTACCTTGCCGATAAGAAAGTGAAGATTCCGGTGGCTGTCGCGACCATTGAAAGCTACGGTCGCTTGTATCGGCTTGTCCATGCGCATGTACCTGTCAGCGTTGAAGTCAACATTGATACGAAGTTCACCGGCGATCACGAGCACGCATACAACACAGTTGCGGAGATTCCCGGCACTGATCCCAAGTTGAAGGACCAGGTGGTGATGCTTGGCGGTCACCTCGACAGCTGGATTGCGGGCACAGGCGCGACCGATAACGGCGCGGGTACAGTTGTCGCGATGGAGGCTGTGCGCATTTTGGAAGCACTTGGTGTGAAGCCGCGCCGAACGATCCGCATCGCACTGTGGACGGGTGAAGAGCAGGGCCTCTTCGGATCAAAGGGCTACTGCAAGGAGCACTTCGGCTCAGCCGCGCTGTCGACGGCACCCGACCAGCAGGCGCTGCCTGAGTTCATGCGTCGCGCTACGGGACCGCTCGAAGTGAAGCCGGAGCAAAAACTCATCTCCGCCTATTTCAATGTCGATAATGGCTCCGGCAAAATCCGCGGCATTTACACGCAGGGCAATGCCGCTGTAGCTCCGATCTTCGCTCAGTGGATAGCACCGCTGAAGGACTTGGGCGTGACCACCCTCACGATGCGCAACACCGGTGGAACGGATCACCTGAGTTTCGATGCTGTAGGCATTCCGGGCTTCCAATTCATCCAGGACGATCTGGATTACGAGAGCCGCACCCACCACTCCAACGAGGACGTGGTCGAGCGCCTGCAAGCGGCCGACCTGAAACAGATCGCGACAGTCGAGGCGATCTTCGTGTACAACGCGGCGATGCGTGATCAGATGATGCCCCGCAAACCGCTCCCTGATCCGGCGGGTGAAGAAAAGAAGCGTGCACCCATTGAGGGCATTTTCCCGAACGCAGCTCCCGCACCGGCACCGCAGCACCAGTAGGAAAGCACGATTGCTCAGCCCGTCGATTCGGTTCGGCGGGCATTTCTTTGCTCAATCAGTGATTACGTCGGGAGATCCCCCGCTGATTTTTGCTGGTTTCGTCCGGCCCTTGAGGCGATCACTTGGCTCGATTACTTGATGGCTGGTCAAGCTCTCGCCGAGGCTTGCAACTCATCGACGCTCAACCTTTTTGTTTCGAGCACAAAACCCCCAGCGTCGGCCATCAGCCTGAGGATTCTGCTACACTTAACCAAGCGCATCAAGCGGGAAAACGCACCAGGCCGCGCCCGATGTTGCGCACGTCTGCACAGAGTTCGGGGAGTGGCTCAGCCTGGTAGAGCACCTGGTTCGGGACCAGGGGGTCGGAGGTTCAAATCCTCTCTCCCCGACCATTTAAATCAATAGCTTATAGGCATTCTCGATCCATCCAAAAACTACGCTGTAGTCGATTTTGTAGATGGTCAATTCTTTCAAGTTCAACAACACATAGTTCATTTGGATAGCCCGCCATGTACCCCTTGTGGTATCTGGACGAGTGCTCCTCATAGACGTATGATTTGGGGGATTCCACTGAATCCCTAAAAACCTGCGTTCTCGGGGCGCTAAGGCTCTCTTTGGGAATTACTTAAACCGGGGCCCAACTATTCATGTTTGAACAAGCCTTCAAAAATATTGATGACGTCCTTTGGAAAGAGGCCGGTTGCACCACCGAACTCGATTACACCGAGCAATCCTCCTGGCTTCTGTTTCTGAAATACCTTGATGATTTGGAGCAAGACAAGAGCACCGAAGCCGCGTTGGAGGGCAAGAAATATGCCTACTTCGGGGAGCCGGTTTACATCTACTCGCTAAAAGAGGGAATCAATGACGGCTTCCTCACGCCATTCCGCCTGAAGCAGATTTCCACGACCCTCGACGAGTATGTTTACACACCTGACGACAAGATTGTAGAGGGCGAGGTTGAGACTGGAAAGCTCTATACCGAAGCGGACTTCAATAAGATCATAGAGATAAAAGAACGCGAATCGCACCGCGTGAAGCTGTTCATGGAGCTTATCGACCAGAAAGAAAAGACGCTTGTCTTCTGTGCTACCCAAGACCATGCATTAGCTGTGCGTGACCTAATCAACCAAATGAAGAAAAGCTCCGACCCTAGTTATTGTCAGCGAGTGACTGCCAATGATGGCGAACTGGGCGAACAACATCTCCGGGACTTTCAAGACAACGAAAAGACTATCCCCACGATTTTGACAACGTCTCAGAAGCTCTCGACCGGCGTAGACGCACGGAACATTCGCAATATCGTCTTGATGCGCCCGATCAACACCATGATTGAGTTCAAACAAATCATCGGTCGTGGCACTCGCCTTTACGATGGGAAAGACTATTTCACGATTTACGATTTTGTGAAGGCCTATCTTCACTTCAGCGATCCTGAATGGGACGGTGAGCCGCAAGATCCCGAACCATGTCCGAAGTGTGGCTCGTATCCCTGTCAATGCGCAAAGCCTGCACCTCAATCTTGTCCCGTTTGCGGGAAGATTCCATGCGAATGTCCAGGGGAGACCTGCGAGGTTTGCGGTGAGCGCCCTTGTGTTTGCGAGAAAAAGAAAAAGGCAAAGGTAAAGCTTGCTGACGGTAAGGATCGTGCTATTCAGCACATGGTCGCCACTACGTTCTGGCACCCGGATGGTACCCCCATGTCCGCCCAGCAGTTCATGGAGTTGTTGTTCGGCAAGCTTCCCGAGTTCTTCAAAGATGAAGCCGAACTTAGGGAGCTCTGGAGTGCACCCGATACGCGGAAGAAGCTCCTGACGGGACTAGCAGATAAGGGCTTCGGCCACGAGCAATTGGCAGAGATGCAAAAGATTATCAACGCGGAGAAGAGTGATCTGTTCGACGTGCTCGCGTACGTTGCTTATGCTCTGCCGCCACTCACACGCGAAGAACGCGCCAATCGCGCGAAGATATCGATCAGTGCGCACTTCAATAGCAAGCAGCAGGCGTTCCTGGACTTTGTTCTGGCCCATTATGTCGGCGTTGGCGTAGACGAACTCGATCAGGAGAAACTAACACCACTGCTCCGCCTGAAATACTTCAATTCCATCTCGGACGCCATCAAGGACCTCGGAATGCCCGAAGAGATCAGTAAGGTGTTCGTAGGATTTCAAAAGTATCTTTACGAGGAGGCTGCGTAATCTAAGCAAGCAAAATATTATTATGGCCCTTACCATCGACCAGTCATTTGCGAGGCTCAAGCAGAACCTAGAGATCACGGGCTTACAGGCTGCGACCGTCTCAACGCGACAGGCAAATATCCGACAGGTTGTCGAGGCGGGCCTAACAGTTGAAGAGACTTTCCTCACAGGCTCCTATTCGAGGAGCACCATGATTGCGCCACTGAAGGATGCTGACGTAGATATCTTCGTCGTTTTGGACACCAAGTACTTCTACAATTACGATCAGGGACAAAACGGGGGACAAGCTGGCCTCTTGGATCGCGTAAAAGGTGTGTTGAAGCGCACCTACACCCGAACTCCCGACATCAGCAGAAATGGTTTGGCGGTAACAATTCGCTTCGATGATTTCATGGTCGATGTAGTTCCAGGCTTTCGGCGGAATGGGGGCGGTTTTCTCATTCCGAACTCAATAACGAAGACTTGGGTTTCGACTGATCCCAAAAAGCACGTTGAACTCGTGAGTTCATCCAACACCGTCCATCACGGGGATCTCGTTCCTCTGATCAAAATGATTAAAGCGTGGAACAGGAACATCAATAGGCACTTCCGATCATTCCACCTCGAAGTTCTCGCTCTAGAGATTTTTAGCAACGTCACTATATCGGATTTCCCATCGGGAGTTCGCTTCTACTTCGACAAGGGGCGAACTTTCATAGCTCAGAAGAATCTCGATCCCGCAGGATACGGAGGGGATGTTGGTTCTTACCTAAATTCGCAGGAGGCAATTCGCGAAGCGACCACTAAGTTCCAACTCGCATATGATCGGGCCATACGGGCAGAAGATTTTGCTCGACGGGGACGCGTCAGGGATGCAGTTGATACGTGGATTTTGATCTTTGGAGACTATTTCCCGTCATATGGCTAGCCAAATAACAGCAGAGTCTCCGGTCTCGAAGACAAAAGAAGAGATCATTCGAGAGGCCAAACGAATAGAAGAAGCCCTTCTGTATTCGTCAAAGGGCCATTTCGTAGCGTCTCATTTCTGGCAAACGTTTCATCTCTGGATTGGGATACCAGCCGTCATTCTATCGGCTACAGCAGGAGCGTCCGCATTTGCCGCCTTCGACCACAGTCATATTGTGGCTGGTGTGATCTCGATTATTGTTGCCGTGCTCTCGGCCATTATCACGTTTCTAAATCCCAATGAAAAACGCGCTTCTCATCTGACTGCTGGTAACCACTACGACTCCCTGATGAATAAAATCCGTATATTCTGGTCAATCGACTGTTGGCGCGAAGAATCCGAACAAGTTCTTACAGAGAAGTTGAAGTACTTCTCGGAGCAGAAGGATCGATTAAATGAAGGATGCCCCCAGATCCCTCCTTGGGCATACAGCA
>DATNFD010000121.1:0-39710 GCA_035606555.1 Occallatibacter sp.
TTGCCGGCCGCAACAGCCTGGTTCGATGCAGTCGTAAACGCCGGCCAACTCACCTGCAGCGTGCCCGCAGCCGGTGAACCGTTCGCCAGGTACACCGTACCTTGCACCGTGGTTGTGCTCACCGCTTGCGCTAAGGCGGCCATCCCCGTCAGCGCCAAAATGAGGCACACTCCACAAGCGCTCGCCGCGCGAGTAAAGCAACTCTCTAAAAGGCTCATGCCTGCTAATCCTTTTTCGCTTCTGCAACAAAGGCCATGCCCGAGGCTCCTTCGCGAACCCCAGGGCACGACCCGTTCAAAGCTCATGTTCAAAATGCTGTGCGTTGAAACAGTGCGCAAGCTTCACCAGCAACGACCTGCTCTGCATCGAGTTTCAGTTCACTGCTTTGCAATTGCCGCAAGATGCTTGCCAGACTTGCGGCCCTCTCGCCCTTCTGGATCTGTCGCAACGACGTCCCTGCGGGCAGCGGCCTGATCATGATCAGAGCCTGCATTGGCTCTCGTGCGTTCCCACTTCCACCCTTGATGTTTTCAGCTTAGCGGATTTCACCAAAATACCCTGCAAATCCGCTCGAGAATTCTCGTCCAATCAATTCAGTCGCTTACACCTGACTTGCTCACGATCAATCTTGATTTCGCAAAGGGTGTTAGCTTCAGATCGCCCAGGATCTCGCGCAGGGGCAATGAACTACTATTACCGGGGTGAGAACTGCAAAACCAAAGCCAATGCTGCTCGTCCACGGTGGAGCGTGGGCAATCCCCCAGGATGCGGCTGCTGCCCACGAATCAGGTGTGCGCAATGCTCTTCAGGCCGGATTCGCCGTGCTTGCAGGTGGAGGAGCCGCCCTCGACGCCGTTGAAGCCGCCGTGACCGTGTTGGAAGACGATCCCACCTTCGATGCAGGGCGGGGAAGTTTCCTTACCTCCGACGGACGCGTCCAACTCGACGCTCTCCTCATGGACGGTGGACGCATGAAGGCTGGAGCAGTCGCTTGCGTTGAACGCCTTCGCAATCCGATCCAGGCCGCACGCCTTGTCCTCGAAAAAAGCCCGCATGTGTATTTCGTCGGTGCCGGAGCCGAAGAGTTCGCTCGCGCGCACGGTATGCCCCTCGTCGACAACGCTCAACTGGTCCTTGATCGCGAGCGCGAACGACTTGTGCAGGCGCAACAGCGGCAGGCAGCCGGCCTTGCCGACGATACATTCTCCGGGCTCGAAGACGACAAGAGTCCAGAGACCGCCGTCGGTCGCGTCGAGTTGGATAGCCACGATACAGTCGGCGCCGTCGCGCTCGATGTGCATGGCAATTTGGCGGCGGGTACCTCGACGGGGGGCACCCTGAACAAGACACCCGGCCGCGTCGGTGATTCCTCGCTCATCGGCTGCGGTTGCTACGCAGATAATCTCTCCGCTGCGGTTTCTCTCACCGGTTGGGGAGAGCCCATTATGAAACTCGTGCTCGGCAAGTGGGCAGTAGATCGCGTTGCGGGCGGAACCGCGCCCGAACTGGCCACGCGCGAAGCGATGGCGTATCTATACAACCGGCTGGGCGGCCGCGGAGGCATCATCTTGCTCGGTCCCGATGGCCGTTTCGGCATTGCTCACAATACACCCGCTATGGCGTGGGGCCTGGCCACCGAAAACACAATGGAAACCGGACTGAAGATTTAGTCGAATCCACGCATGGCCGAGAACGAATTGGAAGCAGCCGAGTTTTCCTTGCGCGCCAGCTTCCATTTCAAGCGCGTATACGCCACTCGAAATCCCTTACGCTCCGCATTCCGTTGCGAGTTCGATCCTGCCTCCGCCACCATCATCGCCAGATCGTATCCCTGTTCTGCCGCATAGCGCATTCTTTCGTGCAGCAACGCCCCCTGCAGCCCGCGCCTGCGCAGCTCGGGAACCGTCGCCGCTCCCCCAAACAACGCTACTCCTTCATGCAGGATCAGTGCTCCAGCTGCCCCTGGAGTTCCATCGATCTCGGCCAGCATGCACGGACTCTGCTCGCGAACCACGCACACCTCCCCGATACCCCGGACGAACTGCTCAAGTTCCGGATGCTCGTGTGTCCACCCGCGAGCGCTGATGCTGCTCCACAATCGCGCCTCGTCGCGATCAACAGTACGAACACGAATGTTCGCAGGCAGCGCTTCTCCGTTCTGCTCCACTGCCCGATACATCACATTGCTGATCTCGATCGGCTCATACCCCCGCGCACAAAGCAGATCCAGAGTCGCCGTTCCCGCAAACGGACACACCTCGTGCATCACATCGGCATCACGATCGAGGAAAAAACGTTCTATCTCGTCGAGCGCCTCGGGCGAGAGTTCCTCATACATCCCTAGCCCAAACGTCTGCGTAATCGGTGAATCAACTCCGTCGAACACCACAGTCGCCCCGGCGCATTTCATCCATGTGGACGAGCTCTGCGGGTCAATCCGCTTACGCGCATCTGCGAACTCCGCACACGCATACCCCTCTGCGGCTTCCAGTCGCTTCCCCAATTCCCGATCTGCAAAAATCATTGCTTCTGATCCTACACCGGCTCTCGCTCGCACCCACTCTTCCTGCGCGAACGCGTTAATCTGGTCATGACCTCATGCGTCCGCTCATCCTCGCTTCCGCTTCGCCTCGCCGCCACGAACTCCTCACCCAGGCAGGCTTTAGATTCGAAGTGAGACCCGCGCACGTCAATGAGGACCCGCATCCAGACGAAGATCCAGTCGCTTACGTCGTACGCCTCGCCCGCGATAAAGCCCAGGCCGTGTTCGCCCAGATTTCGTCCGAAACGTCAGCTCCTCCTCACCTGGTCCTCGGTGCCGATACCACTGTCACGATCGACGGGCACATACTTGCCAAGCCCGAAGATGCTGCCGATGCCGCCCGAATGCTGCGCATGCTCTCCGGCCGAACACATCGTGTGATTACCGGAGTTGCAATCACATCGGCAACCGGCACCGAAGTCGCCGCCGAGGTCACCGGTGTTCAATTTCTCACTCTCACCGGCGAAGAGATCGCCGCCTACGTCGCCACCGGCGAACCGATGGATAAGGCCGGCGCGTACGGCATCCAGGGCTACGCAGCGCGATGGATACCCCGCATCGAGGGCTGCTACTTCAACGTCGTCGGGCTCCCTCTGGCGCTCGTCTCCACAATGCTGGAGCAGCTGAATCTAGCCGCTAAAAGCTGCTCCTAGGGCTTCACCACCACCTGATTCCCGCTGTAAGCGACACTCGTCACCTGCCCCGCATTCTCGCCGACTCCGACTCCGCGTCCTTCGCCAACTACGACCACGTGAAACGCATGCTTCTCCAGCATGCCTGGAAAGGTACCCTCTCGAGCGCCAATCGTCAGCGTCTTCGCCGCATTATTCCAATGCAACAAGATGGTTGCATGTTGCCCCTTGCTGTAGTTGTAATTGTCGTTCTCGTCTTCGTACAGCGTGAAGTCTCCATCTGCGCCCGGATATACGCGAACCTCAATTGGATCTGCCGGCTTCTCCGTCGACCACTCCATCGTTGGCCCCATCGGTATGATCGATCCCGCCCGCACAAAAAGAGGCAACTTCTCCAGCGGCGCCTCCGCATCGATATATTTCCCGCCTTCCACCTTCGCCCCCGTCCAGAAGTCATACCAGGTCGCCTTCGGCAGGTACACTCTACGGCTCGTTGCGCCCTGCGTTGTTACGGGACTCACCAGGATCGCCGGACCGAACAAATACTCATCGCCTGTGTTCTGCGCCTCAAGATCGTCCCGCCAATCCATCACCAGCGGTCGCATCAGCGTGCCGTGATTGCTCGTCACCTGCCAAGCCTGCGAGTAGATGTAGGGCAGCAGCCGATACCGCAGATTGTCATAGTTCACCAGGATCTTCTGCGCCTCGGGACCGTAGGACCACAATTCGTTCTCATCCGGGTAGCGCGTTCCATGCACCCGGAAGACCGGTGAGAATGCGCCGAACTGAAACCAGCGCACAAACAGTTCGCGGAACTTCGGATCATTGAGGTTCCCTCCGGAAATAAACCCGCCGATGTCCGTAGTCCAGTACGGCATCCCGGAAATCGCGTAATTCAGCCCTGCTGGAATCTGCCGCTTGAATGTCTCCCAGTCGCTCAGCACATCGCCTGACCACGCCGTCACACCCAAGCGCTGCGAGCCCGCATAAGCAGAGCGCGACAGGATAAACACCCGCTTCTTGTCTGAAGCCTGCTGCTGCCCGTGCGACACGCCTTCCGAATGCCACAGTGGGTAGATATTCGCGTATCGCGCCCCCGACCCGATATGCATCTTATGGTCGACTAAAATGTTGTCCTCGCGCCCCTCCGTTTCCGGCTCGTCCGTGTCCAGCCACCACGCATCTACACCCTTTGCGAAGAGCGCCGTGTCGATGTTCTTCCAGTACTGCGCTCGTGCATCCGGATTTGTCGGATCGTAAAGAGCCTGCCCGAGCGGATGGAACCCTCCCACCAGAGTCTTCGCAACGAACCAGCCGTTCTTGCCGAATTCGTCATACTCGCTGGTTCCCGGCCGGAAGAACGGCCACACCGAGACCATCAGATGGAAATGCTCGTCGTGCAGCTTGTTGATCATTCCCTGCGGATCGGGGTACTTCGGATTCCATTTCATCTCGCCCATCGTCACCCACCAGAACCAGTCCTGCACGATGTTGTCCACTGGGATGTGTAGTGCGCGGTACTTGGCCGCAACAGCTTCGATCTCCGCCTGCGATTGATACTTGTTCTTGCACTGCCAGAACCCATACGCCCACCGACCGAAGAGCGGCACCTCACCTGTCAATTCGCGATACTCCCCAATAATCTGATCGGCCTCCGGACCATAAATGAAGTAGTAATCAACCCGGTCGGCCACTTCGGCCCTCAGGTAAAGCGAATGCACAAATTTGTTGTCAACCAGACTTCGCGACGGATTGTTCCAGAAGATCCCATAGCCGTTCGTTGAAATCAGCAGCGGTACCGCAATCTCCGTATTCTCTTGCCGAAGTGGAATACTCTCGCCGCGATAGTTCCACACACCCGCCTGGTGCTGACCTAGCCCGTATAGCCCCTCGTGCGACCCATAGATTGGGAAGAACACCTCAGCATGGAACGTCCTCTCGCCGTTCACCTCCGCGGGAATTAGCGAGCGGTAGCCGTCCGTGGTCAACTGCTTGCCGTCAGCGCTCTCATAATGGATCGCCCCGGATTCACGCTCGATGACTACCTTCAGTTTCGAAGTGGAAAGCGTAATTGTTTTCTGATCGGAGGAAACATCGAACGCCGACGACGGCCAGTCCTTTTTGATCACGACCTCATCAGCCGGATGCAATGCGTCCCCCTCCAGCGACGAATAGGTCACGTGCAGCACATCCGGCGCATTTACCTCAAGCCGCAGTAATCCAGCCTGCTGCCGAATCTCCAGAGCATTCGCCTTCTTCTCAAAGGTCACCACCGGATTCGGCGGATTCCATTGCGCATCCACCGCGGCATTTCCCCAGAGAACAACTAGACAGACCAGAACGGCCCCACTCCACTTACGAATACTCATGAATACGTTTCCTTCTTGCGACTGTTTTTCAGGCGCCTCAAGTTTAACCCCAGCGGCTTTGCCCATCTACGCACCGTCTCCGCGCAGACCCGCTTCCATTTCGCCACAATCTGCCCGGCAAAGCCTCTCTCGGGGGAGATCATGCAACTTATCACGAAGAGCAAGCTGCCCCGCTCCCGCTTGCTCTACTCTTGACCTATGAACGATCGCGAACTGCTGGCGCACATTGCGCGTTCTGCCGGAGGCAAAGCCGGTTACAAGCAACTGGTCCGCGAAATCGGCCTGGGCGGCGGGCGCGAGCGGCGCCTGCTTCTGGAACAACTCGCCCGCATCACCGCTCGCGGCGACCTCGTCAAAACCGACCGCGAGCATTGGTCCATCCCCCGCAAGACCGGCGGCGCATCGCGCGACAACCTGCTCGCGGGTCGTCTCGATCTTCATCGCGACGGATATGGCTTCGTCCGTCCCAATGCACGCCAGAGCGCAGGAAAAGACGATGACGTCTTTATTCCGCCCGACGAAATCAATGGCGCGATGCAGGGCGACGAGGTCCTGGTCGAACTGGCGCCTCCCCGCGCCGATGGCCGCCGTCTTGGGCGCGTCGCCCGAATCCTCCAGCGCCGCAATCCCACCGTCGTAGGCATCTTCCGCTACGCGCGCTCCGATCGGGAACAGGGCCACACACTGGTTCCGTTTGACGAGCGTATGACCCAGCGCATTGTCATCCCACGAGGGCAGGAATTCCCCGAGGATCAACCGGCAACTCCTCATCGGGTCATTGGGCGCGAAGCCGCAGCCCAAACGCACTATGACAACCTCGAAGGCCTCGTCGTTGATGTCGAAATCACCAGTTGGCCAACGCCCACTCGACCGCCCATCGGCCGCGTCATTGAAGTCCTCGGCGATCCCGATGACTTCGGTGTCGATGTCGAGATGATGATCCGCAAGCATCAGCTCCCTCGCGTTTTTCCAGAGAAGGTTCTCGCCGAAGCCCGTGCAGTTGCCGTCGTCGACCAGCTTGAAGTAAATCGCCGCCGGGACTTCCGCAATTTGCCAATCGTGACAATTGATGGCGAGACTGCGCGCGATTTTGATGATGCGGTACTTGTTTCGGACCGCCCCGACGGCGGGTACGAGCTTCAAGTGCATATCGCCGACGTCTCCGAGTATGTAGGCGCCGGAACCGATCTGGATCTCGAAGCGCGTATGCGTGGAACAAGCGTCTACTTTCCTGACCGCGCCATTCCCATGCTCCCGCAGGAACTTTCAACCGGCGTTTGCAGTCTCCGTCCGAAGGAAGATCGTCTCGTCTTAAGCTGCCTCATGCAGCTCAGCCCCGCGGCGCGGATTGAGAGCTTCGATATCGTCGAAGGCATCATTCGCTCCGCCGAGCGCATGACCTATACCGACGTCCATGCCATCCTCGATGGCGACCCAAAGACACGCATGCGCTACACATCGCTCGTCCCCCATTTCGAACGCATGAAGCGCCTCGCCGTGCTGATGAACAAACGTCGTGAAGAGCGCGGCTCAATCGACTTCGATCTGCCCGAACCAGTCATCGAGTTCGACGAGCAAGGCCAGATGCGCGGCGTGACCCGCGCCGAGCGCACCTGGGCCAACCGCCTCATCGAGGAGTTCATGCTTGCGGCCAACGAATGCGTCGCCACGTGGCTTGAAGACCTGGGTGTCCCATCGCTTTACCGCATCCATGAGAAACCGGATCCCCGCCGCGTCGTTCAATTTGAAGAGCTGGCCGCCAGCTTCGGCTACACCCTTGGCCTCGGAGCGCTCCCCGTCAAGCGCGTCCAGACCCGAGGCGACCGTCGCGAAGCCCAGCGCAGCGGTCGCCAGGCTCGCACACACGAACTCCCCGAAGACATCGCCGTCACTCCGAAGATGTACCAGAAACTCGCCGCCCGCATCGAAGGGAAACCCGAAGAACGCATCCTCAGCTACCTCATGCTCCGTTCGCTCAGTCAGGCCCGCTACTCAGAGATCAACGAAGGCCACTTCGCACTCGCTGCTCCCACCTACACACACTTCACCTCCCCAATCCGCCGCTATCCAGACCTTATCGTTCATCGGATCGCGAAGGCACTGCTTCGCGCCGGTATCGACGGCAGTGCTCAGGTCGACGAGGGCCGCCACTCTTCTCCATGGACCCACCCCCACGAAGGCCTGAAGGGCATCGTCATTCATCATGCAAAGAAGCGCCGGGATGCCGGAAGTTTCCATGGCCAGCCGCCCATCAGTGAGCCTGACCTCGCTCAGATCGGCGAAGAATCCAGCCAGGCCGAGCGCCGCGCGGCCGAAGCAGAACGCGAACTGGTCGAATGGAAAAAGGTCCGCTTCATGCAGGACCGCGTAGGCGAGGAGTTTTCCGCTCTCGTCCTCAATCCCACTAAATACGGCCTCTTCGTCGAACTCACCGACCTCTTCGTCGAAGGTCTCGTCCCCATCGAAACACTCCGCGACGACCGCTATACCTGGCGCGAAAACACACACGAAGTTGTGGGCGAGCGCTGGGGACGCCGTTTCCGGGCAGGCGACCGCGTGCAAGTCATTCTTGACCGCATTCTTGTCCAGGAGCGCCGTCTTCAGTTCTCGATTGTCGAAGAGGGCATTCCCCTCACCGGCAAGAAAACGCCGAAGTCCCCGAAGAAATCGAAAGCCGCTGCCCGCAAGGAATCATCGGTGCCCAGCCCGAAGAAGAAGGCGCGCTACCTCAACAAGCGCGGACGCCGTCACTAAATCATCATCGATTGGTTGCTCTTACGCGCCGGCCTGCTGCGCAGCGTACTTCCCGATGATCGGCAATTGATATCTTTCGCCCTTCAATGCCTTCACCAGCGCGATGATCCACACGATCAGAATGCCGAGCGAGGCGAACGGCAGAATGATCCAGCCAATCACTGGAATGATGCCGAGCACCACTTGAATCGCAATCGCGGCGATTCCGAGGAAGATGCATTGCCACGAGTGGAACCGAACAAACGAGTTCCTGTTGTATGGCTCGATCACCAGAAAAATGATCGCTGGAATGATCGTGACGTACGCAAGAGCTCCGGCTGCGTTATCGGAGAGTCCGCTTTGCGCGGCCTGCGGCGGGATGGGTGTGTACTGGGGCGAATCGGACATAGTGCTCCTCCACATGAACCTTGAATAAAGACGGCAAGTGAAATAAGAGCAAGAAATTGCACGTCAGAACGCGCCGTCAACGCGTAGCGCACCGTGCATATCTTTCGGCAGAAAGATTACTTCAATGAAAGCTTTTCGGCAATACCGCCGATAACCGGCAGCTTTAGCCGCTTTCCATTCCACGCCTTGATCACGCAGGCCAGCCACAGGACCAGCCAGAAAAGAAACAGCAGGCGCAGCGTATATGCCAGGGTGGCCGTGCCGAGGAAGATGGTGAGCAGCGCGACGGCGCCCAGCATGATGTCAATTGCGAAAGCCACCATGCTCAACAAGATGGATTGCCACGCATGGAAACGGACGCACTGGCTGTCCTTATAAGGAGGAATCAGCAGAAACAGAACCGCCGGGAAAAACGTGAAGTAGGAAAATGCCCCAGCCGCATTAAACGAAATCTTCGGCTGTGTCGTGACCGTCATCTCTCTTCCTTTCACCCGCAAGCACGTTCGTTCGTGTGCTTGAATCCCGCAGGCACCATAAGCCCCGAAACTTCAATCCGCATCTGCTTAGGTGGTGGCTAACCTTAGAGAAAATCTACCGTAGAGGAAAGTCAAGCGGATTCAGGCCACTGTCTCACCGTCGGTACTGCGCCGTGCACTCAGAAGAGCTTGCCCTGCGCCGCATCCTCTGCTTCGCATTCCTTCAGCAGATCGGCTTCATCATTTCTCACATTGCCCACGCGTTCGTGTATCGGCCAGCTTCGCATCTTCTCGGCAGGAAAGGGTCGCAACAAATCCACAGGCAGCCTTGTCGGATCACCCGGCTCTATCCACCGGTCATAATCCTTCGGTTCCAGAATCACCGGCATCCGATCGTGTACGCGCTGCGCGATCTCATTCGGGTCCGTCGTGAGAATCGTGAACGTCTCCAGCGGTTCGCCTTCCTTCGGCCTCCAGCGTTCCCATAAGCCTGCAAACGCATATGGCTCTCCGCTCTTCAGCTCGAACGCGAATGGCTTTTTCGTCTTTCCCTCGAGCTTTTGCCACTCATAGAATGCATCCGCGGGCACCAGGCATCTCCGCCTCTTCACTGCATCTCGATAGAGCGGCTTCTCCGCCACTTCTTCGGCTCGCGCGTTGATCGTGGTGTACCCGATCTTCGGATCCTTCGCCCAGTAGGGAACCAGCCCCCATCGCATCAGTGCAAACTCTGGTTTGCCGGTCTCCGCATTCAGACGCACCACTGGCTGCGTGCTCTGGGGCGCGACGTTATAGCTGGGAGCGAAAAATGGCATCTCCTCCATCTCCACTCCGAACCAGTCGGCGAGAACTTCCTGCGTTGATCGGCGGGCAAATCGGCCACACATAACGGTCTAGTTAGATTGTAGGCGCGCGCATAAAGTAACACGAATTTCGTCAATATCGAGAGCACCTCGCACATGTCACAGCAGCTCTCAATTTCTACCTTCTTCTTATAGGTTCCTTGTAACCTTTCGCTGGCGGCTCCACTCCCTCTCTGCACAAGGGCCCTCGGCATGAGTTGCTTTCCGTCATTCCCGCATGATCGATTTTCGCGTCTATGACAACGGCATTGCCCAGGACCGATTTCCCCTGATTGGAGCAACGCAACAATGAAGAGCTTCAAGCTCGCACTCGTCGTGTGTCTATTCGCCGTGGGCGTTTTCCCCGCCACGCAAATTGCCGACGCCGAAGAAGGTAGAGGCGCAGTCTTCGTCATGACGAATGCTGCCGACGGCAACCACATCCAGTCCTATGCCCGCGGCGAGGACGGCTCTCTTCAATGGGTAACCAGCGTCGCCACCGGCGGAAACGGAAGCGGAGGCACCATCGATCCGCTGCATTCCCAGGGCTCTCTCCGTCTCAGCGAAGATCATCATCTTCTCTTTGCCGTGAACGCAGCCAGCGGAACCATCTCCTCCTTCCGCGTTGAAGGCGCACATCTCGCTCTTACCGACACCGTCTCCAGCGGAGGCGCTTTCCCCTCAGCCCTCACCCAGATCGGCAACCTCTTGTACGTGCTCAACTCCGGCGGAAACGGAAATATCAGCGGATTCCGAGTGAACCCCAACGGTCACCTCCAACCCATTCCGCACTCCACGCACAATCTCAGCGGGCCCTCCACCTCCCCCACCGCCATTGAGTTCAGCCCCAATGGCCAATTTCTGGCAGTCGTCGAGAGTTCTACAAACAAGGTCGACCTCTTCCGCGTCTTCCCTAACGGCACACTTTCTGATCCCGTTTCCAATTCAACTCCCGAGCCCTCCCCGTTTGCAGCGCTCTTTGCTCCCAACGGAACCCTGATCGTCGCCGGAACCGCCAACACCATCTCCTCCTTCCGCGTGAACTGGAATGGAACGATCGATCCCGTCACCCAGTCTCTGCCCACCGATGGCACCGCCACCTGCTGGAGCGTCATCACTCCAAACGGCCGCATCGTTTACGCCGTCAGCGCCGGCACCTCCAACATCGCCGGATACACCATCTCCCACACGGGAGCACTCACACCGATCGGTGCGACCATCGTCGGCACAAATCCCGACGGCAGCACCAACCTCGACACCGCAATCAGCCGAAACGGCAAATTCGTCTATACCCTCAATGCTGGTACCGGCGCGATCGGCATCTTCTCTGTCCAGTCCGATGGAATCCTCCTCAACTTGGGTCAAGCGACCGGTCTGCCTGCCTCCGCAGGACTCAACGGCCTTGCCGCTTTCTGAAGCACCTTCCGGTGGGCGCGGCATTCAGTGATGCAGCGCCTGCTATCCTCCGCAGCAATGCGTCTCAGATGCGGCATCCTCACCCCTTACAATAAGAATCGGGAGCAGGAACAATGGCGCATACGGTTTTTTGTGTTCGTTACAAGAAGGAACTCGAGGGACTCGACGAGCCTCCGTTTGACTCAGAGTTCGGCCAGAAAATCTATAAGAATGTCTCCAAGGCGGCCTGGAGCGAATGGGTCGACCACCAGAAGATGCTCCTCAACGAGTACCGCCTCCAGCCCTGGACTCCCCAGGCACAGCAATTCCTTGTCGAGCAGATGGAACAGTTCTTCTTCGGCGAAGGCTCGGCCCTCCCCCAGGAGTACGTTCCACCGACACAATAGCTGGCCGACAATCTCGAAACCCCAAGATCCCGGCCCATGATTCTTCTGAGATTCGATTGTTCTCGACGCACGGAGGTCTGGACCCCCGTGCGTACTTGTGACCGGAACCCCATCTGACCAGGCGTACGAGGCCACAAGACCGAGGGAGTCATTATCCCCTCGCGCGCATTCTTCCGAATATCGATTAACGCCCTCCCATTAACTTCTCACTCTGTTCAGCTTAGCTGTTAAGAAACTTTCAATGAACAGTTGGGTTGACCTTGTAGCTTGTTCCGGGCACATGATTGACCCCGTACCGACGCTCCCTGCTCGCTAGCGTCGGTACCAGGTGGAGTCAAATCTAACTCGATGGAGAATGTCGAATGCCCCCAGTCGCTTCAAAAATCGATGCAACAGAAGAATCAGTCCAGAAACTTCATCATCTAGCCGCAGCGCAAAGTGCCGTCCAGGCGCGCGCCTCTGGCGAACACATGCTGAAGTTCAGTCCAACCCTCTACTCCAAATATCTCAATGTCAATCTTGAGAAATACCGGATCCCGGTCAAAACGCAGCCCCCTCCCCCGCCATTGGCCGCCCAGTTAGGCCCCTTCAACACGGGCACCATCACCTTCGACAATGGAGTTCCGGTCGGCGGATGGATGACCTTGGCACTCTTTCAGGACGGCACTTATAGCTTCTCCGGTCACTATCACGACTCCGGCGCACCGAGCTACGATGTCGACGGCGTCTGGGTCATTGTCAGCTCCAGTGGCAAGGCCTTCACCTTTGAAGTGAAAGGTCACATGAACGGAACCTTTGAAAGTGGATCGCGTGACTATGACTTCGCTCAGAACGGGCAGAACGACCAGTTGAAGGACGCCTGGGCGGATCTATGCGCCGGGTATACCTGGCGTTGGAGTTCTTATGTGAACTGGGACGTTCAGGCCGCGGTGGACGATGTCGTCGATGCGCTGAAGGTCGCAGGAACGATCATCGGTGTTGTGGTTGCAATCGTTGCCGCGTTTTAAGCGGGAAAAGGATCAACATTTGCTGAAAGTGGCTTGTTCAACTTTGGTAAGTGCCTTTTCAAACGCCGAATCAACGCTGCAACTTCACAGCCCCATTCCGCAAGAGCGGTGTGAGCTCGCGATGATTTGATTGCAAGTAATTGATCGTAATGGTCGGGACGGGCAGATTTGAACTGCCGACCCCTCGCACCCCAAGCGAGTGCTCTACCAGGCTGAGCCACGTCCCGACACAATAGAGCCGGCCCGAGTGAGCCGGCCCATAGGGGTTCTCATCTAGTTTACACCAGCAGCAGGTTCCAAGCCCCCGCAGCAACTCGAATAACGCGATCTCCCTGGCAGTCCATCATCAATCAAGCGATTCGAGTTTGACGACTAAGCATCGAACAGGGAACCCGATCCACTCCCCGCGGGCGCAGGCCTCGTCTTGCGTCGAATCGAATGCACCTGGGGCATCGCCACCGCTTTCGACGTCGTTCCCACTGGCACCGCCAGCATCCCTGCAATCTCCCGCAACTCTGCCCGTGCTCGACCAACCACCGCAGCGACCTTGTCATTCTTCGCGGGGATGGCCTTCGCCACAGACGCCTTCACTGTCCGAGCAGGAGCTGGACCAGCAGCATCCGATCGCCGCTGTTGTCCCAATACCTGCCGCGCACCCGAGAGCGTATAGCCCTCTCCATACACCAATCGCTTGATCTCAACCGCGACCTCGACGTCGCGTTTGCGATAGAGCCGCTGCCCGGTCCCGCTCTTGTTCGGCTTCAGCTGCGGAAACTGCGATTCCCAGAATCGCAATACGTATGGCTCAACTTTCAGAAGACGCGCAACATCCCCGATCTTGAAATAGAGACGATCGGGGATAGTCGGAATCTCGACGGCGCGCTTCGGGGACGGATGCGATGCCATAACAAAACACAGCAGACTGCGCTGCTTAGTCGAAGTATAGGCCACAGCTTGCACTTAAAGTGAAGCAAAATCCGCTGCCGCGACGCTGCCTGAGCATGAATATTGTTGAAAATCAGGCGTAAATCGCAAGTTCAGCCCTTCACAGGCCGCTCCACCGCACTCCGCGCGTTCGATCCATGCGGAGCAGCACGCAAATACTGCACCGGCCAACTCGCCTTCTCGCCCAGCGCCTCAGCAGCATGAAGCGTCCAATACGGATCTCGCAGCATCTCGCGAGCAAGCAGCACAATGTCCGCCTGCTCTCTTGCGATGATCTCGTTTGCCTGCTTTGGCTCGGTAATCAGACCGACAGCCGCAGTCGGAACACCTGCCTCTTTCCGTATCCGTTCTGCAAACGGTACCTGGAACCCCGGTCCGGCCGGAATCTTCGCGTATGGCACCAGCCCGCCCGACGACACATCTACCAGGTCCACTCCATGCCCGCGCAACTTCCCTGCCAGTTCCACCGATTCATCCGGCATCCAGCCACCTTCCGCCCAGTCTGTAGCCGAAATTCGCATAAACAGAGGCAGATGTTCGGGCCATGCTGCTCGCACTGCAGTTACCACCTCTAATGGCAACCGGACCCGGCTTTCAAAGCTCCCGCCGTACTGGTCCGTCCGCTGGTTCGCAAGCGGCGACAGAAACTCGTGCAACAGGTATCCGTGCGCCCCATGTATCTCAACGAAATCGAACCCGGCCGCAATTGCCCGCTTCGCTGCATTTGCAAATGCGCTCACCACCCCCGCAATCTCCGCATCATCCAACGCTTTCGGCACCGAATAGCTGTCAGAGAAGGGAATCGCGCTCGGCGCAACCGTTTGCCAGCGTCCTTGCTCCGGACTCAGCAACCGCTCGCCCCCAAACGGCACTGTCATGCTGCCCTTGCGCCCTGCATGCGCCAGTTGGATTCCCGCGCGCGACCCCTGCGCGTGAATAAACCGGACGATCTGCGCGAGCTTCTCAATGTGCTCGTCCTTCCAGATCCCAAGATCGCCATTTGAAATGCGTCCCTCCGGCGTCACCGCCGAAGCCTCAACCATCACCAGCCCCGCGCCACCCTGAGCCCGAGCTCCCAGGTGGACAAGATGCCAGTCAGTAGCGAACCCGTCCTCAGACGAGTACTCGCACATCGGCGAAACACCAATGCGATTCGAAAAAACCACGGAACGAAGTTGAAGAGGGGTAAAAAGAGTTGCAGTCATAAATATCCGTTCAAACAAGAGATGCGTGACGGCGTGTTCCGATGCTTCAGCTTTCTCGCGATGTGCTACTGCACGTAACCAGCCCCCCGCAGCACCTTCCCCGGCAGCTTCCCGGTCATCTTCCCACCTTCAATCACCGCCACCCCGTTCACCAGCACCTCCTCCATCCCCACCGAAAGCTGGTTCGGATCCTCAAAAGTCGCCTTGTCCGCAATCTTCTTCGGATCGAATACCACCACGTCCGCCCACATGCCCTTCTTCAGCACACCGCGATCGGTCAGCCGCATCCGCTGCGCTGGCAACGCCGTAAATTTCCTGATCGCATCCGGCAGCGTCAGCGCATGCTCCTCCCGTACATACTTCCGAAGAATCCGCGGAAACGTTCCATACGCCCGTGGGTGCGGATGCTCGCCGCCGAGCAATCCCTCAGGAGACGTTCCCTGCGAGTCGTTATCGATCGACATCCACGGCTGCTTCAGTCCCAGAACAACATCCGGCTCATCCATCCCGAAGACCGCAACCTCCGTAAACGCCTTGTCTTTGATTAGGAGATCGCACAACGCATCAATCGCATCCTCATGCCAAAGCGCGGCCACATCTGACAGCCTCTTCCCCTGCAGCGGAACCAACTCCGGATTCTGCACCACCGCAATCAAGATCGCCTCCGGCCCAGGCACCTCCCGCCACTCGTTGTCCCAGTCCTCTCCCGCCGAATCCTTCCCCGTGCTCGTCATGTCCTTGCGTATTCGTGCCCGTGTCGCTGGATCTTTCAGCCGTTCAATCAACTTTGCATCCCCGCCATCATGTGCCCACGGCGGAACGAACGCCGAGAACGTGTTGAACCATGCCGTGTAGGCATACGTATTCGCGCTGACATCCACACCCGAAGCACGAGCCTTGTCGATTCGCTCCACAATCTGTGGCATCTTTCCCCAGTTCGCCTTGCCGGCCGCTTTCAGATGCCAGATTTCCACCGGGATATTTGCCTCGCGTCCGATGCGTGTCGCCTCATCAATCGACTCCAGCACCGCATCGCCCTCGCTGCGCATGTGCGTCGCATAGATGCCCCCGTACTTCGACGCCTCCTTCGCCAGCGCAATCAACTCCTCTGTCTTCGCATACGGAGCTGGCGAATACTGCAGCGAAGTCGAAACCCCCACCGCCCCATCCTCCATCGCCTCGTCCACCAGCTTTCTCATCTCGCCCAACTGCGCCGCAGTAGGATCCACCTTCGCATCCCCCAGTACCATCCTGCGTACCGAGGTCGCCCCAACATACGTCGCCAGGTTGATCCCCATCCCTTGCTTTTCAAGCCGGGCGAAGTATTGCCCCAGCGTCCGCCAATCGGGACTGACCTGCAGATGCTCATACCCCGCCCGGTCTGCCGTGACCATCGCGTCATTCAACGGCGCAACCGATCCGCCCTCTCCTGTAATCTCCGTCGTGATCCCCTGGTAGATCTTCGAGGGCAATCGCGGATCCACCAGGATCGTCAGCTCCGATTGCCCCAGCATGTCGATAAATCCCGGCGCGACCACCTTGCCCTGCGCGTCGATCGTCTGCTTCGCCTTGGCTCCCCCTAGGTTCCCGATTGCCGAGATATGCCCATCCCTGATGCCCACATCGCCCGAATACCACGGAGAACCCGTTCCATCGAGGATGTGTCCGTGGACAATTACGACGTCCAACGGCTCATTGCCGCCGACTTTCTGACCCATTCCTGCAGTTTGTCCCAACATTCCCACAGCACAGATCAACGCGAGTTGCCTGCTCTTTAAGCGCATTAGGTTCCTCTTCTGGTTCGGAATTCTTCCGTGTATCTCCGCGAATTACGGGGTTTTCACATCTGCCCCATCGCTCCGCAGGTTACCGAATGACCTCCGTACTCTGCATATTCGTAAACTTTCGCCTAGTCGTCTTACAATAACGGCAACAACCATGCTTGGTAATGCCCGAGCAGGACTGATTTCATACTGCTAAAGCGCGCCCTCGCCCCGCAATTGGAGTGCCCGCTGTTCGGCAATCTTAGATTTCCGGGTCCACCCGCCGTGGTCCCTGCCTTGGAACCCTGGTCCTAAAAGGACAGAAAAGGAAATTGTCTTGAGCGCTATGTGGAAACCTACCCAACAGGGCCAATCGACCCCAAATCCGACTCCAGAGCCAGTTCGCCCCACGCCTGTGCAGCCCGCAGTTGATACGCCGCGCGCCACCGCCTCGTCCTCTTCCGCCTCAGCAGCTGGCGAGCAGGCCTCCATCAGCAAGGGCCTGTCCATTAAGGGCGAAATCACCGGAACTGAATCGCTGTTCATCGACGGCAAGGTCGAAGGCAGCATCAACATCCCGGGGAATCGCGTTACGGTCGGCAAAAACGGTGTCGTCAGCGCCAGCATCAGCGCCCGCGAAATCGTTGTGCT
This sequence comes from Occallatibacter sp., assembly GCA_035606555.1. Taxonomy (GTDB): domain Bacteria; phylum Acidobacteriota; class Terriglobia; order Terriglobales; family Acidobacteriaceae; genus Telmatobacter. The sequence goes on from DATNFD010000121.1 coordinate 17,376, forward strand.
CGGCAAGCTAAAGGGCAATGTCACTGCCACGGATCGCGTCGACATCCGTGCAGAAGGCGCGCTCACCGGTGACGTCGCCGCGGCCCGCATCAGCATTGAAGACGGTGCCTTCTTCAAGGGCGGCATCGACATCCGCAAGTCCGACGCCAAGCCCGCGGCCGTCCAAAACGAGAAAATCGCAGCGAACGCATAGGGCCGTTTTCCGCTCTGACCGCAAGGACCCCTGTCGCGACAGGGGTCTCGGTGTTTCTTCGACTCTTGCTTCTGCAGGCAGGTGCCTGCACTTGCAGCAATTCACGCCAGGCGCAGTCGCTTCATAAAGACGCGAGGTAATTCCGATCCCGTCTGCCGCAACACCAGAACTGAAATCCCCATCCACACTGCGCCTCCCAGCAGAAGCACGATCAGGTCATACCACCGGCTCCGCGTGTGAACGACCATGCTCGCGACCCATGAAAACGCGACCCAGGTCAATGTCCCGCCCACCACCCCTGAAGCAAGGCAACGTCCCATCTCCCGATAATCCAGGCTCGCCAGCGAAACCATTTCTCGCCGGTGCAGCAGTCCCGCAATCGCCAGCGTCTGCATCAAAATCCCGATATCCGATGCGACAGCCAATCCCATCGCCCCAAGTCCGTGAAAAAACGCGAAGTAGATCGGCAGCGAGATCAACGTCACAATCGTTCCCGCCACCATGGGCACCAGCGTATTCCCGGCCGCATAGAAGGCCCGCGAATAGATTGCCTGCGCCGACCATAGGAACATGGAGATTGAAAATACTGCGAAGTAAGAAAAGCACTGAGTAGCGTCTCCGCGCGTAAAATGGCCGCCTGTAAAGACGAGATCGATCGCAGGCTTGCCCAGTGCAATCATCGCTGACGCAACCAGCAGGCCCAGGCATGCTACGCGTGACACGGAATCTGCAACCACATTGGCGAATTCAAAGCGATTGTTCTTTGCCCACAAACTGGCGAAGAAGGGCATCGATGCGGCTCCAGCTGCCTGCGCCAGCACCGCCATCGGAGCAGTGAAAAACTGTTTCGCATAGTTGAACTGCGAAACCGCCCCACCGATCCTCGATGCAAAGTGCGCGATGATCCAGCTATCCGCCGTCACCAGCGAAACGCCCGCAATCAGCGGCAAAGACAATCGGACCCACTCGCGTAATCCCTCATCATGCCAATCGAGAATCGGGCGGTAATTCACACCCGCACGTCGCGCAAATACCCAGTTCAAAAAGAACGGCCCAAAGAACGCACCCGCTACCGTACCGATCGCCAGTGAAGCGACTCCGAGTTGCTTCACCAGAAGCACGCCGCCCACAATCGTTCCGAGATTGTAGACAAGTGGCGAGACCGCCTGCACGTTGAATTGCTTCCGTACCAGCAACACTGCGCCGAATACGCCCCCGGCAAAGAAAAATAGCTGCGCCGGCAGCAGAATGCGGGTGAGCCTCACGCAAAGAGCAGCTTTCTCAGGATCGAATCCGTTGAACCACCAGCCCACATACTTCGGAGCCACCATCTCCGCCAGCAGAACGGCGCTGCCGAGCACCAGGTACATCGTGGTCAGGATCACGGAGAGCGAACGCTGTCCCTCCTTTTCGCGACCCGTCTCGCGATACCGTGTCAGGATCGTGACGAACGTGATCGATGCCGCCCCGCCCACCAGAAAATACGAAATCATGTCGGGAAGCACAAAAGCCGCATTCAGCGCATCGGCCTGCATGCCGCTGCCGAAAAGCCACATGATGTACTTCACCCGTACCAGCCCGATGATTCGCGACAGAAACACAGACACCATCAGCACCAGCGTCGCGCTGAACGCCGAATGGGCATGCGAAGGCCGCAGCAATCGCATCGCCCGTGCCACCAATGATGCTTTCGCCGCCAGACTTGGAACTGATCCCGGATCGTCCACTCCCTCGATTCTATCGGGGGACAGAGTCAGCCAGCAGTTATCCGTTGGTCACCTAATCAGATACGGTGCCGATCATGTCACCGTTCATTGCGGGATATAATCTCCTGAAATCCTCGATTTCTCGAATATTCGATCCTGACCCGAGGTCTCTTATGCGACGAGCCGGTTCAGGCGGGGGCCAACAAGATGGATACAGCCGCGACCGTTCCGCCGCCGGCGCGGGATAAAGCGCCGGGACGATCATCGTTCGGGTATTACGCTCTTTTCTTCGCATCCGGATTTCCCGCTTTGATCTACCAGATCGTCTGGCAGCGAGCGCTCTTCACCATCTACGGCGTCAACATCCAATCGGTCACCGTGATCGTGACGGTCTTCATGCTCGGTCTCGGAATTGGCAGTCTTGCTGGTGGCAGGATCTCCATCGTTCCCGGCCTGAACGTGCTTCGAGCATTCGGCCTGATCGAACTGGCAATCGGCACCTTCGGTGCTTTCTCGCTGGTCCTGTTTCACTATGTCGAGCGATTCACAGCGGGCAAATCCGCCTCATCGACAGCCATCGTCAGCTTCCTCCTTCTTCTCGTACCTACGCTTCTAATGGGGAGCACGTTGCCGCTACTTGTCGAGCATCTCGTGCGTGAAACCGTAAACGTCGGACAATCAGTTGGTTCGCTGTATTCCGTGAACACTTTCGGCTCTGCAGTTGCCTGTTTTGTCGCAGCAGCCTATCTAATGCGGGTTCTTGGCCAGTCCGGATCCATTCACCTCGCTGCAGCAATCAATTGCATTATCGGAACTACGGCCGTCCTGCTTGCATTCCGCGAACAACCTGGCGAAAACAAACCGGGTATCGCTTCCCTGCCTGATCGAGCGCAACACGACACAATTACCCGCAGGTTCGGAATGTTGATGGCTGGAGCCGCAGGCTTCATCGCGCTCGCCTACGAAATCATCTGGTATCACATCTACTCGTTCATCAGCGGCGGCCGGGCCTTCTGTTTTGGCGTCCTTCTGGCCTTCTATCTACTTGGAATAGCCATTGGGTCGCTTTGGATTCAGGACCTTTGCAGGAAGAAGCTCAAAAACGATCTGCCGCGGACACTCCACTCTGCTGCGAAGATTGTCTGCACCGGATCCGTCCTGGCATTTCTTGTGATACCCGCAACTGCTTTCTGCGTCTCTCGACTTAAGTTTCCTTACATCGTGACCTTCGCATTCGTTGCGGTTGCGGCCGGGTTGCTTGGCGCCGTGTTCCCCGTGATTGCTCACGCATCTATCGATCCAGACGATCAGGCCGGCAAGAATCTCAGCTACCTCTATCTCAGCAACATCATCGGCTCCGCGCTCGGAAGCTTCACGATCGGTTTCGTGGCGATGAATTATCTTTCGACGGAGAAGATTTCAGTTTTGCTGCTGCTGGCAGGGGTGCTGATTGCCGTATGCCTCGCAATCCTTGCGAGACCTCTTCCCGTCAAAGGAATCCTTCTCTTTGCGTTTGCTGGAGCGTTTCTCCTCGTCGACGCTTCCCCTAAGCTCTTTTCCAATTTCTTCGAGCGCGTCATGTATCGTTCCTCCTATCGGTCGGAGTTTGTCTTTCGGGAAGTCGTCGAAAATCGCAATGGCACGATTGCTGTAGATAAGGATGACGTCGTCTACGGAGGCGGAATCTACGATGGAGCATTCAGGATCGACCCGCTGAACGACACAAACAACATCTTCCGAGGTTTTGCCGTTGCTGCCATTCATCCGCACCCGCGAAACGTCTTGATCATCGGCCTTTCTTCAGGATCCTGGGCGCAGGTCCTCGCCAACAATCCTGAGGTTCAGGATGCCACCGTGGTCGAGATTAATCCAGGCTATCTACCCCTGATCAAGGAACGCCCAATCGTCGAAAGCCTTCTGCGCAATCCCAAGGTTCACATCAAGATCGACGACGGTCGCCGATGGCTTGTCGCTCATCCAGATGCAAAATTCGACTTCATATTGATGAACACGACTTTTCATTGGCGTGCGAACAACACCAACCTGCTTTCTGTTGAATTTTTGCAGCTGGCTCGCAAACACCTCAATCCTGGCGGAGTTCTCTACTACAACACCACCAATTCTGCACGGGTGCAGCTTACGGGAGCCACTGTATTCCCGTTTGCGCTCAGGATTGCCAACTTCATTGCGGTCAGTGACAGCCCAATTCGATTCGATCGGGCAAGGTTCAGACAAATCCTGGAATCCTATCAAATCGATGGCAAACAGATTTTTGACCTGTCCGACCCGGCTTACCAGCGCTGCATCGAACGATGGGTCTCCATGCCAGTGTCAGAGCAAAAGTCCAGCGGCGAAACTTTCGAATCGACCATAGAAGATCGTGCAAGTCTGATTCGGCGCTTTCAGGATCAGACTTTGATCACGGACGACAATATGGGTACCGAGTGGTGGTGAGGATCGAGTCTTAACGACTCAGCATACTCTAAGTCGCTTCAGCCACATTGCTCCTGCAATCCTGGAAGATATGCTTATCGGGTGAGGCTCAAATGAGGTTCGCTGCTTCTGTCGTTTTTGCAGGGCTACTCATCGTCCCCGGTTTCGCCCAATCCATCCACAGCCGCGACGGCATCACGCTTCCGCCTCCGCCAGCCGTCGAATCCCGGCCGGTCATCGACGACTACTTCGGCACGAAGATCACCGACAATTTCCGTTGGCTCGAAAATTCGAAGAGTCCCGACACCCGCTCTTTCATCGACGAAGAGAACGCCTACACCACCCGCTACCTCAAGCAATCCCGCATCCGCAACCAGATCGTCGACGACCTCGATCCCCTCGAGCACACGACCCGTTGGTCCATACCCATCCAGCGCGCTGGCAATTACTACTTCATGAAGCGTCTCGCCGGCGAAGAACAGGGCTCCATCTACGTGCGCCACGGCTGGTCCGGCGCTCCCCCAACTTCAAAGAAACCCGCAAATACACCTGAAGACCAGCGCCTCGTCGATCCCGCCGCGTTCAGCCGCGATCCCAACACCTCCGTCCGCCTCGCCGACGTCTCTCACGATGGGCTTCTCGTCGCCTACCAGGTTCGCCAAGGCGGAGCCGACGAAGCCACCATCCACATCTACAGCCTGATCAAAAAGAAGTCGCTCGAAGACGAACTCCCCCCAGGCATCTACTACTCCACGTTTTTTTCCCCAGATGGCAAAGGCCTCTACTACGCGCGCACCGACCGGAAAGGCACGCTTCTTTATCTGCACACCATCGGCACGCGCAACTCCGACGACAAGCTCATCTTCGGCCGCGAGTTTCACGGCGAACTGCTCGGCCCCATCGACCTTTTTAACGCTGTCATCACAGACGACGAGCGCTACCTCGTAGTAACCATTCAACGCGGAGTTCCTCCAACACGCGTAGACATCTGCTATCGCGACCTCAAAAAGCCCGGCTCTCCCTTCGAAGTCCTCGTCTGGGGGCTCGACTCGCGCTTCTCCACCATCTACGACAAAGGCGCATGGTACGTCCGCACCGACTACAGTTCTCCCAACTACCGCATCCTCCGCGCTGACCCCGGCATCATGCCTGAAGCCTGGAAAACCATCGTTCCGGAAGGCAAAGACGTGATCCACGGCTTCTCCATCGTGGGCGGCAAACTCTACGTGAATCGCCTCCATGACGTGAAATCGGACATAACCGTCTACACCCTCGACGGAAAACCCACCGGCAAGGTCGAACTCGAAGGCATCGGCACCGCGTCACGTATCGAAGCACGCACCATCGACCGCTACGGCTTCCTGAGTTTCCAGTCTTGGATTCAGCCGCCCACCATTTACCGCATCGACACGCTTACCGGCAAACGCGAACCCTTCGCCGAATCCAAAACCGCCTTCAAAACCTCCGACTACGATCTCAAACAAGTCTTCTTCAAATCCACCGACGGCACCCAGATCCCCATGTTCATTGCCGGCAAGAAAGGTCTCAAGCAGGACGCCACAGAACGCCTCCTCATGACCGGCTATGGCGGATTCAATCTCAGCGAAACGCCCGCCTGGAACCCTGCTTGGGCATGGTGGCTGCAGCAAGGCGGCTGGTTCGCCGTCCCCAACCTGCGCGGAGGAGGAGAGTATGGCGAGAGCTGGCATAAGCAGGGCATGTTCGCCAGGAAACAGAACGTCTTCGACGATTGGTTCGCCGCGGCTCGCTATCTCATTGCTGAGAAGTACACCTCCGCCGAACACTTTGCCATCAGCGGGCGTTCCAATGGCGGCCTTCTCATGGGCGCATCCATCACACAGCACCCCGAACTCTTCTCCGCCGTCTGGTGCGGCTACCCGCTCCTTGACATGCTCCGCTACCAGAAGTTCGAACAGGGCCCTCACTGGACAACCGAGTACGGCTCCGCCGAAAAACAAAAGGACTTCGCCTGGCTCTACAAATACTCGCCATATCAGAACGTTAGGCCCCGCTCCGACTATCCGGCCGTTATGTTCTTCACCGGCGATAGCGACACGCGCGTTGATCCACTCCATGCCCGCAAGATGACCGCGCTCCTCCAATTCGAATCGAAAAGCGGCCGCCCCGTGCTCCTCCACTACAGCACCACCGGAGGCCACTCCGCCGGCGTCAGCGTCGAACAGCAGATCCAGGACGATGCCGACCAACTCGCCTTCCTGTGGACCGAAACCGGATCTCCAGCGAAAACAAAGCGACCTCCACCCTCTGCCGCAGATCAACCCTGAATCTGCCCTTGAATCCGTTTCGAAACTCGCAGTCGCGCGAATTCTGCAATGGGAAAGAAAATTGGGAAATCCCCATTCGCAAACGCGTGCTGGCACAATCCGGGTCTACGCTGTTTCCATGCCGGAACCGGCACAACCCGCGCCACCCAAAATCCCGGGCAGCTTCGCCAATCTCCTGGCTTCATTCACAGGCAACCTGCACGATGAGGAATGGGATGACAGCGCCCTGGCCGATGATGTAAGCACCATTACCTACGAACAAGCCCTGCGCGCCGGTTGCCGCGGCCTTTCTCCCCGATTTGCAACCAATTCGTTGCTCGATGAAAGTCCTGAAGCATCTTCGGTCCCGACAATTTCGAAACCAGCAGCGCCGCGCCTCGGCGGCCAAAAGCAATCCAGATCGGCCAGCATTACCATTCGCGTCACGGCCGAAGAACAGGCAAAGCTTCACGACCGCGCCGCTGCTGCCAAACTCAGCGTCTCCGCCTATCTTCGCTCCTGCATCTTCGAAGCCGAGTCGCTCCGCACCCAGGTCAAAGAAGCTCTCGCCCAGATGCAATCGGCATCGCCGCAAACTGCCTCAGCCCCCACGACTGAAGCCACCCCACATGACTGGCGCAAACGCTTCTTCCCAGCATGGTCCCGCCGCAGAACCACTGAAGGCTGAGAGCCCAGATCTAGGGGCTCTTACGAATGACCTAACTGCTGGGAGATAGAAGCCGTCTCTCACTCTACTTGCAGCACAAGGCACTTCAGATACTCCGTCTCTGGAATATTCAGCACCACTGGATGATCCGGCGCCGCTCCCCGCCGCTCCAGAAGACGCACCCTTCGATGCGCATCCGCCGCAGCCGCCGCAACAACCGCTTCAAATTCGGCCGGCGATACATGATGCGAGCACGAGCAGGTCACCAGCAGCCCATGCGGCCTCAGCATCTGCATTGCCCGCAGGTTCAGCTCCTTGTACCCGCGCAAGGCGCCTTCCACCGCCCGCTTGCTCTTCGCAAACGCCGGTGGATCCAGAACGATAGTGTCGAATTGCTCGCGGCCCGAAGCCCAGTCTCGCAGCGCCTGGAACGCGTCACCCTCCACCCAATCCACCTCGGCCTGCAACTTCTCGCCATTGACCGAAAGATTTCGCTCCGCCACCTCGAGCGATGCCCGCGATGTATCAAGGCCCATCACAGTTTTTGAAACGCGCGCCAGGTGCAATGCAAACCCACCCTGATAGGTGCAAACATCCAGAGCTCGTCCGCCCGGCGAAAGCATCTCGGCCCAGCGTTCCGCCGCCTTGTAGTTGGCATGCTGGTCGAGAAACGCTCCCGTCTTCTGTCCTGCATTCGCATCGTAGTGGAGGCTCAGCCCATTCAACCGGAATTGCGTTGCTGTCAATGGACTCTTCGGATTTGACGTATACAGCGGCTCCAGCCCCGGTGCCGACATTCCTTCCAACTCGCGGATCCGCGGATCCGGTCGCTCGAGAATCGTCGCCGGGTTGATTCGTTCTCGCAGCGTGGCCACCACCTTCTCTCGTACAGCAGCCGAATCCAGACCCTTCGTCAGCAGCTGGACAATCACCAGCTCGCCGTACTTGTCCACTACCAGCCCGGGAACCTCGTCAGCCTCGCTGAAGCACAGTCGGCATGAATCGCTGTCGACGTTCTCCGAACCAGGCATTCGACCCTCGATCGCATGCGCCAGCCGCCGGCTCAGCACTTTCAGCCACTCCGTCTCATCAATCGCCTCACGCGACACAATCCGCAGCGCGATCTGCGAACTCGGGCTGTACAACGCCGTCCCCAGCAGCATTCCCCGATAATCCGCCACCGGAAGCAGAGCGGGCTCTCCGTCTGAAGCTGCCGGGCCCAACTCCAGCGCCTCCACATCGGATGCATATACCCACACGTGCCCCGCGCGGAGCCGGTCCGCCGCGCGCCGGCTTACCCGTGCGCCGAACCCTGTGCCGCCTGTCCTTGCTGGATTCTCTGGGGAACTCAAGGGCCGCTTGCGGTCGCGCCTGCCGTCTCGCTCTGGCCTGGTCTTCGCCCGCTCGGTCTCACCATCGCCAGAAGGCGCCCCGATTCCGCCGTGGGAGGGCGCCCTCCCTTTCTTGCCCGTATTTGATTGCCGCGACTTTGTCATTTGCTTCCTGCCGGAAGCATCGCCGCCGGTCTTTACTGTTCCTGAATGGTCTCCAGATACCGTGTCAGATTGCTGATTCTGAGCTGCTTGTCCTGAAGATTCGTTCGGTTCATGTTACCAAGAATCGGTCCCCACACCGGCATCGTTGCCGAGCCGTGCGCTGGCTCCTCGATCCCGAATTGCAGAACAGTCACGATATGTGTCTCTGGAAACTTCCCATGATTGCTCCGCATCAGCGCGGTCAAATCAGTCGGTCGGGCCTTCAGCGCCGATGCTGCGGGCCCCGCTCCTCTCCCATCCGCTCCATGACAGGGTGCGCAGTAGCTCTTGAACATTTCTGCCCCATGATTCGGAGCAGTCTTGTCTACCGGAATGATGATCTTGTGAATCTGATCTGCGAAGCCAAAGCTCACGGCAAGCAGTGCGGCCGTTAATGTACCCAATAAGCGTGTATGCATGGATTCCTCGGTTCCGGACCTCTCAGCTGCGGAGCGTCTTTGATCCACAGCCTCTATCAGTCCGCCCGAGACTTTACTCCTCCACGATATCGTCAGAGCAGTGACGGCAAACACACAGATCTTGTTCTTAAATCGTAAACCAGTGCCCTAATTTCCTTCACAATACGACGAAAAGTGCCGCTTGCACGTAATCTAATAAGGTTTGTTCCCAGTCCCTCGAAGTGCCCGATTCGAGGCTACTCTTCCGGCAATCGCTAACCTGCTCGCCTCAAATCGAGAACATTTATTCGCTCGTTCGCTTGCTCTTCAGGTCCGCGTCTGTCTCCCGTTGAGGCAAGCTCAACATTTGATGCCTATAATGAAGCATGGCGACAGTTCGCCAGCCCACTCCGGAACTCCCCGACGCGACCGCTCATCCTGCGGCCGGGGCAAAGACTGTTTTGCCTGTTCCGAAGCCTGTCCTCGATCAGTCCGACATCCATCGTCGCTTTGACTCCCTCCTTCGACAGGTCCAGGCAAACCGTCCTACTGAAGATGTCGCCCTTATCCGAAAAGCATGGGAGTTCTGCGTTCAGCACCATCAAGGCCAGATGCGGGCCTCCGGTGAGCCCTACGTCATTCATCCTCTTGAAGTAGCAGAAGTTCTCGCCGAGATGAAGCTCGACGCAACGGCCATCGCGGCCGGCCTCCTGCACGACGCCGTCGAGGACACACCCGCCACCAGCGAGCAGATCGAGACCGACTTCGGCGATCAGGTCGCCCATATCGTCGAAGGTGTCACCAAGATCGACAAAATTCAGTTCGCCAACCGCGAAGACCGTCAGGCCGAAAACGTCCGCAAAATGCTGCTCGCCATGGTCAGCGACGTCCGCGTGGTCCTTATCAAGCTCGCCGATCGCCTGCACAACATGCGTACCCTCGAGCACCTGCAGCCCGACCGACGTGAAGCCATCGCCCGCGAGACCCTCGACATCTACGCCCCTCTTGCCCACCGTCTCGGCATGGGCAAAGTCCGAGGCGAGCTGGAAGACCTCGCCTTCCGCTATACCGACCCGGTCAGCTACGAAAAAGTCGCCGCCGCAGTCGAAGCTCAGCGTATCGAGGGAGAGCAGTTCCTCCGCGGCGTCGAAGACGCTCTCACCGAGCAGCTCCGCGAAAACAACATTCAGGCGCGCGTCGAGTGGCGCATCAAGCGCTACTACTCCATCTTCCAGAAGCTCCAGCGGTCCAAGGTCACCTTCGACCAGGTCTATGATCTCCTTGCCGTCCGCGTCATCACCCAGGACGTAGCCTCCTGTTACGCGGTATTCGGACTCATTCACACCCTTTGGCGCCCCGTCCCCGGCCGCATCAAGGACTTCATCGCCATTCCCCGCGCCAACCGCTATCAATCCCTGCACACCACCGTCATCGGCGAAGGCGGTCACCAGTTCGAAGTCCAGATTCGCACTGAAGAAATGCACCGCATAGCCGAAGAAGGCATCGCCGCGCATTGGAAGTACAAAACCAAAGACGATGTCCTGACCGCCCGCGACGAAGAGCGCCTCAACTGGATCCGCCAGCTCGTCGAATGGCAGAAGGAGATGACCGACCCCAACGAATTCCTCTCCAGCCTGAAGATGGATCTCTATCCCGACGAGGTCTACACCTTCACGCCTAAAGGAAAGGTCGTGGTCGTCCCAGCCGACGGCACCCCCGTGGACTTCGCTTACACCATCCACACTGAAGTCGGCCACACCTGCGTCGGTGCCAAGGTCAACGGCCGCATGGTACCGCTTCGCACCAGGCTGCGCACAGGCGACATCGTCGAAATCGTCACGCAGAAAGACCACAAGCCGAGCCGCGACTGGCTCACCTTCGTCAAGAGCCCGCGCGCCCGCAACAAGATCAAGCACTGGCTCAACGAAGACCAGCGCCGCCGCGCCGTCGAAATCGGCCGCAAGCTACTCGAGCGCGAAGCCCGCAAGCACAAAGTCCCCATGACGCAGATTGACGATCAGGATCTCGTCCGCATCGCAGGTGAATACGGTGTCGCCACCGCCGCTGATCTGCTCGCCACCCTCGGCCAGGGCAAACATACTGCCCACCAGATTCTCAACAAGCTCGCGCCCGGCTACGGTAATCCTCCCGAAGGTTCTCCGTCCAATGAACCGCAACAGCCCGGCACCGTCGAGCAGGCCATGTCCGACGCGGTGCGTAAACTGCACCTCACCGGCTCTGATTCGCTTCAGGTCGAAGGCCAGAACGATCTCCTCGTCTATCGCGCGCGCTGCTGTAATCCCATTCGTGGCGAAGAAATCGTTGGCTACGTAACCCGCGGCAAAGGCGTCGCAGTGCACGCCCGCAGTTGTCCCAACGTGCAGAATCTTCTCTACGAGAGCGACCGCCGCATCAATGTCGAGTGGTCCCGCGTCGGCGACGACAGTGGTCGCGCACAGCGTTACCCCGTCAAGATCACCATCTACTGCGACGATCGCACCGGCATGCTCAAAGAACTCACCGCCGTCATCTCCGACGACAACACCAACATCCGTGGCGTCGACATCCACCACGACGAAAACGGCGAAGCCGTCATCGAATTCGTCGTCGAAGCCGAAGACCTTCGCCACCTCAACCGCATGGTCCTTGGCCTCCGCCGCGTCCAGGGCGTTCGCACCGTCCAGCGCACCCAAAAACTCTAAAGCTCTGTATCAGGGCACACTTTTCGGGGCTACACAGAATCAACCGCTCGGGCCGTGTAATCAGGGCATGGCTTCAGCCGGGCCACGAATTGCGACCAAAATGTGCCTTGGGCTTTAGCCCTGTATAAGGTCACTTTCCAACACCCGCTTCGCGCCCGGCCAACTCCGAACGTCCTTGGCGTCTGGCGCTACCATTCTTACGGAACAACCAACGCGGTCGAAGGAGGCTTTCAGTGGCTGCAGTCTTCTGCTGGTTCACAGCAATTCTCGTCTTCGCTTGTGCCGTTTTGCACCTCACGCGTAGAAGAGTGCTCGCATGCTGGCTGCTCGCCATGTTTCCAGCCGCGCTCTGCGTCGGTCTCATTTTCGACCTGTCTCACAGCGCTGCCAGACTCGGCCAGGCAAGCTACCGTTCCGATCTCCGCACGCTTCCATACCTGCTTGGATTTCTCATCATCACCCTGCTCGCCGCACTCCGCCCCAGATGGGGCTGGCTCTTCTGGATCGCATGGCTCTTCAGCGCGCTCATCTGCGCAGTCGTCGTCTTCCTCACCTACTTCTGGAAAGTCTTCAGCTGATAGGCGACGCCTTCAGGTGGGCAAATTCATGCTTCCCATGGATTCAGCAAGGGCACGCCGGTGCGCTCGAAATCAGCTATGTTCCGGCTGACGACGGTCATTCCGTGAACCAGCGCAGTGGCGGCGATCATTGCGTCTCGATGAGAGCAGGGATCAGGCACATGCAATCCCGCGGCCTTCCTCGCCACAGCCACGTCGACGGGTAGAATTCTTTCGCCAAGAGAAGGAAGCACGTGCTTCTCCAGCCACGATCGCAGTACAGCACCTTGAGAATGATCCCGGCGTTCCAGCAGCAGCACACCTAGCTCAAGCTCAAGCAGGCAGATAGCGGAGGAAAACATCGAATCGACCGATACGCTCTTCGCCCACTTGTAAACGTTCCTGGATACTCTGCTCGTACCGGCTTTGCGCAACTCAGAGATAACGTTCGTGTCGAGAAGATAAAGCATCAGAGTTTGATCCGCCGGTGCAAGTTGCCGCTCAATCGGGGGGGTGCGAATTCAATGTTGCCTGCAGCCGGCATCCCAAGTGCATCAGCAATGCTGTCTTGCTTCCCTGTGATTCGCTGATACTCGTCAATGCTCAGAAGCACATGCGAAGGCTTGCCTCGATCCGTAATGATCACAGGCCCTTTCCTCGCGGCGCGCTTGGCTCTTCCTGAGTCCTGGTTGAATTCCCGGCTTGAGAGAGTTGTTACCGGCACACATCACCTCGTAGCAACGTAGCTACATTTTAGCATGATTGCAGTCCTTCCACTAATCTGTACTCATGGCGCATGCGACGTCAGCAAGATCTGGGCTTCTTCAAGGCCTCCACGTCCTCGATGGAGGCATGGCCTCCGAACTCGAGTATCTCGGCGCCGACATCAACGGCCCCCTCTGGTCCGCGCACGTCCTCGAAGATGCACCCCCAAAAATCGTTGCCGTCCATCGCGCCTACATCGAGGCCGGTGCGGACATCATCGAAACGGCCGGCTATCAGGTCTCCCGCATGGGTTACGCCGAGGTTGGCGTCGATCCCGCCCGCGCCGATGCCGCTCTTTTGCGCTCCGTATCGCTTGCCCGGCAGGCTGTCGCACACTATCCTGACCGCCGTATCGTCATCGCTGCATCGCTCGGCCCATACGGTGCAGCGCTCCACAATGGCGCCGAATACCACGGCAAGTACAACTGCACCTTCGACGACCTTATTCAATTCCACCGGCAGCGCATCGATATTCTGGCCTTCGCGCCGCCCGTCGAATCGCCCGATCTTCTCGCCTTCGAGACGCTGCCCTCACTAGCCGAAGCAGCATCCATCGGCCAGGCTCTCGCGCATCATCCCGAACTCGCCGCCTGGTTCTCATTCACTTGCCGCGACCCCCTGCACGTCGCGCACGGTGAAACCCTCCATCAATGCGCCGCCGCCGTTGCAGCCTTCCCACAAACCGTAGCCATAGGCGTCAACTGTACACATCCCTCCCTCATCAGCTCTCTGATTGCAGTGCTTCGCTCCGCGTCCGACAAGCCGATCCTCGTCTATCCCAACTCCGGCGAAGCCTGGAATGCAGAACATCGTTGCTGGACCGGCACAAGCGACCCACGCGCATATGGCGACGAGGCCCGCGACTGGTATGCAGCAGGTGCTCAGATCATCGGTGGCTGCTGCCGAACCCGCCCCGCCCATATTCGACAGGTTGCCAACCTAATCCCTAATCTTTAGTCCCTAGTCCCTAGTCCCCTGGTCCCCCGGTCCCTGCCTCACAGCACTTGCTTCGCAATCGTCATCAATTGCATGTTCGACGTGCCCTCGTAGATCTTCCCGATCTTCGCATCGCGATAGTACTTCTCCGCTGGATAATCCCGAACGAATCCATTGCCACCGAAGATTTCCACGCACTTGCTCGCCACGCTCTCCGCCACCTGCGATGCAAGCAGCTTGCACATCGCCGCCTCGCGAACATAAGACTGTCCCGCATCCTTGAGCCGCGCCGCGTTGTAGACCATCAGCTTTGCCGCCTCGATCTCCGTCGCCATCTCCGCCAGCGCGAATTGCACCGCCTGAAACTCCCTAATCGCCTTTCCGAATTGCTTTCGCTCCTTCGCATACTTCGCCGCGTGCGCCCAGGCCCCCTCTGCAAGCCCCAGCATCTGCGCCCCGATCCCGATTCGCCCCTCGTTCAGTGTTTCGATCGCGATCTTGTATCCCTTTCCCTCTTCACCCAAAAGATGCGTTGCAGGAACCACGCACCCATCCAGCAGCAATTCGCACGTGCTGCTCGCCCGGATGCCCATCTTGTCTTCCTTCCGGCCCACGGTGAATCCATCGGCTCCTTTCTCCACAAAGAACGCCGTGATTCCGCGATACCCGGCCGCCGGATCGAGCGTGGCGAACACCAGGAATACGCCCGCCTCCTTCGCATTCGAGATCCACAGCTTCCGCCCATTCAGCCGATACCCGCCCTCCACTTTCTCAGCTCGCGTCTGCAGCGCGAAAGCATCCGACCCCGCTCCCGCCTCGCTCAGAGCATAGCCGCCCACCATGCCCCCCGCCAGTTTCGTCAGCCAGTACACGCGCTGATCTTCCGTCGCCCATCTTCTGATCGCATTTACAACCAGCGTGTTGTGAACATCCACCAGCACCGCCACTCCAGCATCTACCTGCGAAATCGCCTCAATCGCCAGTACCGCATCGAAGAACGTTCCGCCCGATCCGCCGAGCGCTTCCGGAACTTCAATCCCCAGCAGGCCAAGTTCGGCAAGCTTGTTCACAAGCTCCGGCGCAAGCTGCTGTTCGTCGTCCATTGTGCGTACAAGGGGCGCAATCGCTTCGTCCGCAAACTTGCGGACGGTGCTCAAAAACAACTGCTCTTCTTCACTCAGCCGTGTCAGCGGGGAAGGGAAGTGGCTCTTTGTCGGCAAGAAAATCCAGACCTCCGGCCTCGGAGTTTAACAGACCAGCACCCGCCCCCGCATTGCTGCCACCAGCAAAAAGGCAGGCTCGCGAAGAGCCTGCCTCGTCCAAATCAATCCAGATTTCAGGTTAGTTGATCACCAGCGTAAACGACGAAGTCGAAGTAAGCGCTGTGTTCGCCGAGTCCGTCCCCGTGAACGTAATCGTATAAGTCCCCTTCGGCGGATCAGAAAGCCTCGTAGTCCCGGTCGTACCTCCGCAAGCCGAGAGCGCCAATCCGATGGACATCAGGGCAATCACACAAGCCAGCTGCCGAAGCTTCCGCGAACGACGCCCCAGCAGCCCCGCCATGAACAACCCGGCAAACGCAATCTCCGGCGCGAGCGGACTGTTCTTGCTTGGAAGTCTTTTGCCCGTCATCGCTGCTGCCGCCGTTCCCTTGATGCGCGGAACCACCTTGAGTCCACGACCCTTCAGCACTCCCGTTGTCGGGCTGCTCACGCAATCCGCGGCATTCGTGTCGATCGTGATCTGCGCAGCGATCGGCGTCGAACTTCCTATTGTGGCTGAACCATCGCTGTTCAGGCCGGTACCCACCAGTACGCACAGATTTTCTAGCGATGAATCGTTCGAAGTTGCATACCCAAAATTCACCGTGCCCGTGTAACCGTCTTTCGGGGTCACCGTCAGTGTTTCGCTTTGTTGCGAGCCCCTCTTCACCGTCAGGCTCGCCGGAGACAGCGCAATCGTGAAGGTACCTTTCCCTGCGGTCGTTCCACCCACTGTTAACACAACACTGCCGGTAGAAGGTGCGTGGGATGTATCACCCGCATATTGCGCCGTGATCGTATGCACGCCCGACGACGTGAAATTTGCGGTGTACGTTGCCGTTCCGCTCGCGTCCAGTGTCACCGACGTCGTCGCGCCGCTCGAATTGTAGGGCGTCCCGCCTCCATCAACCGACACATTCACCTTCCCCGTCGGTATTCCCGTTCCGGCTGTCTCAACCACAGAGATCGTGATCTTGTCATCCGTGCTCGTGTTTGGCGACGATGTCGCCGCAGCCAGAGTAGTCGTGGTTGCAAGCAGAGTCGTCCCGCTGGCGGGCCATGCACTAACGAGGTTCGCGAGGTCCACAGATCCCAGCCCTGTAACCGCGTCATACCCCGTTCCGGCCTTGAATCCTCCCGTAGTCGATCCGCAGTAGGTGCTCCCCGCAGTGCAGTTGTTGTTCCCGCTCGTCACGTCGTGAAAGGCCGCTGCATAGGTTGCAGAATTCGCCGCCAGCTTGTACAACGTCGTATTCGCCAGACCCTGTCCTCCGGTCCAGCCCTGCTTCTGGTTAATCATCGCGATCATCCCCGCGAAGATCGGCGCCGCAAAGCTGGTGCCTCCCGCCACCGTCAGGTAGTTTCCGCCTGAAACTCCGTCCCTGAACCCACTGCTGCAGCTTGCCGCCTGCGCCGGTCCAGAGGAATTCGATCCAACCCAATCCGATTTGTCGCTCGTGCAGAAAAGAAATCCGGGCAGATTCGGTGAAGAGTAGAGCGCCATATCCGGAACATCCCGCTTCCCGTCGTTAGGAATTCCGGCCACTCCCGTTTGCCAGCTCGGCTTCGTGAACATCGCGCTGGCTCCACCGCCTGAAGAACTCAACCCGAACTGGGATGAGTCGTCATTCCACGCCACCTCGGGAATGTACCGCGTCGCTGAAGTCAGAACATCTGAGCCTGAAGCACTCGCCCAATATGTCGAAGATGTCGAGTCCGCCTGCGAAATCTCGGTCCCGCCCACACCCGTCACATAAGGACTGCTCGCGGGGTAATTCACCGCCGGCGCGGTCTGTTGCGCCTGCGTCAATCCATTTGTGTCGCCCGAGCACGCTGTGGAACCCTGATCTCCTGACGAAGCCAGGATGGTCTGGCCTTGTGTTGCCGCCTGCTGAAATACGTCTTCAAGCGAAAAGTTGTTCTGCTGTACCGCCGTTTCGCAGGCTCCGTAGCTGATGCTGATGATGTTTGCAATATCCTCGTCAACCGCGTACTGGATTGAATCGAACGCATTGAAGTTTGTATTGCTGCCGGTATACACAAAGTGGATTGTCGCTCCCTTCGCAATCGCGCCGGTCCACTCCAGATCGATGTCGGACTCGCCTTCATCTCCCGCAATCACAGCCGAGCTTCCCGATCCAGGCACGAGGACCATCACAGGATCTTTCTTTGTAAGTCCCGCGGCGCTTTGAAAGTTCTCAATGTCCTTCACGTCAACTGCCGACTGCCCAACAACCGCAATCGACTGTCCCGTACCATCAATGCCGGCACTGTACAGAGGCTGCATGTCATAGACCACCGCGACATCGCCCGGCGCAAAAAAGTTGTTTCCCGATTGGGCAGAGGTGAATCCGGCCCGCACTCTTACGTGCATCGGCTTCGGTCTGAAGTTGCTCAGATTCGCCACCGCCTGGACCGTTGGCGCAATCGCCGCCGGAACTGACAACGCGGTCGAGGGAGCGAAGCGGGTCTCGTTACCGTTCCGGTAATAGTGCATCTGCGTCCGAAGCGCCATCTCGATCTGCCCCACCGTGCCGGAGAAGCGGATCATGTTCCGGCTCCGCGCAACCCGTTCCACCGTGAGACCCTGCTGCTCAAGCCACATCTTCACCTTGGCCACATCGGCCTGCGACATACCAAACCGCGTTCCGAACTCCTCGGGTGTCAACCACTGGTGATATTGCGGCGAAGCCGGATCCTGCTGCGCGGCCAGCAGCTTCTCCAACTCGGCCTGCTGTGCTGCCGACCGGTTAAAGATGATGCTGACGCCGCTCAGTCTGGCGCTCGCCGGCATTCGACCCGCTTCCGCTCCCAAGTCCGAGACCTGGCGCTGCGATCCCCTGAGTGGGATCATGTCAGAGTTGTTGACCTCGTTTTGAATTCGGATTCGCGGCGTTTGGGCGGCGAGGGTTGTCGCCAGCGCACATGCGCCGATCCATCCGAGTACCGGAAGTCGGCCTCCACTTTCAAACAGCTTTGCAATCATATGGATCCTTGTGAACGATGGTTTCAGACCAGACGTGAGCCTTTCGTGGGCCCATGCTTGAGTCACGCCAGTGTCAAGCGCCGGAGGCCATCGTTCGTGCTGGGAAGGGAAGTGACTGGCAGCCGGGTGCAAACGTAAAGAATAGCAGTTATCCTGAAACGCGCCTGGACCTTCTGCTTCTCTCGTTAGACTCAAATCCCGCTACAAAGTTGTGTGCGCTCTTACATGCGCGGAATTCTCAACTTCTCCTGGCGGCCGCCTTCGTAGCAAATTGAAGGTAGGAGCACCTCGGTGTGACCGGCCTCTGCCGCGTTCTTCCCATCGTGCTGGCATTTCATTCTGAGTTCGATGATCGGTCCTTTAGCCTAGCTCCCGCACCAGGTGCAGCGCCGCCGTGCTTTCGCGCGGAGCTATATACCCCGTCGCCCGCCACGCTATTGCAAGCTTCTCCGTATCGAGCAACCTGCGAATCTGCAAACGGGCATGTTCCGCCCACGGTCCCTGCTTGTCCAGACGGGCATAAGCCTGCCAGTGTCGAAGCGCCGCCCGCCTCTCGCCCTTCCGCTCGAACGCCAGCGCCAGATTATAGTGCGCATCCGCATACCGAGGGGCCAGTGTAACCGCCCTCTGATAAGCCGCAATCGATTCGTCAGGACGTTCCAGTTCGTCCAGAACATTCCCAAGATCGAAAAATGCCAGCACGTATCCCGGGTCCTTCTCCGTAGCAGTTCGATAAAGCTCTTCCGCGCGAACAAACTGCCGCAGATGGAAGTGAATCGTCCCTAGATTGATATACCCCGGCGCGTAGTCCGGATCTAGCTGCAGCATCTCTTCGTAAATCGAAACCGCCCTCTCCTTCTCGCCGGTCTCCTCAGCCTGTACAGCAGCGACAAACAGTTCCTGGATTCCCCTGGACACATCATCAAAACGCCGCAACGGATGCACCGCATTCACCGTTGCCTCGTTCTCTACCCGCTCGAAGTCGAACATCAGCTGTCGCCGAATCGGATCCACCATCGACCCATTAACCCGGAACGCCAGCCTGCTGCCCGTCCGGATGAGACGTGCCTCCTGCAGTGGATTCGACAACCCCGCAACCGCCTGCATTGCGGCAATCGAATGCCGTATCGAAGCTGACGACACATCTTCTTCACGCAGCGAACGCAGCGTTCGTAGTTGCCCAAGATCCTGGATTGTGTAGCTCTCGCGGGGTAAAATCAGTCCAGCCTTTTCCCATCCCTGCAACTGGCGGGAACTGATCTGCAAGATCCTCAGTACATCCTGGCGGTTAAAGCTGGTCACTCTTCAATGCTCCGGCGTTGGTCTCCGCTCGGCTCCAGGTTAGGAACTCGGTTCACGTGCCTCGATTCCCGATTTCTGCTCCTGCTCGTGCCACTCGGATCAGCTGCGAAGGAACCGCTCTCTCCATGTCTTCCGCTCGTCTCAGTCGCCCCGGTACTGACACACCCAACATCCTGAAGGCCCGGCCCTCGCCTGTTCTTTTGCGGAAGTCACTTAACAGCTTGGATTATGCCAAGAATATGCGTGGATAAGGCGGGACGAAACACCCTTGTATGAAAAAGTGAGTGGATAACTGGTACCTCATTTGGTTCCATGCCCTTACGTAGCATCACTTCGTGTGCAAACCGGTCTGAACGCGGCCTGCTTCTTCCCGGTCAATTCCTCTCCGTCGTCGAAGGTCATCCTCTCGCCCTTGACATCGGTGAATGGGTCATCGAGAACGTTCTCCGACAGCTCGAATTGATCTATTGCAGTGCCGTCTCGGTGCGTGGATGTCCCTCGACAAGTCGTCGAACACCTTCCGCAACTCCATCGGCATCTCGATCAGCTCCTCTACGAACTCAAATCAATCCTGCAACGCGACTGAGACGCACATTGCCCGTGCCGCCCAGATACGGTGTCTAAAGAAGTGAGGAGATTCTTGGAATCGGGAAGAAATCTGAATGGAGCCGACGGTCAGACTTGAACTGACGACCTGCTGATTACGAATCAGCTGCTCTACCAACTGAGCTACGTCGGCCGATGTGCTGGAGATGCCTCCACAACGGGCACACGTCCAGCGCGCCGCTCAGGCTTCCTTCTCGATTGTATCTTTGCGTCGTTGTTCGGTAAAGCCGGGCTCGCAGAGGCAGCCAATCTCATGCCTCGCGCGTCACTTCATGGGTATAGGTCCAATATCCACATCCGTCGCTGCATGACGAGAGGAGCCAGGAAAACTCGATGATGAACATCACCCTTCAGCTCTCATTCAGAATCGCCCTCGTCTGGGCCGCAGGCTTTCTGATTGCAGTAGCTGTGCAGGCTCTCCTGCCCGATCAGGCTGGCATCAACCTCACCGGCAAAGACAATATCCTTTTCATTCCTTTCAGCCGCATGGGCTTCTGGACCTGTGTCCTTGCCGCCCTCATCGTTACCGCCATCGTCGTCGGCCGCGCCATGCTCGCCGACATCGGCTGGAACACCTTCCACTAAGCCATTCCGAACACATAGACCCGCCTTGTGCTCCGTTCATCGCAGCTTCATCGCGATGAGCGGGTTTGACGAACCTCTTCGGAACAAGGTTTCCAATCCGCACATCAGAACTCCTGCAGCTCCCGCTATACTGCTTCCCATGCAGACAGATCCGGTGGAAGAATCTCGTCGCCTCGCTGCACTCTACGCCGAAATGGGCAACATCGAAATTCAGGAACTCGCCCATCAGATCAACGACCTCACTCCGGCAGCACAAGTCGTCCTCCGCGACGAACTCAAGAAACGCGGCGTCACCGACCCGCAATTCGCGCCTAAGCGCAACATCAGCCACAGCCGCACCTTGACGCACTTCACTCCTGCCTCAGAAGAGGTCGACGAATCGATAGAAGAAATCGACGAAGACACATCCGTTGAGTATTCCTGGAAGACCTTGCTATGCGAATGCGCCGACATGCCGGAAGCGCGTGCGATTGCTCGAGTCTTGATGGCAGCCGGACTCGAGAGTTGGATTGAGAGATCGCCGCAATATGGCGAAACAGCCGGCCCCAAGGTCGTCGTCGCAGCCGATCAACTTGAGCACGCAAGGCACATTCTCGAGCAGCCAATCCGGCAGGACATTCTCGAGGAAGAACGCGAACTGCAGAACGCGCCTCAGTACGAACTCCCCACCTGCCCCCATTGCGGCGCACCCGACCCCATCCTCGAATCCGTTGAGCCCTCCAACAATTGGCTCTGCGAATCCTGCGACCACACGTGGTCCGATCCCATCCCCGAAAGCGCAAGAGAGCAGGGAACTGCCTCTGACGCTTGACCCGGCAACATCAATCCGCCTTCGCGCTCTCCCTCTTTCGAATCGCCGTCCACATCCCGTCCGCGCGTCCTTCCACGCGAATGCGTCCCTTCGCCCCATCGCCATCAATCCACCCATCCATAAATGCGGTCATCGATCCCGCCGCCCCATCTCGCCCCGCTGGCCACTCAAATGGAAATGACAACTCGACGTACCCGTCGCGCCACGTTCCCGTCACCGCCACCGTCTTACCCGGTTCGATCTCAACTGTGCCGCTCAATTGATTGCCCGCACGCGTCAGCTTCAGCGAACTCTCAAACCCAATCGCATCCGTTCCCGCCTTCACATCCCACACGCCGCTTGCATCCGATCCGTTCTTGATCGGAGCTGCTGCCGCCGAAGTAATCCGTAGATTCGCGAAATACGATTCCTCCTGCGGATACGCCCAGAGTCCAACTACACCGTGCAGATTCGCGCCCTTCAACCCATCCACCACAAGACTCGGCTTCGTCGACCCGTTCAGATAGATCCGCGCCACCCGGCCCGCCACCTCGATCTTCAGGTGCGTCCACTTCTCTGGCTCGATCTCCGCATAGCTCTCATAGACAAATGGCCACTCCCGCCGCA
>DATNFD010000122.1:0-7825 GCA_035606555.1 Occallatibacter sp.
GCGAGTGCCTTGCTGAGACGCCATTCACCTTTGGAAATGTTGAAGCCGAACGCGCTCTGGATGGTCTGCACCTGGCCGATGGCGCCGTCGCGAATGAGCTTGATGGCACGCAGATTCGTGGGCTCGTAGTGGCAGCGGTAGGCGATCATCAGCTTTTTGTTGGCGGCTTTGCAGGCGGCGATCATCTTTTCGCAGTCTTCGACGCTGGTGGCCATCGGCTTCTCGCAGAGGACGTGCTTGCCGGCTTTGGCGGCGCGGATGGTGTACTCGGCGTGCATGGAGTTGGGAAGCGCAACGTACACGGCATCAACGGAGGGATTGTGCGCGATCTCGTCGAAGTTCTCGTAGCTGTAGATGGAGGTGGCTGGGATGTTGTACTGGGCGGCAATCTTCTCGGCTTTGTCGCGATGTCCGCTGACGAGTGCGGTGATCTGCGAGTTGGTGGTGTTGCGGGTTCCGGGCATGAAGTGTCCGGCGATGCGACCGAGGCCGATGACGGCGTAGCCGATTTTCTTCTGGCCAGATTGGGCGCGAGTGGATGCAGGTACGAGTTGAGCAGCGGCGCCGAGTGCGGCGAGGCGGGCGAAGTCTCTGCGGGTGAGGGTCATCGATTTTCCTCTGTTGGGACGGGATCTCGAATACATAGCGATTGTAAGCGGGATGCGCTTTGATCGGCCTCTGCTTCTCGGGTTGAGTTCGTCGTGTCCCATGTTTGCTAAAAGGAGCAGACATAGGAGACGCGGCACGCCCTGTTGTGATCAGTCTTTGTCTTCTACAAAGATCTCCTGTTCTCGTCATGGCGTTGTTCTCCGGGGCGAAAGCCCGTAAGCGGATATGACAGCAATTGAGAGCCCTTGAGGCCTTTGTTTCCTCTCCTGTGATTTCGGGGCTCGAGTTAGTCGTATCCCATATTTGCAGAAGAAGGAGAGAGGGGTGGCACCCGCAGGGGTGGTAGTTTTTGCGATGTTCCTCTGGGATTTCGGTTTAGGTATGGATCAACCTGCAACGGCCGATGCCGGCGGACTTGAGGAATGGATTCAGTGGGGAGGCAGGTCGGCGTTCATTTTCCCCCGGGCCCAACTTTCTCATTGAACTCTGGCAGGCCGAGTTCGGAGGCCATTGCGGCGAGTGACTGCAGCATTTGCTCGAACGATGGCTCTTGCTGAGTGCGCTCAAGCTGTGGCGTCCGCGCGGGCTGCTGCTTACGCTCAGTTTGTTGTGAAGGCGCGGGTTGCTGTATGAGGTCGTCGTCTTTTGAGCAGTATGGCTCAGCGCCCTGGTCGATTTCGGTCATGAGGCGATCAAGGAACTTCAGGCCTTCTAGAAGGGTTTCAGCTTCAGAGCGGCGGATGCGGTGCTGGGCCAGGCGGTTGAGGATCTCGGTGACGGCAATGAGGATTCCGCATTTGTCGCTGAGATCGGGGAGTTCGAAGGAGTCGTAGTCGTGCCCTTTATGCCGTTTGATGTTTTCGTGAGGGGTGTGGTGGAAGCAGAGGGCTGTGCCGCGGACGGCAGGTGATTTGCAGGTGCTGCCGGAGTGGAGGGTGTGTGTGCAGGTGGTGAACATGGAAGCTCCAGGTGATAAGGGACCGAGGGAACAAGGAGACGAGCCTTGCCACGGTGCCGGCTATGGTTTGTGAAGACAGCGGGGTTAGCGGAGCTAGCGAGCGATGACGCGCCCGTTAGGACTCCACGGTTCGGCGGAGTTGGCGTGGAGTGCGGGTTGATTCGACTTGAAAGCGCGAATTCAGGTACTAGATCAGGTTGCGCCGAGTGGGGTTATTTGCCTGCAATCGAACCGGAGAAATTTTCGGAATGGAATGAGACAGATGGGACGGATTGCTGGAGAAGAGGGGTTGACTCGTCTTGTGGGGAGGTTTTTCCATCGCCCCTCCGGGGCTTGGAATCCTCATCGACTGTTACCTCCGGGCTAATTTCCGTTCTCCCTACGAGAGATTTATTTGGGAGACCCGACATCTCCTTGAGATATGGACAATCGAGAAGCGCGACAGGTTGAGTTCTTGTTTCCCACTCATTCGGCAAAGGCGGCCGAATGGATGGGGCACCCGGCGCTGTTTTGCGGACCCAATTGCGAAAGCAACTGTAGGTCCCTCGACTCCCGATGGTCGCTCGGGATGACAGGCGATTAAGGTGGCAGACCTAGCGGCGGCGGGGGCGCTTTTTGCTGACGGTGGTGAGTTTTCCGAGGACGTTGAAATTGCGGCGTTCTACCGGGGAGGAGAGGACGAGGCTGGTAACGGGGTTGCCGTAAGGGAGCAGCGCCTCGATGAGAGCTTCGAGGTCGGCGAGGTTGGTGGTGGTGACCTTGAGGAGGAAGTCGTCTCCGCCGGTGAGGTGGTGGCATTCGCGGACTTCTTCGAGGGTTTGGACGTAGTCGAGGAAGCGATGGTAGTTCTGGCCGGGGCAGCTCATGCGGATGAAAGCGAGGACTTCGAGGCCGAGGGCTTCGCGATCGATGTCGACGGTGTAGCGGCTGAGGATTCCGATCTCCTCCATTTGACGGAGGCGTTCGGAAGTGGCGGTGGGGGAGAGGCCGATGCGGCGGGCGAGTTCGGCGAGGCTCAGGCGGGCGTTGGCTTGGAGCTCGTGGAGGAGCTTTCGACCATGAACATCGATTAATGCCGTGGAATCCATTGTCATAATGGTCGATCATAGCTGATTCGACGGAGTAATGCCCTTTATGCCGTGCAATATCGCTTCAAATCAGTTAGTTTCGCGCCTAAGATCGGCATATGGAAAAGCTAGTGCTGAATGGACAACCACTGACACTGGATGAGATTGATGATGTCGCAGTGAAGGGCCGGCAGGTCGAGATTGCGGCTGAAGCCCTTAGGCGTGTGGCGGAGAGCCGCGGGTTGATTGAGCAGATTCTGGCTGCGGGCGAGACGGTGTATGGGGTGAACACCGGGTTCGGGAAGCTGGCGGACGTTCATGTTCGCGGGGACAAACTGGCGGAACTGCAGATCAACCTGGTGCGAAGCCATGCGGGAGGTGTGGGGCAGCCGCTTGCCGAGGCGGAGTCGCGGGCCATGTTGCTGCTGCGTGCGAATGTGCTGGCGAAGGGCTTCAGCGGAGTGCGGCCGGAACTGCTGCAGTTGCTGGTGGCGATGGTGAATGCCGGCGTGCATCCGGTAATTCCCGAGAAAGGATCGGTGGGGGCGAGTGGGGATCTGGCTCCGCTGGCGCATTTGGCATTGGTGGTGGTGGGCGAAGGAGAGGCGTTCTATCGCGGCGAGCGGATCGCGGGCGCAGAGGCGATGCGCAGGGCGGGGCTGAAGCCGGTGCAGTTGACGGCGAAGGAAGGGCTCGCGCTGCTGAACGGGACGCAGGCGATGACGGCGGTTGGAGCACTGGCTGTTGCGCGGGCGCGGAGGGTGGTGGAGTTGTGCGATCTGGCTGGGGCGATGTCACTGGAGGCGCTGAAGGGGACTCCGGCGGCGTTTGACGAGCGTATTCACAAGGCGAGGCCGCATGCAGGGCAGATAGCGGCGGCGGAGCATCTGGTGCGGCTGCTGGAAGGGTCGGAGATTCGCGAATCGCATCGGGAGCATGACACGCGCGTGCAAGATGCGTACTGTCTGCGCTGCATGCCGCAGGTGCATGGAGCTGTGCGCGGAGTACTGGAGCATGTGACGGGCGTGCTGGAGACGGAGGCTGGGTCGGCTACGGATAATCCTCTGGTGTTTCCGGGTGACCACCCCAACGACGAGGACCTGTCGTTGGGGACCCCGGGGGCGGATGCGGCGGTGATCTCGGGCGGGAATTTCCATGGCGCGCCGCTGTCGTATGCGTTCGACTATGCGGCGATTGCGATGACGGACCTGGCGGGGATCACGGAACGGAGAATTGACCGGCTTCTGAATCCGGATATCAACGAGGGGTTGCCGGCGTTTCTGGCGATGGATCCTGGATTGTCGTCGGGATTCATGATTGCCCAGATTGTGGCGGCGGCGCTGATCAACGAGTGCCAGGTGCTGTCGCACCCGTCGTCGACGGGCAGTATTCCGACGGACGGGGGGAAGGAAGATCACGTATCGATGGGGATGACGGGCGCAATCAAGCTGCGGCAGATTGTGGAGCACGTGGAGCGGGTGTTGGGGATTGAGCTGATGTGCGCGGCGCAGGCGCTGGAGTTTCGGAGGCCGCTGAAGTCGAGCGGGAAAATCGAGGCGGCACATGAGGTGATTCGAGGAGTTGTGTCGCGGCTGGAACGGGATCGCGTGCTGGCACCGGATATTGAGGCGATGGCGGAAGCGGTGAGGACTGGGAAGCTGGATCCTTGGAGGAGGTAGCCACTCCCAGGTCTCAGAAGCGAGACCTGGGGCACCCAAACTCTTTGTGAATCGATGGCGGCGTGTAGGATGGGAGCGAATGGAGGTTGCGTGAGACTCTTTCGCACTACGGGCGGTGTATTTGTTGAGGAAGAAGAGCAGCATTATCTGATTGCGGAGCACGGCTGGGATTCGCTGCTGTCGCGGGATGATCTGCCGGAGTTTTTGTCGGAGTTTGTGGCGCGTGGGAAGGCATTGGGGAGATTTCATGAAGGGGAAGTGCTGGCGCCAATCGAAGGGCAGGAGGTCTGGGCGGCGGGGGTGACGTATTACCGGAGCCGCGGCGCGCGCATGGAGGAATCGAAGGATGCGGGCGGGGGAAATTTTTACGATCGCGTGTATTCGGCGGAGCGGCCGGAACTGTTCTTCAAGTCGATGGCGAGCAGAACGGTGGGATCGGGCGGGAAGGTGCGGATTCGCGGTGATGCGAAGTGGTCGGTGCCGGAACCGGAGTTGACGCTGGTGGTGAGCAGGGGCGGGCGGATCGTGGGATACACGATTGGGAATGACATGAGCTCGCGGGATATCGAGGGCGAGAATCCGCTGTATCTGCCGCAGGCGAAGGTCTACAACGGCAGCTGCGCACTGGGGCCGGGGATCCTGGTGACTGGAGATCCGCTGGCGCGGTCTACGGAGATCAAGCTAGAAATTCTGCGGGGCGAGCGGATTGAGTTTGAGGATTCGGTTGAACTGACGGAGTTGAAACGCGATCCGAAGATGCTGGTGGAGTATCTGTTTCGAGATAACAGCTTTCCGGCAGGCGTGTTTCTGATGACAGGGACGGGGATTGTGCCGCCGAGTTCGTTCACGCTGGAGCGCGGAGATCGGGTGCGGATAACGATTGAACCGATCGGGGTGCTGGAGAATGTGGTGGAGTGAGCACCGTTTAGGTGTCAATCCCCGGTCACCAAAAGCGAGGACCGGGGGCACCCGGCTACTCTCGAGGACTCCCAGGTCTCAGAATCGAGACCTGGGGCACCCGCTTTCCGGTCGATCGACACAGTGTTTATTCTGCGAGCTGTCTCTTCAGAAAGGTCAGAGCTCTTGCGCGGGCTATTGCGGAGGCTTCGGGGTTGTAGCTGGAGCGCATGTCGCAGTTGAAGCCGTGTCCGGCGTTTTCGTACCAATGAATTTCGACTTCGGGATGCGCGGTGTGGACTTTCTCGACCTGCTCGGCGGGGATGTGGGTGTCGAGCTTGCCGAAGTGGAGTTGGACGGGGGCGTGCGGCGTTTCGGAGGCGTAGTTGCCGATGCCTCCGGCGTAGTAGCCGACTGCGGCGTCGGGATCTAGGTGGGTAGCGCTGAGCCAGGCGAGAAGGCCTCCGTAGCAGTAGCCGATGACGCCGCATTTCTTGCCGGTGTGGTGGCGCGCGTAATGGAGAGCTGCGTTGACGTCAGTGATGGAATTTTCGGTGTTGAGTTTCTGAAGGAGATCTCTTCCTTTTTTGGCTTCGGGGCCGTCGTAGGGAAGCTCGACCCCGCGTTCGATGCGGTCGAAGAGAGCGGGGGCGATCGCGAAGAAGCCGTCGCGGGCATAACTGTCGGCCACGGAGCGGATGTGCTGGTTTACGCCGAAGATTTCCTGGATGACGACGAGGCCGGCGATAGGTTCACTGGTGTGGCGGGCGATGTAGGCGTCGAGTTGGTGGCCGTCGGATGCAGTCAGCTTTACAGTAGCGCTCATGAAGAGTCCTCGCGTGAATAGGACGTGATTACGAGCGCGGAGGATGCGTGAGATTGCATGAATCGTCTTGCAGAGCAGCGCGGCCCGCGTTTTTGTGAATTTCTAGTAAAGCGGGGCGAGGGCGATGGCGCCAAGGCCGAGGATGAAGAAGAGAAACATCAGGACCAGGAGTTGGCGGGCGGAACGCGGGGCTCCGGCGAATTCGTGCCAGACGAAGACTCCCCAGAGAGCGGAGATCATGGTGGCGCCTTGTCCGATGGAGTAAGAGACGGCCGGGCCGACGTTGGCATGAGACTGCGAAGCGACGAAGTTGGAGACCGCGCCGCAACACCAGATGAAGCCGCCGAGAAGTCCAGCGATGTGCCAGCCTGCCGGAGCGCGCCCGTAGTCCGCTCCGTCGACTGGTGGCTTGCCATCGAGAGGTTTCTTCATCAGCAACCAGTTGGCTGGGATGGTGGAAAGAAGAACGCCGAGAGAGAAGTAGAGAGCGATGGAGTAGGGGCCAGGATAGAAGGGTGCAAGGCCGCCGGGAGAGACAACAACAGTAGCCATGGCGTGGGCGACCAGTGGATAAAAGCTGCCCATAAGCAGGCCGGCGACCAGACTAAGGATGATGCCGCGAGTTGAGGTCGCCTGGGCAGTGCTCTCACGCCTGCGATAGGCCATTGCATCGACAATGATGGCGAGGGTGACGAGGGCGACTCCGCCGAAGAGGAGGAAGCGATTGGCAGCAGGATGAACGAAGTAGCTGGAGACCGTGCCGACGATGAGAGCCAATCCGATGCCTACTGGAAACGCAACGGCAAGGCCGGCTATGTCGATAGCAGCCACGAGAAGCAGGTTGGCGATGTTGAAGATGATGCCGCCGCCGATTGCATAGGCGATTGCGTCAGGCGGTGTGTGCGTCAGCGCTGTGAGGAAAGGAACTCCGGAGCTTCCGGAGGAGCCCAGAGTAAATCCCCAAGCGAGGGCGCCGAGGACTACGCCCAATGTGTAGTCCCAATAGAAGAGCTGGAAGCGGAAGTTGGGGCAGAGCTTGAGGGTGTTGGCCCACGATCCCCAACAGAGCATGCTGAGAATCATGAGAGCGAGAGTGAGCTGGTACGTCTCTGGGAGAAACATTGCGAGTGTCCCTGAGGATGTTTTGGTGCAACTGGGAACGATACGCGGAGGGGGTGGAGAGAGGCAAATGGTATCGGGTCGCTCATGATTGCAGAGAAGAATCGTTCTTGGCATTAAGGTGGGGCGTGATCAGGTCGCTTACGAGCGTGAACAAAGGTGAGTCGATAAATTTCGCACTGGTTTCAGGGACTGCGTAGTCCAGCATCCTCTCGTTACGCTCGGTGATGTTGACGATAGATTCACGGCGACGCAATTGTCCTGTGTGGCCTCTTCTCCTGTGCCAACTCTGAGATCGATGACCTCGATGCCTTTGATTTTGCCCACATTTGTAAGCGATTGATGGAGCTTCTATCGGGAATGATACAGAGAACCTTGAGGGGGCTAAAGCCCGCATCTTTTCTTCGCCGCGTTCGGCCCGGCTGAAGCCGTGCCCTTGTTACAAAACGTGCTTCGTCGAATGAGTCTCGATTTTTCGGGTACTTGAAGGCTGCAAACGGAGATGGAATCCCAGGTCCGAAAGTACGGACCTGGGGCACCCGGCCCTTGGTTACAAAACGTGCTTCGTCGAATGAGTCTCGATTTTTCGGGTACTTGAAGGCTGCAAACGGAGATGGAATCTCAGGTCCGAAAATACGGACCTGGGGCACCCGGCCAGGGCTCACAATCG
>DATNFD010000123.1:0-6495 GCA_035606555.1 Occallatibacter sp.
CCGTCACCAACTCCCCGATGTTGACGATCGCGGTCGCAGTGTTCACACCTCACTTCTCCGCCATCGGAATTCGAATCCCTTTGTCGCGCGCTTTCTCCTGCGCCAGCCCATACCCTGCATCCGCGTGACGCGCTACGCCGATCCCCGGATCATTGTTCAGCACGCGCGCAAGCTTCCGCGATGCCATCTCCGTCCCATCCGCCACGGTCACCTGCCCTGCGTGCAGCGAGAACCCGATCCCAACGCCACCGCCATGATGAAAGCTCACCCACGTCGCGCCGGAAGCAGTATTCAATGCGAAGTTCAGCAGCGGCCAGTCGGCGACCGCGTCCGTCCCATCGAGCATCTTCTCCGTCTCGCGGTAAGGACTCGCCACCGAGCCCGTATCCAGATGATCCCGCCCAATCGCCACCGGAGCTGAGATGATTCCGCGCTTGACCAAGTCGTTCATTGCCGCGCCCATCAGCGCTCGCTCGCCATATCCCAGCCAGCAGATCCGGGCGGGCAAGCCTTGGAAAGCAAATCTACCGCGAGCCAGCCGCATCCACCGCTTCAGAATCTCGTTATCGGGAAAGAGTTCCAGCGCGAGGTCATCGGTCACATCGATGTCCTTGGGATTGCCCGAAAGTGCGACCCACCGGAATGGTCCAGCTCCCGTGCAGAACAGCGGACGGATATATTCAGGCACAAACCCGGGAATCAGGAACGCGTCCGAACACCCCGCATCGAATGCAAACCGCCGAATATTATTCCCGTAGTCGAAAACCACCGCACCCGCGCTCTGAAGCTCAAGCATCGCATCCACATGCTTCACCATGCTCGCGGTGGACCGTCGCACATACTCGTCCGGATCACGCTTCCTTAACTCCGCCGCCTCATCCAATGTCAATCCCTGCGGCACATACCCATTCAGCGGATCATGCGCGCTCGTCTGGTCCGTGACCACATCCACCTGCACGCCGCGTCGCGCAATCTCCGGCAGCACATCTGCGCAATTCCCCACCAACCCAACAGAAAGCGCTCGCCCTTCCCGCCGCGCCGCCTCGCATAGTTGCAGCGCCTCGTCCAGATCCTCGCTGATCGTATCGCAGTACCGCGTCTCCAGCCGCCGCTCTATCCGATGCCGATCCACCTCGATGACCAGCACCACACCGTCGTTCATCGTCACCGACAGGGGCTGCGCTCCTCCCATACCACCCATACCGCCCGTGACGACCAGCTTGTGCTTGAGGCTTCCGCCGAAGTGCCGCTCTGCCAGCGCCGCAAACGTCTGAAACGTGCCCTGCAGGATCCCCTGCGTCCCGATGTAGATCCACGACCCCGCTGTCATCTGCCCGTACATCATCAGACCCTTGCGATCCAGCTCATGGAAGTGCTCCCAGGTTGCCCACTTCCCCACCAGGTTCGAGTTCGCGATGATTACCCGCGGAGCCATCTCGTGCGTCGGAAACACCGCCACCGCCTTCCCCGATTGCACAAGCAGCGTATCCTCCGGCCCGAGCCTCTCCAACTCCCGAACGATGGCGTAGTAGCACTCCCAATTCCGCGCCGCCCTGCCGATCCCGCCATACACCACGAGATCCGCTGGCCGTTCTGCAACTTCGGGATCAAGATTATTCATCAAGCAGCGAAGTGCTGCCTCCTGCTGCCAGCCTTTGCAACGAAGCTGCGTACCACGAGGCGCCTGGATCACGGGAGAAGTTGCGGTAGTCATCATGAGCTCCTGGTCGTTAGCCAAGTTGAGGATACTACTGCGAGCACCGGTTCATCCCCTGCAACAATCAACCTCGGGCAAGCCCGGAGACCTGCCGCTCATAGTCGTCTGCGTCAAGCTTGCCCAGCGATTTCTCAATCAAGAATCCGCCCGAATGCGACAGCTTTCGAAGCCGCTGATTCGCACCCCACGCCCAGTGCCGCCAGGCCCCGTGTTCGTCCCAGTTAGAGCCCAGTGATACTCAACGCGATCCCCAGCCTTGACCAGCCGATCCAGGCCTACACGCAAATCCGGAAACGCGCTCAGGAACGATTGCACAGCCTCGATGATCTCCATGCGCCCAACCGACGGCGCATCACCGCTTTCGTCAGCGATCCGCGCATCGCAACGAACTATGCAACCTTCCCCGCATTTGGCTGCACCACGCATCCCTATACCATTCAGCAAAGTCCCTGAGCTTAGGCGAAATTTCCTGCATAGGAACTCATCCTGACATGCAGGAGCCCCTAATGGGAAATGCTTTTCAGCACTCCGCGCGGCAATGTATGCTGTCGAAACCTCCACAGTTCAATGCACAGGCCTCCTCGATGAACACTTTAAACTCCACCGTTACCATCGACCGCGCGCTTGCAGCTCATGGCGCTGTCATGACCTTCCTTGGGCTCGCCTCTGGCTTCACCACCATGTTCGCCAAGTCGCCCCATACCGCACTTGAAGCTCACTCAATCGGAGTTGTCCAGGGCGCACTTCTCTTCGGACTGGCAGCCATATGGCCGGCTCTCGGGAAAAACGGAGTTGTCACTGCAGCCCGTTTCAGCGCTCTTGTTGGCTTGTATGCAAACTGGCTTGGCGCGCAGCTCGCTGCGCTCTGGAGCGCCAAAGGCATGATGGTCGTCAGCGGCTCCTCCATGCCCGGCGGAGCGACTCCGTGGATGGAACTCATCGTCAAGATCCTGCTTCAAGTTTCGATCCTCGTCATGGTGATGTGCCTCCTGATCTTGTGGGCCTTGAGAAGAAAAAGCAGGCTTGACCAAAACGGTCGGTGATCCAATTGGAATCAGGCCCCAGTAATGAAACGCTCTTATCGCAATCTCGGATACATACTGCTTGCTCTGCTGCCCATCTTCTTTGCAGGGTTCTGGATACCCTATTTTTCGGAATTCCCGCACTTCGATGCTTCGCTCACCGCGGCGGTTCACATTCATGCAGTTCTACTCTTCTCCTTTGTTGCCTTGCTTATCTTCCAACCCCTTGCAATCCATTACAGGGCGTTTTCAATTCACAAAAAGCTCGGGAAATTCACCAATTTACTAATGCCGTTCATTCTGATCTTTTCTGCAGCAATGCTCTGGAAAGAGTTTCACGAGCATCTCGCAGAAGGCGCCTCGACGTCCACCGCCCGAAACGACGAGTTTCTGTCAACCGTCCAACTTCTGCTGCTGGGATGTATCTATGGTCTGGCTGTTTCTTCGATCCGCTCGCGAAATGTCGCAGCACACATGAGATACATGATCTGCATCGTCCTTGTCGTGTTGCCCGCCGGGCTTGCCAGAACGCTTGGATACTGGTTAAACTTCCGCCAGTCTTCCTCGCAAACAATATGCCTGATCATCATCGACCTGATCCTTCTGGCATTGATCGCCTACGACAAACGTACCGCCCATCCATCGCGCCCCTACCAAATGACCCTCGCTGCCTACCTAGTCATCGAGGTCACCTGGATTCTTCTAGGTCGTCCAGTTTAGGCGGACCGCGAAAGTCAATCAGGCCCAACGCTCTCCTGATTTATCCTTCTTCTCGTGCCAAACACATTAGTAGAGTGCGTTCCCAATTTCTCTGAGGGCCGTGACAAGGCAAAGGTTGATGCCATCGTCGAGGCTATGAAGATTAACGGCGTCTACCTGCTCGATCGCGAAATGGACGCGGATCACAACCGCTGTGTCATCACGCTGGTTGGCGACCGGGAAGCCATCCAGGAAGCCGCGATCCGTGGCGTCGGCAAAGCCGCCGAGCTCATCGACCTCACGCAGCATCAGGGAGCGCATCCCCGCATGGGCGCGGCAGATGTCGTTCCTTTTATCCCCATCGAAGGCGTCACCATCGAGGACTGCGTTGCCATGGCAAAGCATGTCGGTGCTGAGATTTGGAAGCGCTTCGAGATTCCCATTTACCTTTACGAAGCGGCTGCGACCTCTCCTGAACGCCAGAACCTCGAGAACATCCGTCGGGGTCAGTTCGAAGGCATACGCGCCGAGATCGCAACCAATCCCGCCCGCCGGCCCGACTTCGGCGAACCTCGCGTCCATCCTACAGCCGGCGCTACCGTCGTGGGCGCACGCAAGTTCCTCATCGCATACAACGTCTTTCTCAATACCGCCGACATTGACATCGCAAAGAAGATTGCGAAGGCCGTCCGTTTCTCCTCCGGGGGCATGCGCTTCGTCAAAGGCGCCGGATTCCTTGTTCGAGGCATGGCGCAGGTTTCCATGAATCTCACCGATTTCGAGCAGACCCCCATCCATCGCGTTTTCGAACTGGTCAAGCGCGAAGCTGCCCGGTACGGGGTCATGCCAGTCTCAAGCGAAATTGTTGGACTTATTCCTAAAGCAGCCCTCGAGCACGCAGCCGAATGGTTTCTCCAGGTTGAGAATTTCGACTCCTCACTTATTCTCGAAAACCGCCTTGCAGGCGTGATGACCGGCAAGATTGCAGTAGGCGGACTTCGCGACGGAGTTGAACCATTCATTGAGCAACTCGCCGCCCCCACAGCGACTCCCGGCGGAGGCAGCGCCTCAGCCGCGAGCGGTGCGATGGCCGCCGGACTTGCTCACATGGTCGCCTCCATGTCTCGCGGCAAAAAAGCATATCTCCAATTCGAAACCCAACTCGGCGAAGCGATTGCCCGCTTGTCCACGCTTCGCGAAGAGCTCAAAGCTGCGATCGATGCCGACGCCGAGTCATACAACGTCGTTATGAAAGCTTACCGTGCCGCTCGCGAGACAGATGACGGCGGTGTTGGCGTTAATGCGGCTCTCCGCCAGGCCACCAGCGTTCCTCTCAACGTGGCAGAACGTTCCTTCGAGACGATAGAGATTGCGGAATCACTCAAGCCCATCACCAATCCCAACATGGCGTCCGATCTCTTTACAGCAGTTGCACTGGCCAAAGCCGCATTGACGGGCGCTCTCTCCAACGTCGACATCAATCTCGGCTCCATGAAGCCCGGATTCCCTGAGGATGATGCCTTCATTTCCAGTACGCGCGCCCGGGCTGCGACACTGAAGACCTAGCCCACCACCGTAATGCGTCTCTTTTCTCCGGCTATGCAGAACCGCACATCGGGCGCCCGCACCCTGTCTCCTCTAAACGACCCGCGAGTTTTGCCGATACATGGAACAGTACTTGAGGCTGCGTTCCATGAGCCGTTTGCCGCTCCTTGCATTGTCGCTCGCTTCCATCAGCACGCTCGCCGTCGCACAGATGTCTACAGCCAACACCGATGTTCTGGGAGCCCACCTGAACTACGGCAGAGGTTGCACAGCCTGCCACTCACCGCACAGCGGCGCATCGGGCAATGGAAATGCTCGATCGCTCGACCTGTCCGCCGCCCGCGGGCCCGTGCTCTGGGGAGAAGACGTAACCAGCCTCTACGGCAAGACCATCACCAGCGGAGGTGGAAAGTTCGTGGAAGTCCTTCCCGCCAGCATGTCCGCAAACACGCCAGACGTTGCTGGTTTGCTCACCTGCCTCAGCTGCCACGATGGCAATTTCGCACCTGCCGCCATGATGAAGAACAAGATCTATGAAGCGCTGCCCTCTTCTTACGGTAGTCGCGCCCAGATCCCCACTCTCATCGGAAACAGTGTCATTAGCGGCGGCAGCTACATTAGCGAGCATCCCATGGGCCTGAATGCAACCCTGAACTGCGGAGGCGGCCGCTGGGACTGTGCTGAAGTGAATGGCGCAATCTCCATGCGTGGTGCGAACTCCAGCCACTTTGTCACTAGCTACGGCTTCTTCGTCAAACCCGGTGTCTACAACAATCGTGCGGTCATCGTCTGCACCACCTGCCACGATCCCCACGTCATGAACGTTGTCAAAGTCACACAAAGCTCAAACTCCGGCTTGCCGCCTGGCAACTACGCAACGATGTTCTTCCTTCGCGCTCCCTACAACCCCGGCAACACGAATCCCATGTCCAATCAGACCGCGCAGTTCTGCCGCCAGTGTCACGGGGACAAATCGAATGAGATGAATGGAAGCTCGGCAGGAACGGTCTTCTAGCCGCCAATTCGAGAGACCAGAACCGCAGCAATCAATTTGAGCTCACGATCGTTCCCGTCGCCGTGCCCATGTGTTTCACGTTGTGGCAAACCAGCGTGCACGAATTCGTAGCCCGCGTATACGAGATCGGGCTTCCGGGGAGCGGCGCCACCACATTCACATCGAAATTCACCAGCCTCTCGCCACTGGTCTGTCCACTCGTTGCTCCCATCCCGTGCGCCGTATGGCACGTCGAGCAGCTCACCCCCGCATTGATGTGATTCGCGTGATCGTTGAAGCTCGTATTCTTCATCACCTGGTTCGCCAGATCATGACACTTGCTGCACATCGCATACGGCCCGTTCGCGCTCAGGTCCGGATTCGGAAACAAATTGTTGATCAGACCGCCCGGCACCGTCGCCTGGCTCATCTCATAACGGCGCTCCAGAATATGCGTCCATCGCGAACCGTGCGGCCCGTTCGCCCCTGTCCCGCCAAATTCCCGATTATCGTCGCTG
>DATNFD010000124.1:0-43202 GCA_035606555.1 Occallatibacter sp.
ATCTCTGGCTTCAGTTCAGCCGCTTCCTTCAGATCAGAGGCCGCTCTCCGTTCTTCGAATCGCGGCACATACTGGCCGACCGGTATCGTGATCTGCAGCGCATGCGCAGCGCCATCTCCGGCGTAGTACTCGGCCAGTCTCTTCCTGAGCCGGTTCGCCTCTACGCGCACAATCGAGTCGGAATCTTGATCGAACGAAGCTCCTCGGTTGAAAACCTCAAGTGCGATTGAGTATTCCTTGATCCGGTTTGCTTCGCCGGAAAAAAGCTTCTCACACAAGTACGTCAGCAGGTGAGCAAGCCTCGGTGCGCGCACGAACTCCTGAGAGCTCAGCACAGTCTGCAACTCAGCCCGCTGCGATGCCACCTCGACCGTTTCTGCACGTGCCGCGGCCATCTCGATATGCTTTCAACCACCGGTCCTGCTCAATATATTTGTGGTCGCACCTATATTAGTTCCACTTCCCTGTTTCAGGCGGTAGTAACCGTGTAGTTAGCGGCCCTCAAACTCTCGTGTAACGGCTCTTAACCCCGCCTCTCTCGCCTTCGAACTCTCCAGGTAGCCTTAGACGCTCCTGCACGCAAGTCGCGTGTATGCAGGTACATACAACCGAGTCGGGACGTATGTAACCCCCTGCAACCGCGAAGTAGCAGGTATAGCGTTGTTCTCCCTCCCGCGCCGCCGTCTACTTGAACTCGATGTTGAGCAGTTCGCAGGAGATCGAAACAACAAGCTTGAGCGAAATGCTCTGTGACGGAGGCAACACCATGCGTACACTCTTCGCTTTAATCGCTGTCACGACTCTAGGGTTCTTTGCGGCTCCTTTCATCAGAGCGGAATCCTCAATCGATTTGCCCAAGCCGGATGCACTTCAAATCGCAAAAACAGCCGAAATGAAGGGAGACCTCGAGCGGGTCCACAACAACTTCTATATGGCGATTTCTTACTATCAGCAGGCACTACGGTCCGATCCGCGAAACCCGGCAATCCTGAACAAAATGGGCATCGCGGAACTTAAACTCGGAGATCGTGGTCCGGCCCGCAAGCACTTCAGCCAGGCGCTGAAGTATGATCCGCGCAACATCTCGGCATTAAATAACCTCGGTGCCGTTTCCTACCTCGACAAGAAATACAAAAACGCCGTTAAGTACCTGAAACAGGCGCTTGAGCTGGATGAGTCCAGTGCCCCGGCCCACCTCAACCTCGCGGAGGCCTGGATGGGAATGGGACAGATCGACCGAGCCATGACTGAGTACGCCCGGGCTCTCGAACTGGATGCCGACATTCTTAGTGAGAGCGCAACGGGAGTCTCCGCTCGGGTCAGCACTCCCGAGCAGCGAGCCCGCGTGAATTTTCTGATCGCAAGAGCCTATGCGAAGCGCGGAAACATTGATGGTGCGCTCGAATATTTGAGACGCGCCAGAGATGGACGGTTCCCGGAGATGGGCCGCGTTTATAAGGACCAGGAATTTGCGATCCTCTGGCCGGACCCTCGTCTGGACAAAATCGTGAAGCGGTAAACACACCTGCCCCGCTTCACCTTCCACGCCCCGCTGCGAATTGTCGCGGCGGGGCGTGCTGTTTAGCCGAAATCACGTGCATCGACGCCTACCGCCGGAATCGCGAAATCAAATAGAAGATCACCGATAGCACGACGCTCAGCAAGATAGAAGTGCCAAGCGGAAAGAATACCGAGACGTTCTTCCCTCGGTACGAAATGTCGCCCGGCAACCGCCCAAGCGGCACGCCAAACCGCGCTGCAAACACCAGAGCTGCTCCGACAATTACCAGCAGAACCCCGAGGCCAAGAAGCGCTTTTCCAACTTCTGCCATGCGTCAATTGCCGCTCCACGGGCATAGGATACATTGATCTCACGAAGGGTGGCTTATTAGAGGATCGATGCGAACCATTACCACGATCACCGGGATCCTTTCCATTCTGACCGTTCTGCTCGACGCCTTTCAAACGGTGATTCTTCCCCGCCGTGCTGCTGGCCGCCTTCGTCTCACCCGGCTCTTCTACGTTGCAACATGGATGCCATGGCGAGCTCTGGCCCTGCGGATTCGCCACCCGCGCAAACGAGAAACTGTTCTCAGCTTCTATGGCCCGCTCTCGCTGATCTTTCTTCTGATTGTCTGGGCCTGCGGCATGGTTTTCGGGTTTTCGCTCATCTACTACTCGCTCGGAAACCCATTCAACGACTCGTCGCGTCAGCTCAGCTACTTATCCGACCTATACGTCAGCGGAACAAACTTCTTCACACTTGGCTTGGGTGACGTTACTCCTCATGGCCAGATCGCGCGCGTTCTCTGCACATTTGAGGCAGGTACCGGCTTCGGCTTTTTGGCAGTCGTCATGGGATACTTCCCGGTTCTATACGGGGCCTTTTCGCGCCGGGAGGTCAGCATTGCGCTCCTGGACGCTCGTGCCGGATCGCCTCCTACAGCTGCCGAACTCATGCGTCGTCACTCTTTCCAAGGCGCAGAAAGCGAGATTGCTCGACTTCTCTCTGAATGGGAACGATGGTCGGCAGAACTCCTCGAGAGTCACATCTCATACACCTTGCTCTGCTACTATCGCTCGCAACATACCCACCAGAGTTGGATCGGCGCTCTCACCGCGATTCTTGACACATCGGCGCTGCTCATTGCGGGCGTACGGGGTCACGAGGCGCGCCAGGCCCAGCTCACTTTCGCTATGGCGCGGCATGCGATGGTAGACCTCGCCCAGGTATTCTCCCTCAGCCCCGTTCAGAACGCGCCCGATCGCCTTCCTCCTGAACGATACGAGGAGCTCTATCGGTTACTGTGTCAGAGCGGTGTCAGTGTTTGCCGCGATGGCCAGTCGTACGAACGTCTGCGCAATCTGCGGGCTCTCTACGAAGGATACGCAGCGGCTCTCGGCGATCACCTCTGCATGCCCCTCCCGCCGTGGATCGCCGATCAGCCACACAAAGACAATTGGCTCGCTGTGGCCAAAGTTCGGAACCAGGCAGAAACCGCCAATCCCGCCGCAGAGCCTCACAATCTGGCAGAAGTTATCGACTCGCACCACGAATTCTAGCTGGAGCAGCGAATTGACGCCGCCTCACTCCAAAGCATCCAAGTCCCATGTGTTGCGGGCCAACCCTTCCATTCGTCCCGTCTCGTCCGATAGCCTGTAAAGAATACGCAGGAGCACGATTAAATACATGAAGCACGCGGTTTCCAATTACGAGGCCATTTCAGTTCAGACTCCTCCGACCACAAACAAACACCTCGTTCGCTGGGTCGAGAAAATGGCGGAACTCTGCCGCCCTGACCATATCCACTGGGTTGACGGATCGCAGGCCGAATACGATTTCCTGTGCGAGCGCCTCGTGGCTGCCGGAACCTTCACACGCCTCGATCAAAAGAAGTGGCCTGGATGCTTCTATGCACGGTCCACGCCAAACGACGTTGCCCGCGTAGAAGACCGAACCTTCATCTGCTCTCTTTCTCGCGATGGTGCCGGCCCGACGAACAACTGGGAAGATCCCTATGTAATGCGCCGCCGCCTCAAGCAACTCTTCAAAGGCTGCATGCAGGGCCGCACCATGTACGTGCTTCCCTTCAGCATGGGCCCCGTCGGATCACCAATGTCCGGCATCGGTGTGGAACTTACTGATTCGCCCTACGTCGTCGTCAACATGCGCATTATGGCCCGCATCGGCGCTCCGGTCTTCGCCGAGATTGATAAAGACGAAAAGCGCGTTGTCCCCTGTATGCACACCGTCGGTGCTCCTTTGAAGCCTGGCCAGCAAGACGTTTCCTGGCCCTGTAGTGACACCAAGTACATCGTGCATTTCCCGGAGACTCGCGAAATCTGGTCATATGGTTCAGGCTACGGCGGCAACGCTCTGCTCAGCAAAAAGTGCTTCGCACTGCGGATCGCATCGAACATCGCTCGGGACGAAGGCTGGATGGCAGAGCACATGCTCATCCTTGGTGTCGAGAGCCCACAGGGCGAGAAGACCTACGTCGCCGCGGCATTCCCCTCCGCTTGCGGCAAGACCAATCTGGCGATGCTCATTCCGCCGAAATCCATGCCAGGCTGGAAGGTCCTGACCGTGGGCGATGACATCGCGTGGCTCAAGCCCGACGCAAAGGGCCAACTCCGCGCGATCAATCCTGAGGCCGGCTTCTTTGGAGTCGCGCCGGGTACCAGCACCAAAACCAATTCCGCGGCAATGGCTGCTCTCTCCCGCAACTCCATCTTCACCAACGTCGCCCTCACCCCCGACGGTGGCGTCTGGTGGGAAGGCATGACCGAGAAGCCGCCCGCCGAGTGCCTTGACTGGCGGGGAGACAGGTGGACACCCGCCATTGGCAAAAAGAACGGCACCACCGCTGCCCATCCCAATGGACGTTTCACGGCCCCGGCTTCCCAATGCCCAACAATGGATCCCGATTGGGAATCCACCGACGGCGTCCCCATCAGTGCCATCATCTTCGGCGGACGCCGTTCCCATACACTCCCGCTTATCTATCAGGCTTTCAATTGGTCCAGCGGTGTATACGTTGGCGCTACCATGGGTTCAGAGACGACCGCTGCCGCAGCAGGTGCCGTTGGAAAGATCCGGCGTGATCCGATGGCCATGCTCCCCTTCTGCGGCTACCACATGGGCGACTACTTCCGGCACTGGATCAAGATGCAGCGCGGCCTTGATGCCACTCCTCGGATTTTTCAGGTGAACTGGTTCCGCAAAGATGAGAATGGCAAGTTCCTCTGGCCGGGATTCAGCGAAAACATGCGAGTACTGCGATGGATCGTCGAACGCGTTCATGGCCATGGGCGCGGCCGCGAGACTCCCGTCGGCTGGGTTCCTCGGTATGAGGACATCGACTGGTCCGGGCTCGACTTCTCTCGCCAGAATTTTGAAGAACTGATGAAGGTGGACCGCTCGGCCTGGCGAAAGGAGGTCATCGCCCACGAAGAACTCTTCATTGAACTCCACGATCACCTTCCGCCCGAGATGATCTATGAACGCGAATTGTTGATTTGCAAACTCTGATCTGTTTGCTTGCTATTCGCGCGGAAAACTTGCGTCAAAATGTGAAAAACATGGGTCAAATTCACTAATCCTGCAATTCGGGATTAGTCCAGCCAATTTTCAGCTATCATTAAAAGTTCAGCACTATCCCTGTGTGCACGGGCCTGCCACGACAGGCCACCTGGACTAACCGGCTGTTCCCATTTGGTGACGCCTCGCTGATTGTGTCTTTGCCGTTTCACCACAACTGGATTGCAGAACGACCTTATTCCATAAGAGAAGGTACCAATGCAGACATCGGATCACCGTCATCGTCTCCCGAATCCTCAAGGTCTCTATCACCCTCAAAATGAGCACGATGCGTGCGGCATGGGCCTCGTGGCCAGCATCCGCGGCGAAAAAAGCCACGACATCATCCGCAAAGGGCTCGAGGTTCTCATTAACCTCACTCATCGCGGAGCGGCGGGTTGCGATCCCGAGACGGGCGATGGCGCCGGCATTCTCATCCAGATTCCTCACGTTTTCTTCGCCCGCGAATGCGGCGAACTTGGCATTCAGCTTCCCGGCCCCGGCGAGTACGGCGTGGCAATGGTCTTCCTCCCGGTGGACAAGCACAGCCGCCTCCAGTGCGAAGGCGTTTTTGAGCGGATTGCCGCCGGAGAAGGCCTCAAAGTCTTGGGCTGGCGCGACACACCGGTCAACGGTGATGCCATCGGCCGCGAGGCCCGCGCTTCGCAGCCATATATACAGCAGTTCTTTGTCGGCCGCCCCGAGGGCATGACCGAAGATGATTTCGAGCGCCGTCTTTATCTGGTTCGCCGCCGCACTGAAAATGAAGTCGCCGCGTCCGAGATCGAGGAGAAGGAGTTCTTCTACGTTCCTTCGTTCTCCTGTCGCACCATCATCTACAAAGGACTGATGCTCGCCCCGCAGATCGAGAAGTTCTACTTTGAACTTGCGAATCCGCTCGTCACCAGCGCCCTCTGTCTCGTCCACCAGCGCTTTTCCACCAACACCTTCCCAAGCTGGAAGCTTGCTCACCCCTATCGCTACGTAGCTCACAACGGCGAAATCAATACCATCCGCGGAAACGTGAGCTGGATGAACGCACGCCAATCGATTCTCGAGACCGCCCACTTCGGCGACAAAATCAAGGAACTCTATCCGGTCATCATGCCCGAAGGCAGCGACTCCGCCTCCCTCGATAACGCTGTGGAGTTTCTTTATCAATCAGGCCGCTCCCTTCCGCACGTCATGGCCATGCTCATTCCCGAAGCATGGGCCGGCAATCCCGACATGGATGACGACAAACGCGCCTTCTACGAATACCACGCGTCATTGATGGAGCCCTGGGACGGCCCCGCGGCCATCGCTTTCACCGACGGCCGGGTCGTCGGCGCTACGCTGGACCGCAATGGTCTTCGCCCGGGCCGGTACATCGTCACCAAGGACGACTTGGTCGTCCTCGCTTCCGAAGCGGGGGTCCTCGACGTTCCCGCAGAAGACATTCGCAAAAAGGGTCGCCTTCAGCCCGGCCGCATGTTCCTGGTGGACACGGTTGAAAAGCGCATCATCTCCGATGCCGAAATCAAAAAGACCCTCGCTGCGCGCCAGCCCTACGGTGACTGGCTCAAAGAGCAGCAGGTGATTCTCGATGCGCTGCCAGAGCCATCCCGCGTCATCGCCTCGAATCCGGAAACATTGCTGCGCCGCCAGCGTGCCTATGGCTATAGCGAAGAGGATCTACGCCTTCTCCTTGGGCCCATGGGCTCCCGCGGTGAAGAGCCAGTCGGCTCGATGGGCACAGACACTCCGCTTGCCTGTCTCTCCGATCGGCCGCAGCCTCTCTTCAACTACTTCAAACAGCTCTTTGCGCAGGTCACGAATCCTCCTATCGACCCGATCCGCGAAGAGCTCGTAATGTCGCTCATTAGCTACATTGGAACTGAGCGCAACATCCTCGACGAGAATCCTGAGAACTGCCACACTCTCAAGCTCCCGCATCCGATCCTCTCCAACCGCGATCTCGAAAAGCTTCGTCGTGTGTCCTCCGGCGATCTCCTCGCTACCACCTTGCCTGCTCTTTTTCGTGCAGCCGATGGTGAAGCTGGTCTGCGGCAGGCGCTCGATGAACTCAGCGCACGTGCATCGCACGCCGTCTCCTCGGGATATACGCT
Organism: Occallatibacter sp.; assembly: GCA_035606555.1. GTDB lineage: Bacteria > Acidobacteriota > Terriglobia > Terriglobales > Acidobacteriaceae > Telmatobacter. The sequence continues at coordinate 7,189 of DATNFD010000124.1, forward strand.
GCTCATCATCTCCGACCGCGGCGTTGACTCCACCTACGCGCCCATCCCAAGCCTTCTTGCAATGGCTGCCGTCCACAATCGGTTGGTACAAGAGAAGACCCGCACACAAGTCGCGCTCATTATCGAAAGCGGCGAACCGCGTGAGGTCATGCACTTCGCGCTCCTCATCGGATACGGAGCGAGCGCGATCAATCCTTATCTCGCCATCGAGACGCTGCACGACCTCAAGCGTCGCGGGCTCCTGCCCCACAGCGTCTCCGGGAATCACGCTGAGAAGAACTTCATCAAGGCCATCAACAAAGGCCTCTTGAAGACCTTCTCCAAAATGGGCATCAGCACGCTCCAAAGCTATCGCGGCGCACAGGTCTTTGAAGCGGTCGGGCTGAATCAGAGTCTCGTCGAGACGTACTTCCCCGGCACAGCATCCCGCATTGAAGGCGTTGGACTCGAGGTTCTCGCTCGCGAAGCGCAGATGAAGCACTCCTTCGCCTTCCAGCCGCTCACCGAGTCCGAAACCGAACTCGTCGTCGGTGGCCACTACCAGTACCGCGAAGGTGGCGAGCATCATCTGCTGAATCCGCTCACCATCAGCAAGCTTCAGCACTCCGTGCGCGCTAATAATGCCACAACCTTCCAGGAATACACCGACCTCCTCGACGAGCAGAATCGAAATCTCTGCACGTTGCGCGGTCTGCTCAAGCTCAAGTACAACGACACGGCAATTCCCATCGAAGAAGTCGAGCCCGCAAAAGAAATCGTCAAGCGCTTCACCACCGGCGCCATGAGCTACGGATCGATCAGCAAGGAAGCACACGAAACGCTCGCCATCGCTATGAACCGGCTTGGCGGCATGTCCAACACTGGTGAGGGCGGCGAAGACGAAGGTCGCTTCAAGCGCGATGCAAATGGAGATTTGCGCCGGAGCGCCGTAAAGCAGGTCGCCAGCGGCCGCTTCGGTGTCACCACGAATTACCTCGTCAACGCCGACGAGCTCCAGATCAAGATGGCCCAGGGCGCAAAGCCCGGCGAAGGTGGTCAGCTCCCCGGCCACAAGGTCGATGAGGTCATCGCCAAGACGCGGCACTCCATCCCCGGCGTCGGCCTCATTTCGCCCCCGCCGCATCATGACATCTATTCGATTGAAGACCTCGCGCAGCTCATTTACGACTTGAAGAACGTTAATCCGCAGGCGCGCATCGCTGTCAAGCTCGTCTCCGAGGTCGGCGTTGGCACCGTCGCAGCTGGAGTATCAAAAGCGCACGCCGACGTCGTTCTCATCTCCGGCGACACCGGCGGTACGGGCGCTTCGCCTCTCAGCTCTATCAAACACGCCGGCCTTCCCTGGGAACTCGGTCTCGCCGAGACGCAACAGGTCCTCCTTCTCAACGATCTGCGCGGCCGCATCAAAGTGCAGACCGACGGCAAGCTCCAGACTGGCCGCGATGTGGTCATCGCTGCCCTCCTCGGGGCGGAAGAGTTCGGCTTCGCCACCACGCCGCTCATTGCCATGGGCTGCATCATGCTGCGCAAGTGCCACCTCAACACCTGCTCCGTCGGCATCGCCACGCAGGACCCGGTTCTGCGCGCGCGTTTCACCGGCCAGCCCGAGCACGTCATCAACTTCTTCTTCTTCATCGCCGAGCAAATCCGTCAGCACATGGCAAAGCTCGGCTTCCGCAAATTTGACGAGATGGTAGGTCGCGTCGACAAAATCGACGCCTCCATCGCCGACGCGCATTGGAAAGCGAAGGGCATCGATCTCTCATCGATCCTCTACGCGCCGACCGTCCCCTCCCGAGTCGCTCGCCGCAAGGTGCAGGCGCAGGATCACGGCCTCGATCAGGCTCTTGATCACCAGCTGATCACAAAGGCAAAACCCGCTCTCGAATCGAAGACACCGGTCACCGGAAGCTTCGCAATCCGCAACGTGCATCGCACCGTCGGCGCCATGCTCGGCGGCCAGATTGCGATGCGCTATGGCTCGGCGGGCATGCCCGACAATACCATTCACTTCAAGTTCGAAGGCTCTGCCGGGCAAAGCTTCGGCGCATTCGTTCCCAGTGGTGTCACCCTCGAACTCGAAGGCGACAGCAACGACTATCTGGGCAAAGGCCTTTCCGGCGGACGCATCATCGCCTATCCTCCAAAAACGTCCTTCTTCCTTCCTGAAGAAAGCATCCTCGTTGGCAACGTCGTTCTTTACGGCGCAACCAGCGGCGAAGTCTTCCTCAATGGCATCGCCGGCGAGCGGTTTGCTGTCCGCAACTCCGGCGCAACCGCCGTTGTCGAAGGCGTCGGCGACCACGGCTGCGAATACATGACAAATGGTACCGTCATCGTGCTCGGCACCACTGGCCGCAACTTTGCCGCAGGCATGAGCGGTGGCCGCGCATTTGTGTTCGACGATCAGGGCGATTTCTCGTCCCGCCGCTGCAACAGAGCCAGCGTCGATCTTGAGCCACTTGTGACTGACGCGGACGTCGCCGAAGTCCGTGCGCTACTCGAGCGGCATCGCGACTACACCGGCAGCCCCCGCGCAGCCTGGGTTCTCGAACACTGGGCGGAAGCGCAACCCAAATTCATCAAAGTCTTCCCGCACGAATACAAGCGCGTTCTCGGCGTCGAGCGCGTGGACACAGTCTACTCACCCCCAATTACTTCCGCGCCTCAGGTCGAGGCAGCAGCCGAGGTGCAGCATGGGTAAAGTCACAGGATTCCTGGAAATCGATCGTGAGCAACCAACGCGACGTCCGGCAGAAGAGCGTATCAAGGATTGGTTTGAAATCTACCAGCCCTTCCCGGAAGAAAAGCAGCGCGAACAGAGCGCCCGCTGCATGGACTGCGGCGTTCCCTTCTGCCACACGGGCTGCCCGGTGAACAACCTTATCCCCGACTGGAATGACCTCGCCTACAACGGCCGCTGGCAGAGTGCCATCCGTCGTCTGCACGCGACCAACAATTTTCCCGAGTTCACTGGTCGCATTTGCCCTGCGCCCTGCGAGGCTGCTTGCGTTCTTGGCATCAACGCGCCTGCTGTCTCCATCAAGGTCATCGAGCGCAGCATCGTTGAGCGCGCATGGGATGAAGGCTGGATCCACCCCGAGCCGCCCGAGTACAACACCGGCAAGCGCGTCGCCGTTGTTGGCAGCGGCCCCGCGGGGTTAGCCGCAGCGCAGCAGCTTCGTCGCGCCGGCCACTCCGTTACCCTGTATGAAAAGAACGACCGCATCGGCGGACTCCTCCGCTACGGCATTCCGAACTTCAAGCTTGAGAAGCACGTCCTCGATCGCCGCCTCAACCAGATGCGCGCCGAAGGCGTCACTTTCCTCACCAATGCGCATGTAGGCGTCAATATTCCGGTTGAAACACTCACCGGTCACTACGATGCGGTTCTACTCGCAGGTGGCGCCGAACAACCTCGCGACCTCAAGATCCCTGGTCGAGAGCTCAAAGGCATCCATTACGCGATGGAGTTCCTGCCGCAACAGAACCGCCGTAATGAAGGTGATACCGTTGACTCCGCCACTGCCATCCTCGCCACCGGAAAGAGCGTCCTCATCATCGGCGGAGGCGACACCGGAGCCGACTGCCTCGGCACCAGCCATCGTCAGGGCGCAAAGAGCGTGCATCAGATCGAGATCATGCCCAAGCCGCCGGAGACCCGCGCTGGCTCCACGCCTTGGCCTCTCTGGCCTCTTCAGCTCCGCACCGAAAGTGCGCACGAAGAAGGCGGCATCCGCGACTGGGCGATCAGCAGCCTCAAATTCACCGGCGATGAAAAAGGCAACGTCAAGCAGGTTCACGCCTGCCGCGTCGGTCCGCCACCCAAGTTCGAACCCATCTGCGACTCCGAATTCATGCTCGATGTGGACTTAGTCCTGCTCGCAATGGGCTTCCTCGGCCCGGTGAAGAACGGAATGATCGAACAACTTGGCGTCGCTCTCGATCAGCGCGGCAACGTCTCAACAAACGGCGATTACATGACTTCAGTTGAGGGGATTTTCGCTGCTGGCGACATGCGTCGCGGTCAGTCGCTTGTTGTCTGGGCCATTTCCGAAGGCCGCAAAGCCGCAGCCGCTGTCGATCGATACCTCGCCGCGAAGCAGCCTGCAGCAAGCCCACTCAGGCATGCCCACGTATAATTCGGCGAGCACAACCTGAAGGTAAACGCCGGATGACCTCCGGCGTTTTTATGCCCAGTCAGATTCAACGCGGTCCCTGGCGCCGTGTACGCTCCCGAACTCCTTCGCCGTCTTCCAGGTCAAATGCCGCGTTCACAAGGGCAATATGCGAGAACGCCTGTGGGAAGTTGCCCACCATTCGCTTCGCCTTGGGATCGTACTCTTCTGAAAGCAACCCCAGGTCGTTTGGAAGTTCCAGGAGTTTTTTGAATAGCTCGCGAGCTTCGTCCTCCCGGCCTACCGCCTTCAGGCTGCTTACCATCCAGAAACTGCACGCGAGAAACACTCCCTCTCCAGGCGGCAATCCATCCTGCACACGAGAGGTGTTGTACCGGAGAACCAGGCCGTCCTGCATCAAATCGCGCCGGATCGCTTCTACGGTTCCTTTTATCCGCTCATCCGCACCCGGCAGAAATCCGACCAGCGGCATCAACAGCAGCGAAGCATCCAGTTGATCTCCGCCATATACCTGCACAAAGCTGTTCAATTTCTTGTTGAATCCCTGCTCGCAGATCTGCTGATGAACTGCTTCTCGCAACTGCTTCCATCGATCCACAGGCGCCCCATACTTCAGCTGCTCTGCGATCAGCACTGCGCGATCGAAGGCTACCCACGCCATCAGCTTCGAATACGTAAACTGCTGCGCTCCACCCCGCGTCTCCCATATCCCTTGATCCGGCTTCTCCCAGATCTCTTCAAGATGCTTCATGAGCAAGACAAGTACGCGGAAATCCTGCTCCGAGTAGCGTCCCATCTTGTGCTGTGCGTGATAAAAGGAGTCGAGCATCTCGCCATAGATATCAAGCTGCGTTTGCATGGCTGCTGCATTGCCGATTCGCACAGGCTTCGATGCTTCATAACCGTCCAGCCAATCAACTGTCCATTCCTGAAGCTGTCGCTCCCCTCTGAGGCCGTACATGATCTGCACTTGATCAGGGCTTCCGCCCAGAGCGCGAAGCAGCCAGTCCTGCCAGGCCGCCGCCTCGTCGTAATAACCGCCGTTTGCGAGCGCCAGAAGCGTGAATGTGGTGTCGCGCAGCCAGCAGTAGCGGTAATCCCAATTGCGCACCCCGCCCAACGACTCCGGCAATGACGTCGTTACGGCAGCAACCACTCCGCCCGTCGGCAGATAGGTCATTGCCTTCAGTGTCATGAGCGATCGCTCCACGATTTCGCGATGCTCACCGTCGAAATGCAGACGCCCGGTCCACTCCTCCCAGAACTCCACCGTCTCTTTGAATGCCTCATCGACGTCGATCTCCGGCGGATCCTCTTTGTGCGAAGGTCCATACGTCAGCGTGAACGAGACACGTTTCCCCGCTTTCACAGGAAACTCTGCGACCGTCTTCATGTTCTCTCCGTGCGTCGGAACAGACGCCCGAAGCACGCACAGATTGGGCCCGGCAATCGCGCGAATTCCCTTTTCAATCCGATTCACCCACGGGACAGACCGGCCGTAATCGAAGCGCAAACACAATTCCATCCGTATTCGCGTCTCACCTCGGATGCCTTCTACCATGCGCACCAGATCGGAATTATTGCCGCGCACCGGCATGAAGTCGGTCAATCGCACAGCCCAGTCCTTTGTCTCGAAAACCGTCTCGACAATCAGGGTGTGTTCCCGATATTTGCGCGTGGTCTTCCACTCACCGTCCGTTGGTGAGATCTTCCAATAACCGTTATCGTCCCCGCCAAGAAGCTTCGCAAAACATGCTTCCGATGAAAACGCCGGCCAGCAAAGCCAGTCAATCGACCCGTTGCAATCAACAAGGGCGGCGGTCTCGCAATCTCCAATTATCGCGTAGTCCTCGATCCGTGCAGACATGGGTTTCGCTATTGCTCCTTGTAGTTCCGCATCAGTCCGCCGTCGATCACAAAGGTCGACCCGGTGATATACGCTGCATCATCTGACGCGAGATAAGCCACCATTCCCGCGACGTCTTCCGGCGTGCCCATCCGACCCAGCGGAATATTCTTCAGGAGTGCGTTCAGCTTTGGCTTATCCTCGAGCAGCGATTTGTTGATCGGCGTCGCAATTGCTCCCGGAGCGACATTGTTGATCGTGATGCCCAGTGGCCCAAGCTCCACCGCCAAGTCCCGCATCAGCATTCGTAAGCCACCCTTGCTGCAGCAGTAAGAAGCGAACCCCGGAAAAACCATGTCTTCGTGTACCGAACTGATATTGACGATTCGCCCCGGCTTCTTCGCATCACGGAGCCGCCGTACGAAAGCCTGCGTCAGAAAGAACGGCCCGCGCAAATTCACCGACATTACCAGGTCGTAGTCAGCTTCCGTTGTGTCCCAGAATTCAGACTTCTTCTCTACGCCTGCGTTATTCACCAGAATGTCTGCCGACCCGAACTGCTGCCAAGCGGTATCCACCAGGCATTCGACATCGTTGATGCGCGTCACGTCACCCTGCACAATCTTTCCTTCGCCGCCCGCTTTTTCGATTGCGTCTTCCGTCTCCCTGGCGCCGTTGGGGCTGCCCACATAATCGACAATGACCTTCGCACCTTCGCAGCCAAGCCGCTTTGCGATGCCCTGCCCGATTCCCGACCCCGCGCCAGTAACGATAGCCACTTTCCCCTGAAAACGATGCATAACTCTCCTCGATAGGCTGCTCGACCTGCCAGCGCCTATCGGGTTGGATGCGCACTGGGCTAAGTAGCGGCATTCAAAATGATCCAGGGTCGATCGACTACCGGACGCAGACTCGCCGACTGAATCGATATGTCTTCCAGTCTGGGATCCGGCGGCCTCAGTCTATTGCGGCCGCAAAAACCCATACAGCAGCACAGCCAGGACTATCAAGCTGATCGCCACGAACAGCTTGTCTCGCTCGATCAGAAACGCAATCAGTGCGAATATCACCCGCGCGACTGGGGTTGCGATCAAGAGCAACACACCAAGTTGAATGAGCGCAGCCGGATCGCCCGTCTTGATCCCCTGAAGCACGCCGCCGAAGTGTCGCAGCCTCTGCGGCTCGCTTGAAAACACGCGGTAATTGGGTGTTTCGCTGAAATGCGTTCGCATGTAGAGGAGCCCGCCGGCGATCATCACAAACGATGAGAGCAAAACTCCAATTTGCAGCAGCCGCCCCATGATCACTTCCATGCGGCGATCATCGAAATGGCCGTGTTCGTCGTGCGGAGGAGTTCCGTTCTCTAGAACCATTTCGTCATCCCGCTCACTATCATCTCCACCCCCAGCGCAAGAACAACCAGCGTAAATACGCTGCGCAGCACGGCAGTTCGGGCTCGCACAAGATAGCGGGCCCCAATCAATGAACCGGCGAGTACGCCGAGCATTACAGGAAACGCGAGTCCTGGCGCCACCAGCCCCCGATGCAAATAGATCCCTGCGCTGGCAGCAGCAGTCACTCCGATCATGAAGTTGCTCGTGGTTGTCGACACTTTGAACGGAACCTTCATCACCCGATCCATAGCCAGCACTTTCACTGCACCCGAACCGATCCCCAGCAACCCCGACAGAGTTCCTGCCACAAACATCAATCCGAAACCACCCGGAATGTTTTCCACCTCATACTTGCACGGTTTCCCATCCCGGTCCGGATAGCTGCCCGACAGTTCCAGCTTGTCTGACCAGCGGCTTCCGCCCTTCGATTCCGGAGTCGGATGCTTCGTCTGCTGCCACGAAACTACAGCCGAGTAGATCAGCACCAGTCCAAAAATGATTGCCAGAGCCTGTGTGTGGACAACAGTCGCAAGATATGCTCCGAGGATCGCTCCCAAGGTCGTGGCAACCTCGAGAAACATCCCGATCCGCACGCTGGAGAAACCTTCGCGCACATACGCCGCCGCCGCACCCGACGAAGTCGCAATCACAGAAATGAGCGACACGCCGATCGCGTAACGGATGTCCACATGGAAAAACACGGTGAGCAGGGGAACCAGCACCACTCCCCCGCCAAGTCCTGTAAGTGCTCCGAGTAGCCCCGCGGTAAGCGATCCAAAGAAAAGGAGGCTGGTAAATAGAGATAAAGTCATCGACCGAAGGAACCTTCAGCACACAGAATGAGTTTGAATGACGAGCCTCAAAGAGACTTCCCCTTGAACAAGTAGAACAGTTCGATCAGCAAAATCAAAACTACCGTAACCTCCAGGAAGAACGCACAGCTCTGATTGAATCCACCATGTAGCTATACAGATCGTCAGCCGTCTTCACCTTTCGTGAGACCGGCTCTTTATGGTCCGGCACCCCCACTTTCGCCGCTCTCAAGTTCGAACGCCTGCAACGGTTGTACCACCGGGGAACGCTCGTATCGCACACAGGAAGGCGCAGCGTGCTTCAATCTGGGCTGCTGCCGCACGCTGGCCTGTTTGACCATTTGCAGTCGGTCGAGGCAAAGTTCTTCGCACACATCGAACCGGATCAGCACAAGCACTGACCCGTTTAGAACATCCGTCGCGTTCTTTGGTGTTTCGTTTGTCACGTACAAGCGCATGGTAACCCATACACCCGGGCCGCACTTCACGGTTCAATCACAGAAGTGCCCGCACCAGCCGCCGAACGACATCCGTCGCCGCCCCATACACCAGGTGTGCGGCAAACGGAGTGGCCAGGCTTGAGACCGGCGCATCGCTCGGAGATTCTGAAAGGTTCAGCGCCGGTACAGCGACGAGATCTGCGCCTGCAAAGAGCGCCGCACCAAACGCCGTTCCGAAACCAAACGTTGTCTGCGGAATACCCTCGGCGATCGCTCCGTAGGTCGCTCCCATCAGTGCCCCAAACGCGTAATGCACAATCGGACCGCCTTTTTCCTTACCCTCATGAGACAAGTGCCGTCCGCCTGTCACCGTCGACACTACTGCATCCGCTGTTTTCATGGTCGCGTCATCTGGCTTTGGTCCCACGGGTTCCTGCTGTTCTCCCGACGAATCTTTTTTCTCGACGGTCTTCTGCAGGGCCGGACCTGCATTCTCCATGAACTCATTCATCAGCCACGATGCAACCAGGCCCCCTGCAATGCCGGCCACAATGCCACGCGCCAGATGCGCACCATTCCGTTCACTCATTCTCATGACCTCCTTCCAATCGACCTCGCTCAGGCCTGTAGCTTATCGATAGGCGGAAAGTCGCCGAACTCTCGAAGAGGAATCGCTCGCTGATCCGCCATGTGGCGTGTAGGATGCCAGCCACACCAAGCCGGTTTGCTCGTCTGGGCCCACCAATGGAGACGATCATTTCTCTACCCGCGTTTTTTGAAGTACTGCACCTCGCGCTCGCGCTGCTTGGCCTTCTCCAGCGTCGAGAAGGTGCCGAGGTTACGGCGCTTCCCTGTCGATGCATCCTTCTTACGGGAGTACAACCGGAACTCACCGGACTTGAGTTTGCGAATCATGCCTCATCGGATGCTGAAAGCCGCTCTAGTGTGCACTCCTCGATTCTGCACAAAGACAACTTACATAGTGGCCACCACATCGAACGACGTGGGCGAGCCACGTGCAAAAGGAAGGCAACCCGAAAAACGTCAAAGGAGATAGAAATGGCTGGTCGGCCCTATTGGTCGGGACAATTACGGATCTCCCTCGTCGCATTTGGCATTCAGCTCTTCCCCGCCACCAGCACAAGTTCCGAAGTCTCCTTCCACCAGATCGATCGCAAGACCCATCAGCGCATACATCATTTGAATGTGATCAACGGCGATGAGCCGGTTGCCAACGACGATATCGTGAAGGGATACGAATACAGCAAAGGCAAGTACATCATCGTTGAACCCGATGAAGTAAAAAATCTGCGCCTCGAGACCCAAAAGACGATCAGCATCGCTCAGTTCGTTGACGCAAACGATATTCCCCCTTACCTCTTCGAGAAGCCCTACTTCGTCGTTCCCGACCAGAAAGGCTCAGCGGAGGCCTTCGCCGTCGTGCGCGAAGCCATGATCGAATCTGACAAAATCGCCGTTGGCGAAGCCGCCTTCGCCGGGCGCGAACACCTTATTGCCATTGCTCCACATCCCGACAAAAAGGTTCGGGGACTCATGGCCTACACCCTTCGTTATGCTGAAGAACTGAGAAAAGCCAAAGACTACTTCGGCAGCATCCCCGAGCACAGCATCGACAAGAAACAGCTTGAGCTCGCCAACCAGCTAATCAAATCGCAGTCCGCGCCATTCGATCTCGACGAGTACAAAGACGACTATGAAGCCGCTCTTCACGAGCTCATCAATGCCAAGCGCAACAAGACTCCTCTTGCCGTCAGTGAAGAAAAGCCCAAAGCGAAAGTGGTCAATCTCATGGATGCCCTCCGTCGCAGCGTTGACGAATCCAAAACGAAGACCTCCCCGTCACATCATGCTGCGAAGAGAGGCCCCCGGCTGGTAAAAACAGGAAAGCGCTCCCGTAGAGCCGCATAGATATGGCAAGATCCTTAACTCGCCGCAAAGATCCCGCAAAGACCTTCGAAGACCAGCTGACAAAATACCGCGAGATGCGGGATTTCAAGGTCACCGCAGAACCCCGCGGCTCGAAGACCGCCATCGACGCAGCCACTCACACGGGCGAGCTTCCCTTCGTGATCCAGAAGCACGCCGCCTCTCACCTTCACTACGACTTCCGCCTTGCCTGGAATGGCGTGCTCAAGAGCTGGGCCGTCGCGAAGGGTCCAAGCGATCTGCCGGCCGACAAACGCCTGGCTGTTCAAGTCGAAGACCATCCCATCGAGTACGGCAACTTCGAAGGCACCATTGCCAAGGGCCAGTACGGCGGCGGATCCGTCATGGTCTGGGACTTCGGCACGTGGGAACCCCTCGAAGATGCGGACAAAGGCCTCGCTAGCGGACGCCTCAAGTTCAATCTCAAGGGCCAGAAACTCCATGGCCGCTGGGCGCTCGTCCGGATGCACACCACTGACGCTCGACCCGGCAAGCCTAATTGGCTGCTCATCAAGGACCGCGACGAATACGCCCGCAGCGAAGATGACGCGCCCATTACAGATCGTCTCCCAGACAGTGCGGTTACAAAACGCACCATCGAGCAGATCGGCGAAGACAACGACCGGGTCTGGCAAAGCAATCGAGCGCAGGATATAGAGCCCGAACCAGCAAATACTCTCAAGCCGGCAAGGGCAAAATCCAGCACCGCCACCAGGGCTCTCAAGCCCAGGCCATCTTTCACCTCAGCTTTGAAGTCAATTCCCAGCGAGAAATTCCCCGGTTTCATCGCGCCGCAGCTTGCGAAACCCTCCACCAATGCCCCGACCGGCGATGACTGGATCCACGAACTCAAGCTCGATGGCTACCGAATCCAAATACAGATTCGGCCCGGCAAAGGTTCCAGTAGGAAAGATGTCACCCTCCTCACGCGCAAAGGCCTCGACTGGACTCATCGCATGCCGGACCTGGCCCGTGCCGCCGAAAAGCTTCCGGTCGAAAGCGCTGTCCTCGATGGTGAAGTTGTCGTCGTAGACGAGAAGGGCCGCACCAGCTTCTCCGATCTGCAGGCGGCTTTCCAGGAAGGCGCAAAAGCCGACCTGACCTACTTCGCCTTTGATCTCCTCCACCTCGATGGCCATAACCTCCGCGATCTGCCTCTCCTCAAACGCAAAGAACTCCTCGAGAAGCTTACTTCCAGCCTTGACGAAGATTCACCTATTCACCTGAGCGAGCACTTCGTCGGCGACGGCTCTCAGATCTTCAGTAAGGCCTGTGGACTCGGCGCCGAAGGCATCATCTCCAAATCCGCATCTGCTCCCTATACCTCTACGCGCGGCAACACCTGGCTCAAAGCAAAGTGCTTCCTCGAGCAGGAATTCGTAATCGGCGGATTTACCGATCCCTCCAACGGAACCCACGGCATTGGCGCGCTCATCATCGGCTACTACGACGGCGGCAAGCTTCGCTATGCAGGCCGATCCGGAACAGGGTTTACGCAGAAATCGCAGCAGACCATCCGCAAGCAGCTCGATAACCTCCTGCAATCGTCCACGTCGTTCGCTGACTTACCAAAAGGCGTCTCGCGCGGAGTTCACTGGGTAAAGCCCGAACTCGTCGCTCAAATCTCTTTTGCGACCTGGACCCGGGATAACCTTGTTCGGCAGGCCTCGTTTAAAGGACTGCGCGAGGATAAGCCCGCAAAAGAGGTTGTTCGCGAGCGAGCGGACGCTTCTGACCCCGGAACAAAGAGCTCCTCCCATCGGAGCAATTCTATGGCAGCTACAAAATCCTCAAAGACCAGCACCAAGGCCGCTTCCACCGAACGAACTGACCTCCCCATCACCCACCCTGAAAAGATCCTCGACGGCGAGTCAGGGATGACGAAGCGCGACCTCGCCAACTACCTCATCGCCGTGTCCGAGCGAATGCTGCCCCACGTCGCGGACAGGCCGCTCAGCGTCGTTCGCTGCCCTGAAGGCAGCGGCAAGCCTTGCTTCTTCCAAAAGCACATTGGCATGGGAGTTCCGAAGGGCATCAGCAACGTCCCTGTCCCGAACAAGAAGAACGGCTCCGTTGAGCAGTACCTGACCTTCAACTCCGTGGAGGGTCTCATCGGAATGGCGCAGATGGGCGTCCTCGAAATCCATCCGTGGGGCTCAAAGAACGAATCGCTCGAAAAACCCGATCGTCTCATCTTCGACATGGATCCTGACGAGGCAATCGATTGGAAGACCCTGGCCGCAACCGCGAAGGAATTTCGCACTCGTCTTGAAGAGCTCGGCCTGCAAAGTTTCCTCAAGACCACCGGCGGCAAAGGTCTCCATGTCGTCGCTCCAATCAAGCCCGAGTACGAGTGGCCCGAAATCAAGGAATTCGCCCACAACGTAGTCCTTGGAATGGAGCGCAAGAACGCCGGCTTGTATGTCACCAAGATGACGAAAGCCCTCCGCAAGAATCGCATCTATCTCGACTACCTTCGCAATGACCGCGGTTCAACAGCCATAGCGCCCTATTCCACGCGGGCTCGTTCCGGCGCCCCGGTTGCTCTTCCTCTGGACTGGAAGGAACTGAACGGAAAAACCAGGCCAGTCTTTCACGTCATGGATTTCGATCAATGGAAGAAGCGTCTCGCGAAAGACCCCTGGATCGAGATGCTGAAAATTAAGCAGCGGCTGACGGCGAAGGCGATCCGCCAAGCTCAATCGTGACACTTGGAGAGATTTCGGCGTACCGGAGTGTGCCCGAGAACCACCGCATTTGAACCGATCAATGCTGCTGCTCGCGGTGCCCCGTGGGCTGCCCGCTCATATCGTTGCTCATGGCGTTACCCGTTTGAATGTTGTGTTTCTGTGCCATCTGCTGAGCCATCTGCAGGTGCTCGCTGATCACTTGCGCTCCCTGGCTGGCGGCGTCCTTGATGCTGGTGTCATTGCCCGAGCTTGCTTCTTTCTTGAACTCCGAAAAATCTTTCTTGTGATCCTGCACCATCGCCTTGATATAAGCTTTGTCGAAATCCTCTCCCGACAGGCTGTTCAGCTTGGCCTCCAACGCCTTATCCTTCGCAGGGATTCCATCAGGCACGCTGATCCCTTCTTGCTGGGCAATCTGCTTCATCTGGTCGCCCAGCCTCGTGTGATCGTCGACCATTTTCTGACCAAACTGCTTGACGTCTTCGCTATTGCCCTTCTGAGCGGCAAGCTTACCGAGCGTCACTTCAGCATTTCCACCCTCAAGCGCGGAATGAACGAATTTTTTATCTGACGAGCTCGCACTCGTTGTATTTTGAGAAAACCCTGCCGCGCAGCACAGCAACGCTGCCACGGCGCAAGTCGCGACTAAAAACCGATTCTGCTTCATTGAAATGGACACCTCCGAGGGCATGTTGGCAGCCCCCGCCTGCTCTTGATGCCGTGATGACCAAGCCAAGTTGGTTCGACGACTGCGGCATGGCAACCCTCGCAATCCAAAGAACATCACACGGGCGGAAGACGTTTTCGAATAGGAGATTTTCGATGCTTTGGACAATCTTTGTGATTCTGTTGGTGCTCTGGCTGCTGGGTTGGATTGGCTTCCACGCCCTCGGTGCCTACATCCACATCGTGCTGGTTCTCGCCCTCATCGTGCTCTGCATCCAGCTCTTTTCGGGCCGCCGCACGGTATAGCAGCGCGACCCTGCGAAACTCCGGGAGGGTCGACGGCTCAGGCACATCTCTGCTCTCCGACCCTCGCTCCCCGAACAGGAATGCTCAGCCTCAGTCGGCTCTTTCCTTGAGCGAGTCCCCGTAATACCCGGTCTTATGGCGAATGTTGAAAGCATCCGCCGCTGCGCGCGGTATGCTTACTTCTATCTTATGGAACTCGCGGCCGGGCTCCTGGTTCCGCGGGTAATAGCCGATCATGTATTGCGTCCGGAGATCGTCGCTGACCCGCTGAAAAGCTCTGTCCAACCCGCCCTCGTACGCATAGAAGCTCTTGCCTCCCGTCTGCTCCGCCAGCGTAATCATCGCGTGTTCGCCGCCGAGATCACGGCCCGCGCTCGCCGCGATCGGCACATCAATAATCGAATAGATCATCACCTCATTGCGTAGCGCCTGTTCCAGTGCGTCCTCATAGGTTGAGCCCTTTACCGTGTCCCCGCCATCCGATACGAGCACAAGTACCTTCCGGCCCTCTCTCTTGCCGAGCGCTGTTGAACTGGCGTAAATCGCGTCGTACAGAGCGGTACCACCAGCCCCGCGCATGTGATCGAGCCCCCGGTCAATTTGCGCGACGTTGTTCGTAAAATCCACAAGTCGATCCGCGTATGTGTTGAATTGAACCACGCTCATCTTGTCCTGCGGCCTGATCAGTGCATGCACAAACTTCTTCGCCGCCTGCTGCTCGATGCCTCGATCCTTGAACGTGCTGGAGCTCGTATCAATTGCCAGCGTCAGATTCAGAGGCATCTCCGACTGGCGTTCAAACACTGAAATTTTCTGCGGACGCCCGTCTTCGAAGACCTTGAAATCATCCTGCGTGAGGTCGCCGACAATCGCGCCCGTTTTATCGGTCACGTTCACAAAGATGCTGACAAGCTTCACGTCAAGCCGGAGCGGCTTATCGTCTTGCGCAAGCAATCGCAAGCCCAGAGCGCCACCCAGTGCAATGAATAGCAGCCTACGCCCCAGGCCCATGGGCGCCCTCCACGGCATAACCCGGCGGAAAGGGTTCACCATCAGCCCACACGGCGCCATCCACAAACGTCTCTTTCTTCCATATCGGGACAGTCTTCTTCAGCGTGTCGATGAGCCAGCGGCTCGCCTCATAGGCCTGCGCCCGGTGGGCCGATGCAACAACGATCAACACGCTCGTCTCTCCGACTTGAAGCCGGCCCAACCGATGAACGATATTGACATGACGAATACCAAACCGCTTCACTGCTTCACCAGCCAGTTCGTTCATCTGCTTCATCGCCATCTCTTCATACGCTTCGTAATCCAGATAGAGCGTCTGTCTGCCACGCGAGTTGTTGCGCACGATTCCATCAAAAACAAGAACAGCCCCATCCTCACCCTGCTTAGCAGCTGTAACCAGGCTTTCGGCGTCGATGACCTCACGCGTGAGAGAGACGACATTGCCGTGCACCGACGCTTGCTGCCCCAAGCCTCCCGAAACCGGCGGCAACAGTCCGACCTCGTCGTTCTCACGCAGCACCCGATTCCGCTCCGCATACTCCGCGTTCACACTGACGGCAATGCCTAACGATTCCACCGCTGGCGACTGCACTCCAAGCCGCGACAGAAGGTCTGCGACCGTGGCTCCGCCTGGCAAATCGAGACCAAACGGGTCTGCGCCTAATGAATCCTTGAGAACACCGAATGGAAGAATACGCACCTGCATCTTGAACAAAGAATACCGCCTCGGGAGTTAGACGCAGCAACTCTCCTGCCGGTGCCTCCGGACTGCCTTCTCCCCAGACTAAAGGGGACCGCAAAAAGAAACCGAGGCCGGCGGATCCGCCGGCCTCGTCATTGTCCACACCGGCATCACGCCGCTACCGATGCTCCTGCTTCCGCGGCGAGTGGTGTAACTTCAGGCTTTGCATTCAGCAGCGGCAGAGCTACAGCCAGCACATCTTCAATCCGGCTTGCGTAATGGATGGAAACACCCTCAATCATGTCGGGCGTCAGATCCTCCTCCACATCCTGTCGATTCTCCGCTGGCAGAATGATGTTCTGGACTCCGGCCCGACGCGCAGCCAGGAACTTCTCCTTGATCCCGCCCACCGGCAGCACGTTGCCGCTCAGCGTGATCTCACCTGTCATCGCGGTTAGCGGACGCACCGGAATGTCGGTCAGCAGCGAAGCCAGTACAGTAGCCATGGTCACACCGGCTGAAGGGCCATCTTTCGGGATCGCTCCCGCCGGAATGTGAATGTGAAGATCCAGTTCCTTGTTGAAATCTTCCGGCAGGTTCAGTATCGCCGAGTTCGATCGCACCCACGTAAGCGCAGCCTGCATCGACTCCTGCATCACTTCTCCGATCTGCCCCGTCATCGTGAAGCCGCCTTTACCCTTCATCTTGTTCGCTTCAATGAAGAGTATGTCGCCCCCCGCCGGAGTCCAGGCCAGACCAACAGCGACGCCGGGCCGCTTGACGCGCTCCGCAATTTCCGTGTCGACGCGAACCTGGATGTTTCCCAGAAACTCCTTGAGTAGATCCTTGTCGACGCTGATCTTTTCGTTCTTGCCCTCGACCACGCGACGCGCTTCCTTGCGGCAGACAGTCCCGATCACTTGTTCCAGTTTGCGCACGCCTGCTTCGCGTGTGTAGTGCCGAATCAAATGACGAACAGAAGGTTCGGGAAACTCGATCTGCTCCCCCGTGATTCCGTTCTCCTTAATCTGCCGCGGCACCAGGTACCGGTTCGCAATGTGCAGCTTCTCTTCCTCGCTGTAGCCCTGTAGCGGGATTAGCTCCATGCGGTCCAGCAGCGGAGGCGGAATGGGATCCAGCATGTTCGCCGTGCAGATAAACAACACCTTTGAAAGATCGAACGGAACGTCGAGGTAGTTATCTCGGAATGTATTGTTCTGCGCCGGATCCAGCGTCTCCAGCAGAGCAGATGCCGGATCTCCCCGGAAATCGCGCCCGAGCTTATCCACTTCGTCCAGCATGATAACCGGATCGTTCGTCTCCGCCCTCCGAATGCTCTGGATGATCTGCCCAGGCAGCGCACCGATGTACGTACGCCGGTGTCCCCGAATCTCCGCCTCATCGTGCATGCCACCCAATGAGATCCTTTGGAATTTTCGCCCAAGCGCCCGTGCAATCGATTTCCCAAGACTCGTCTTGCCGACACCCGGAGGACCGACAAAGCATAAGATCGGACCCTTCATGTCCGGCTTCAATTCCAGCACCGAGAGGTAATCCAGAATCCTGTCCTTTACCTTCTTTAGACCGTAGTGATCCTCATCCAGAATCTCCCGAGCCTTGCCGATGTCCACCTTCATGCCGGAGCTCTTCGCCCACGGCAGAACTGCAAGCCACTCGATATAGTTACGAGTCAGCGAATAATCCGCAGCCATCGGAGACATGCGTCCAAGGCGCGAAAGCTCCTTCATCGCCTCCTTCTTCACATCTTCTGGCATTCCCGCTTCTTCGATCTTCTTGCGCAGTTCCTCGACCTCGCGCTGGCCCTCGTCCTGCTCCCCAAGTTCCTTTTGAATCGCCTTCATCTGTTCGCGCAGATAGTAGTCGCGCTGCGATTGTTGAACTTGATCCTGCACTTCGCTCTGGATCTTGGTGCGAAGCTGCTGGACCTCGATCTCTTTCGCGAGATGTTTCGTCAACAGTTCCAGTCGGGCCGGCACACTGGGATTCTCAAGCAGCGCCTGCTTGTCGTCCGTCGTCAGAAACGGCAGAGACGAAGCTACGAAATCGACCAGACGGCTGGGATCCTCGATGTTCCCTGCAATTGTGCGCAGTTCGTCCGACAAAGTGGCCGATTCTGAGACGATCTGTTGGAACTGGCCCACCACGTTCCGGACCAGCGCCTCGATCGCCGATGTTGTTTCGCCCTCGACGTCCTCAACCGTCTCCACTTCGGCGATCATGAACGGCTCCGTCTGCACGTAGCGGATCAGCCGATCTCGTTCCACACCCTCCGTGAAGACAAAACGACTCTGGTTGGGCATCCGCACAACCTTGTGCACCGTAGCTAAAGTGCCTACATTGTGCAGATCAGTCGGCTTCGGAGAATCTAGACGCGGGTCCAGTTGAGCGGCCACGATGATCGACCGTTCATCGCCGAGCGACTCAATCAGCTGTATCGAACTCTCGCGCCCAACTGTAAGCGGCAGAACAGCATGGGGGAATAAAACGGTATCACGTACCGGTAAAACCGGGATTCGCCGCGGCCCAGCGCTTCTCTTCTGGGGATTCTCAGGCGGCAATACGGAAGGCTGACTTGGCATTGAGTGTCCTCTTATCAACTTTCCTTATTAGACAACACGGAGCTTGAAAAGTTTCAAAATGCAATGGCCCTTGGAACTGTCTTTCGTCTTGCCTGCGTCTGTTACGGTGTTCTAACCACTTGGGTTCCTACCATCCTCAAAAACATTGAGCCGCGCTTGGAGCATACGCGGCTCAACTGCTTTATCGGCTTGGATTCGAATATCCTGAACGGCCCCATTGCCCGCCGTCCGTCTCTGATCGATCTCTCCAGCAGTCAGTTATTTCCTATCCTAAGAATCCCCTTTCTTTATTGCGGACTCGATCCGCTCCCAAAGATTATCTTCAGGTTGCTCGTCCGGGAAAAGCTGCTTGGCGGCATGCGCAATCGTCTGCAGATCCTCATACAGCTGCCGACAAATGGCGCATTCCTTGATATGGGGATGGTTTTCTACATCCGCCCCTGAGCCTACAAGCTCAGGCAGATGGCTCTGGAATTCCTCGCAGCTCATCGACTTTGAATCGATGGTCATCGCTTTCCCCCTTTGCGGAGCGATTGCCGCAGTGCATCACGCAGCTTGAGCCTTGCCTTGTGAAGCTGAGACTTGCTGTTGCCCACCGAACAATCAAGCATGGCCGCTATCTCATTATGCTCAAAGCCTTCTACATCGTGAAGTACAAATATCAGACGATAACCAGCTGGCAGAGCCGCAACTGCTCGCTCTAAAGCAAGCCGGTCAATTGATCCTGTAAGGGACAAGTCCGGCGCTCCAAAACTCCGACCTGGACCGTCGTCGTACGAAGGCTCCATCGCTTCGTCCAGCGACATCAGCGGAAGCCCCTTCTTGCGAAGGTGCATCAGCACCACGTTGATCGAGAGACGGTGCAGCCACGTCGAGAACGCCGAATCGCCCCGGAAAGTTGCAATTTTCCGATGAAGTTGAAGGAATGCCTCCTGCGTCAAATCTTCAGCCTCCGCCACATTGCCCACCATGCGCAGGCAGAGGGAGTAGATCCGTCGCTTATGAAGCGAATAGAGATGGGCAAACGCGTGGTGATCACCCGCCTGTGCACGGGCCAGGACCTCCGCATCGGGAGAAAGTGG
Source organism: Occallatibacter sp. (assembly GCA_035606555.1). Classification (GTDB taxonomy): domain Bacteria; phylum Acidobacteriota; class Terriglobia; order Terriglobales; family Acidobacteriaceae; genus Telmatobacter. The sequence goes on from DATNFD010000124.1 coordinate 26,804, forward strand.
AGCTGCGGGTCGGGTGACCTCGGGAGCAGGATCTTGAAGCTGAACCGGAGCTTCTTCCTGCACCGTCGGTGCAGCGGACGCTTCGTTGGCCTGCTTGGGAAACCTGGTACGTGGCATGCGCTTCCTTTGGGGAAAAGTATCGGTAGCAGTGAGAATTGTCTGATGCTGCGCCAAGCTTCTTTCCTCGTTAGTATAAGGTGCAGCAGTTGAAAACTTTGAGCTGCGGCGAGAAGGAACCGATTAGGCTCTCAAGTTATTTAGTTGGATGCAACCAAATGCCTTGAAGTGGGTCTATACGGCTAAAATTCTGGGAGATAGAGTGCGTAAGACAATGCCGGCAGGGCAGCTCGGCTGGAACCTTAAGTGCCAGGTGTTGCTCTTATTTTTTCTTCTCCTCGGACCCATTTCCTTAGCTCACGCTGGGACTCTCGACGGTGCGCAGCCGCCTGCTTTCAACGCCAACTTCGCGCCAACTGCCGCTGGGCCAGACAATCCTTCTGAAACGTACATGAAGAGTAATTTCGAACCAGACCGGCTCACAGGCTGGCTAGGCTTACCCGTTCGTGAGATCTCTTTCGAGGGTGTGGATACTGGTCGCCTCAAAACCGTCCTTGATCAGCTGCCTCAAGCTGTAAACACCCCGCTGAATCGCGAAAAGATTGCACAATCTTTGCGGCAACTCTACGCAACCGGCCTCTTCGAATACATTGAGGCCGATGCCTCGCAGCAGGCCGATGGAGTCAAACTCGTATTCAAGGGCTCTCCGCGCGAGTTCATCGGAGTCGTAACCGTCACCGGCGCCAAGGGCAGCACCATGAATGCGCAACTGTCCGCCGCCAGCCGTCTTACTCCCGGAACGCGCTTCTCTGAAAACCGGCTCGGTGCTGCACAGACTCGTATGCGCCAGGCCCTCGCCGACAATGGTTTCAATGAACCGAAGATCACCTACACTCTGAAACGCCACGAAGAAGAGCAACTGGTCGATATCGCCTTTGAGGTCGTCTCCGGTGTTCAATCTCGGGTCGGGTCGGTCGCCGTTGAGGGCGATTCGGGCATGACCCTCGATCAGTTCCGCCATGCGGCCCGCCTTCGCGCCGGCACAAAAGTTGATCATGAAACTAACAACCGCGCTCTCAGCGGCGTCCTCAAGCATTACCAGAAAGAGGATCGGCTCGAAGCGGACGTAAAACTTCAGTCCCAGACATATGTACCGGCTGAAAAGAGGTCCAACTACGGCTTCTCCGCCAACCGCGGCCCAGTTGTCCACGTTGGAATTGAGGGAGCGAAACTCAGCTCTGACCGCCTCAAGCGACTGGTTCCCGTTTTTGAAGAGGGCACTGTAGACGAGGACCTGCTCAACGAAGGAAACCGCCGGCTGCGAGACTATTTTCAGCGGCTCGGGTATTTCGACGTGAAGGTGGATCATCTCGTCCGCAATCCAGAGGGAGCTGGCACAGTGAATATCACCTACACGGTCTCCCTCGGCTCACGTCGGCGCGTTGAACAAGTCTCCGTTGCGGGGAACCATTACTTCGACTCCGACACCCTGAAGCAGTTACTAAGCGTTCGCCCCGCCGACTACCTCGATCGACACGGCACGTATAGCCAGGCTCTGGTGGCCGCTGACATCTCAGCCCTCGAATCCGTCTACCACAACAATGGCTTTTCCAAAGTGAAGATCACGCCCGAGACGCTGAGCGGCGGTCAGAACCCCTCTGCCTCCGATGCCCAGCGTGCGCCTCGAAAATCGACTGAGCCTCTCTCGGTCATCTACCACATCGATGAGGGTCAGCAGCAGCATGTTGCCGCACTTCGCCTCGACGGGGTTGTCAAAGGCGACACGAATAAGCTTCTCGGACTGATGAACACGGCACCAGGGCAGTTGTTTTCACCTCAGAACCTCGCCGGTGACCGAGACGCTCTTCTCACCGATTACCTGAGCCACGGCTTCGATCAGGTACAGATTGAGGTCGATAACCAAACCGAAGATGCCGATGCCGGCAAGGTCGACGTCACCTTCCATATTCGCGAAGGCCAGCAAATCTTCGTTCGCAAGGTACTTCTCTCCGGCTTGCATTACACACGCCCCGATACCGTCGCCAAAGCCATCACCCTCCACACCGGTGATCCCCTCAGCCAGACTGCTCTGGCTGACATTCAGCGCAATATGTACGAATTCGCTCTCTTCAACGAAGTGAATACAGCCATTCAGAACCCCAATGGCGACGAGTCCTTTAAAACCGTCCTGGTTCAAGCCACTGAGGCTCGACGCTGGACACTCACTTACGGTCTCGGATTCGAGGCTCAGACCGGCACACCGCAAAACAACTGCGCCGGCCTGCAGGCTCGCGGAGAGACTTGCTCACCCAACGGCCGACCCGGCATCAGCCCTCGAGTGCTCCTCGATATCACACGCAATAACCTCTTCGGCCGCGATCAGTCAGCCTCCATCCGCGGAACCTATGGCCTGCTTGAGCAGAATGTGAATTTGCTTTTCCAAAACCCACACTTCCGCGGAAACCGGGACTTCGGCTTCACCTTCTCTGGCGGTTATGCGAGCAGCCAGGATGTCTCTACATACGTGGCCTCAAAGCTCGAGGGTGGCTTCCGGTGGACAGAACATTTCTCCCAGCCGAATCCATTCCTCTCCAGGGCAAACACGTTTGTATACGCCTACGACTTCCGCCGCGTGAAGGTATCGGAGGAGAGCCTTCAGGTATTCCCCGCCGAAATCCCGATCCTGGCGGCTGCCGTTCGCGTTGCAGGTCCCGCGATTACATGGATTCGGGACACGCGCGATTCAGCGCTCGATTCCCATCGTGGAACATATACCACCTTCCAGGATTTCCTCTCCAACAGCAAACTCGGATCAGAGGCCCAATTCAACCGTCTCGATCTTTCCAATTCCAGCTACTACGGATTCGACAAGAATCGTTTCGTCCTCGCGCGCAACACTCGTTATGGCCAGGAACGAGCCTACGGACCGCCTTCTGCTCTGCTCCTGCCGCTTCCCGAGCGCCTGTATGCCGGAGGTCCCACCTCACACCGCGGATTTGGTATCAACGGTGCGGGTCCACGCGATCCCGAGACCGGCTTCCCTATCGGCGGTGCCGGAGCGCTCGTCAACAGTACTGAACTCAGACTTCCGCCACCGATTCTTCCCTTCTTCGGCGACGCACTCAGCTTCGTTCTCTTCCACGACATGGGCAATGTCTTTACCAACGCCGGAGACGCCTGGGAGAGTATCCTGCGTGTCCGCCAGCCAGATCGCGATCTGTGCAGAGAACTGACTCCCGGGACTCCCCAAAACCCGCCCGTGCCAAGTGGTCCGTCAACCTCGACCGGCCCTCAAGGCCAGTGCAGTTTCAATTACTTTTCCCATGCCGCCGGGCTGGGCATGCGCTATCACACTCCCGTCGGTCCCATCCGCCTCGACTTCAGCTATAACCTGAATCCGCCCATCTACCCGGTCAACGTCGATTACGCAATTGGCTACTCAACCACAAACCCGCTAGGTCCCTATTCCTCGCCGCATGTCGGGGAGGCACAGCATTTCAACTTCTTCTTCAGCCTGGGTCAGACTTTCTAATGTCATGCACATTTGAAATCAGCAGGGCCGCGAGTGTTCGCCATTGGGCGGGCGCAGCCGCGTTGCTTTCTTGCCTCTTGTGCGCCCATGCCCAGATTCCGTCGCCCACTGCCAAAACCAGCGAACGTGATGTTAATTCCAATACCATCGTCATCGATCGTGTAATCGCCCTCGTAAACCGGCAGGTAATTCTGCAAAGCGATCTCGAAGATGAAAAGCAGCTCTCCGTCCTCGATCCAACAAACGCTGCCAATACTCAGGACACGGAGCAACAGGCACTGGACCGCCTTATCAGCCGCACTCTCATCCAGCAGCAGATACAACTCGAAAGCATTCCCGCCGCCGAGCCCACACCGGCCGAAATCGCTGCCCGCCTCAAGGAGATTCGCACCGATCTCCCGGCATGTGTCCGCGCGGATTGCGCCTCGGATGCGGGCTGGAATGCCTTCCTCGCTCATCACGAGCTTTCTCCAGCACGTGTCGAAAAGTATCTTCGCAACCGCCTCGAAATCCTTAGCTTCATCGAGTTACGATTCCGTCAGGGTATCCGCATCACGCCGGAAGAAATCGAGACATACTACCGCGAAACTTTGCTCCCGCAGTATCCATCTGGCCAAACCGCGCCGCCTTTACAACAGGTCTCCTCTCGGATCGAAGAGATCCTCCTCCAGCAGCGCGTGAACGCTCTGTTTGACACTTGGCTTTCGAACCTTCGCAGCCAGGGTCAGATCCAGGTGCTGGATCCCGCCCTTGAGAAACCTTCCGCGTCAACCGAGGAAGGAGCGACCAGGGAATGAGCCAGACAGGCCAGATTCCGCCCGCCCACCAGCCCCCTGAAATGAGTGAGCCGCCCTCACCTGCATGGCATCGGCGATACCTTCGTCACGTCCTTTGGGGCGGATCAGGCCTCCTGCTCCTCTTGATCTTCGGCCTCATCGGTCTCTACTACTGGGCCAGCTCTTCAAGTTTTGAAAACATCATCCGCAATCGACTCATTGCTCGAATCGACGCCGCAACCGGCGGACGCGCAGAGATCCGCTCCTTCCACTGGAGTCTTTACAATCTCACCGCCGATCTCGACGGAGTCGTCCTCCATGGTCGCGAATCTCGAAACGAAACACCCTACGCGCAAGTCGCTTCTCTCCACATCGCGTTAAATATCCTCAACTTCTGGAGTCCCCGCGTTCTCCTTCGTGATCTGGCGATCGAAAGACCGCAGATCCACATCATTCTTTACAAGGACGGCACTACAAACCAGCCGCAGCCAAGAGTAGCAACCTCTTCCCACCCCATCGTCACCCTGTTCGATCTGAAAGTTGGTCGCGTCGCGGTTCAAAACGGTGTTGTTGACTTCGACGACCGATCCGACGAGGCGGACGACTTTCAAAATCGACATATCCCGCTGGATTTCGGCGCGAACGATGTCTCGCTCGTCATGAGATACCTCTCCGGCTCACCGACTCAATCGGAGAGCTACCACCTTGACGCACGCCTGCGCGATCTTCACCTCGCCCGAGGCCCGGCGCGCCACCCTGAGGCAGCTCCCGTTGAGGGTCAGATTCAGGCCTCAGTCGATCTGACTCGTGATGCTGTCTATCTCCGCTCGCTCCAGCTCACAGCCCACAGCAAAGGTTCCAAGGACCGCCGGTTGAACATCTCCGGCGAGTTGCTCAACTTCGCTCACCCGCACTGGAAAGCAACAGCACAGGGCGACCTCGATCTCAAGCTCATGGAGCCTGCGACCGGCTATCCCAACACTCCCGAAGGCATCACCCGACTGAATCTGACAGCACAGGGCCAGAACGGCGAATTCCGAATTGACGGTACCGTTCACGCCGACAACGCCTCCTATATCGGAACCGGCGTGGTCGCGCGCGGAGTAACTCTCGATGCCCTGGTCCACGCCGACCCTCTCCACCTTCAGATCACCAATGTCACTGCACGCCTGAGGGCCGGCGGCCAGCTTGAGGGCGACGTCTTGCTGGAGCATTGGATCCCCCCGTTATCGAACGCTCCCGTTTTGCAGGCCGCAGTCCCGCTCAAACGTGAAAAGAAGGGCCGCACTCATCAACCGATTGTTGCGCCCGTTGTAAGCTCAAACGCGGATAACCTCCTGCACACCAACGGCAAGGTTCATGCATACTTTCGAAACGTCTCGCTCGACACGGTGTTGGACCTCGTTAGTTCGCCGCCCTTCCAGCGACTCGGCCTCAACGCTCTGCTGAATGGTCCCTCGACGGCCGAGTGGAACAATGGCGATGTAAATACACTCGCCATCTCCACAAACTTCAAGCTGGTCCCCTCATCGAAGCCCGCGCCGGGAGAAGCGCCCGCCAGCGGCGCAGTCGAAGGAACTTACCTGCAAAGAACCGGCGCAGTCGATCTGCGAACTCTTGACGTAATTCTTCCCTCCAGCCACCTCACCGCCCACGGCCGACTCGGTGCGTACCCCATGACCAGCCCGACCGGAGTCGCAGTCGACTTCCAATCGCATGATCTCGGTGAATTCGACACTCTCTTCCGCGATCTGGGCCTCACCCGGAACGGCAACACCGGCACCGCTGCCCTGCCCCTCTCGCTCACCGGCGAGGCGAACTTCCACGGCACCTGGGCTGGCTCGCTGATCGATCCTCACCTGACCGGAAACTTCCGGGCCACGAACTTCGCTCTAGAAATCCCTGCCGGCTCTAGTGACGCCCAGGCTCGATCTGTACATCTCGATTCGGTTGATCTGACCGGGAGCTATTCCGCCGAAAAGATTGCCATTGAACATGGCCAGCTTCACCACGGCGATGCATCCATCACGCTCGATGGCACGCTCACGGCAGCTTCCGTCGCAAGTAAGAAAGCCGGTCTGCCTCGATTTGATTCCAACGCGCTCGTCCACGCCAACCTGCGCGCCGACAACGTTAAAGCCGACGAGATCGCCTCTTTGATCGGTAAAACCTTTCCCGCTACCGGAACTTTGACTGCGAGGCTCTTCCTCGATGGCCCCTACTCGTCCCTCAATGGAAACGGCTGGGTTCAACTCGAAAACGGGTCTTTCTACGACGAGCCCCTTACCCGTGCCCGCCTTGACGGCAACATCGCCGGAAAGGTCATTCAGCTTTCGTCCGCAACCCTGACCAATTCCGCGGGAACCGTCAACGCATCCGGCACCTATGACCTGAACACCCTGCGTTTCACCGTGAATGCCCATGCCGCCAATCTCGACCTTGCAAAAATCGATCACGTCCGGCAACGCACCACGAATATCGAAGGCAGCCTCGGATTTACTCTCACCGGCTCCGGCACAAAAGAGGATCCGCGCGTTGAAGCTCACGCGTCGCTTTCAAACCTCACAGTGGGAGGCGAGCGGTTCGGCGCCATCGAAATTGCTGCCCGCACGGCCGACCAGATTGCCACCTACGATCTCACTTCCCGTCTCGAAGGTGCGGAGCTTTCTGCACACGGTCAAACCTCGTTACACGGCGAATACGAGACTAAAGCGGATCTCAGCTTCTCCCACTTCAATATCGGCCATTTGCTTGTCGCGGCACATGTCAGCGGCCTGAATGGTGAGTCAAATCTGGAAGGCTCCGTCAGCCTAGCCGGCCCCCTTTCCCACCCGGACAAGATGCGCGGAGAAGCCCACATCAAGGACCTCGCCCTTACCGTTTCAGGTGTGCACCTCCACAGCGATGGCGGTCTGCACGCCACCATGGGCAACTCGCTCGTCAGCCTCGAACCGCTCCACGTCACCGGAGAGCAGACCGATGTCCACGTAAAGGCGTCGCTCAATCTTGCCGGCAAGCGCCAACTCGACCTCGCAGCCAACGGATCCATCAATCTCAAGCTGGCCGAAACCATCGACCCCGACCTGACTGCCAGCGGTACAACAACCTTCCGGGTCGAAGCCCACGGTCCGCTCACCGATCCTAACCTCACCGGCCGTATCGATTTTGAGAACGCATCCCTCGCGCTCGAAGACCTTCCCAACAGTCTCAGTCAACTTCACGGCACGCTTGAATTCAACCAGAACCGTCTCGAAGTGAAGTCTCTCACCGCCATGAGCGGCGGCGGCCTGCTCAGCGTCTCGGGATACCTCTCTTATCAGCACGGCCTCTATGCCGATCTCGCGCTCAAGGGAAAGTCGATTCGCATTCGCTATCCCCAGGGCGTCAGCTCTGCTGCCGACATCAACATCCAGTTGCAGGGCCCTCAAAACAACCTGCTTCTCAGCGGAAACGTGTTGATCACGCGGTTCACCATCAGCCCAGAGCTGGACATCGTCTCCCTGGCAACCCAGAGCGCAAAGTCGCAGGCAATTCCTCCTGCGAATGCACCATCCAACCACATCCGCCTCGATGTGCGCATCCAATCCTCGCCCCAGTTGAATTTCCAGAATGCCTACGCGAAGCTTGCCGGGGATGTCGACCTCCGCCTTCGCGGAACCCTCGCCTCTCCCTCCCTGCTCGGCCGCATCTCCATCACCGAAGGCAGCGCTACCATTGCTGGAACCCGCTACGAACTCCAGCGCGGCGAGATCACATTCACAAATCCAGTTCGCATCCAGCCGACCATCGATCTCAACGCAACCGCCCACGTCGAGGATTACGACATCACCCTCGGCTTGCATGGATCAGTAGACCAGCCGTCCGTTACCTACCGCAGCGACCCACCACTCCCCGAAGCGGATGTGGTCGCATTGCTGGCGCTCGGTCGCACTCAGGATCAGCAACGCCTCTACACCCGCCAACAGGAACAACTCGCGACCAATCCGGCGACAGATGCGTTGCTTGGCGGAGCCTTGAACGCAACTGTCAGCAGCCGTGTTCAGAAGCTATTCGGTGCTGGTTCTGTAAAGGTCGACCCCAACTACCTTGGAGTGCTCGGAAACTCAACGACTCGCATCACTGTAGAAGAGCAGCTCGGCAAGAATCTCACCCTCACATACGCGACGGACGTAGATACAACAGCGCAGCAGCTGCTTCAAGCTGAAATCGCAATCAATCGCCATGTCTCGCTGCAGATTGCCCGGGATGAATCGGGTGTGTTCTCGATGGTAATAAAGGCTACCCGCCGCTTCCGCTAATTGCGTCCCTCTTCCGATCCCCGGTCCACATGCCCGTTCGGCAGAAAGATGCACATCGCAGTTCCGGACTTTTCATCTTGTCGACTGCGAAATCGCAGAGATCCTCCCTGCTGGTCGATCAGCGCCTTCGTGGCCCACAATCCGATTCCCGTCCCGATCTCAGCTTTGGTCGTAAAGAAAGGAACGAAGATCTTATGTTGAACCTCATGAGACATGCCGCTCCCGTTGTCAGCAATCGAAATCCGAACGCCCTGCTCGTTGCCGTTACTCCAGCGCTTTGCTGGGCGTGCACGGAGCCAGATCTTCCCTCCATTGCGCGACGCATCGATCGCATTGGTAAGTAGATTCGAAACGGCCTGCCTGAGCTCACCTTGGCGGCCGTAGAGCTTCAACTCCGGCGTGACTGAAACTACTGTCTCAATGTGTTTGTAAGCCAGCTTACGTTCGTACACCATCAGGATGTCCCGAATGAGGTCGGCAACTACAATCCAGCGGTCGTTCGACGCCCCCCGGTAGAATCCAAGCGTCTGCTGCGCAATCTGAGACACGCGAGCAAGTTCGCGATCCGCAATCTCCAGATGACGGCAGACCTCCTCCGGTAATCCCTTGGCCGTCATTGCAAGATAGATAAAGTTGGTCACGGCCTCTAATGGATTGTTGATCTCGTGAGCAATCGTGGCCGCAAGCCGGCCCGTCGCTGCCAGTTTTTCTGACTGAATCGCCAGCTGCTGCGCGCTCTTCAACTCCGTCATATCCCGCGAAACTGCTACCAGACGCTCGATCCGCCCGGCCCGGTCCAAAGCTGGAGTAAGGCGGACATCCCAACTCTTCTTCAACCCGCCGACAGTGAAACCGTCGCCTTGAAAACACCCCTCGCCGCCATTGCGTGCCGCTGAAAGCGCTTGTTCGGCACGGCCTCGATCTCCTTCTTCCCACAGTTCCACCCAACGCTTGTTTAAGAATTGGCTTGGATCTGTCATCTCGAGCGCACGCTGTCCCGAAGGGCTCATGTACTGGATGCGGCCCTCCATATCCAGGACCTTCACGCAATCCGCGCTACTCTCGATGATGTTCCGGGTAAACTCCTCAGTTCGCCGCAGCTTCTCCTCCACCACTTTGCGATGAGCAATTTCCTTCTCGCGTTCTTCTACCGCCGCATCAACCCTGGATGCCTTCTGCTGCAGCGTGGTGACCAATCGCCTTTTGTCCGCGAGACTCTCAGGAAACGTGTAGCTCTCCGACAGAGTCACTGAAGAATGCTGCGAGCAAACACTCCCTAATGCCTTTGAATCGGAATCATGCGCAAAACCTCCAATGGGGTATGCGCAACGCAGTTTGAGTGGGTGTCGTTCGATCACTTCGTTCCAGAGCTGCTCCAGTTCAATCGCCCCCTGCCGATTCCCCTTCGCCCAGAGCAGTGCGACCATTTCGCCAAATGCCGAAACCGTCCCCCGTCGCCGGTGCAGTGTATCTTTAGCTCTCTCAATGGCAGGTTCAATCTCTGCCCGGAACCTCTGCCGATCCGGACGGTCCTGCTGCATCAACCGATCGAGTGTGGTCTGCGCATCAAGAAAAATGTACCTGCCTTCGCCTGATGTGCGGGTCATATCAATGCCATTGCTGGTCAGGCGATCGAGCAAATCCCGGTGATGCTCCGGCGTGGCAATCACCACGCACGCGCCGCCCGCCCCAAGGGACGCACCAACGAACTCACTCAGGCTCTCAATGAAGACTGTGTCATTCTCGTAAAACTCAACTGCGTGCGCCGACACGGCGGATCCCGAAATATCAAATTGGCTGGGTCGCCCTATCTCGTGCTCGGCAATATGACGATAGGAGGACATGACGATAGGAAGACACGATGCCCTCACGTTGGCTCAAGTGGCACCATTGTCCTTTTCCGCACCTAACCTCTTAGTTGTGATGCCGTCGAAGAAATGACAGTTGTACGTTTACATCGTCGTAATCGTTAACGACTGCTTACCTTATCTCTATAATTTCCAAGGCACTGCAGAGCAGAGCGCGTCCCTCCCTAAACCATCTGGATCACTCTGACAACCCCGGAACCTTCTCTGCGAATCTGTGTCTAAGTAGCTGGCAGGTTGAGTGAGCCAGGATCTCAATCTCGGAATCGAAAGTCCCCGGCTGCCAGCTAAGTCGACCTATATATCAGATCTAAAGTGAGGACGTTAGGAAGGATACTAAGATGAAAACCACAAAATGCATTTCCCTGCCCGCGATCTTAGCTCTCACGCTTGCCGCCGGCATCGTAAGTTCCCCATCGATCGCAGCCGCTTCAGCCGTAGCTGCATCAGCCCCTGCTGCGATCGGGCAGCAACACGATGGCGGCAGCGACGCGCAGGGCAAACTGAACAAGTCCCGATTCAAGGACGTAAAGGTCTCCGTGGACAACAGCGGCATTGCAACTCTAACCGGAACCGTTAGCCTTTACGAATACAAGAGTGATGCAGCGAACCGTGTACGCAAGGCTAAGGGCGTCAATGCCGTCCGCAATGAGATCCAGGTGGCTGGCCCTTCTACTTCCGATGAAGATCTGAAGAAGAAGCTCGGCGAGAAACTCACGTATGACCGGGTGGGATACGGTAACACCTTCAACGCGATCACTCTCAATGTTGAAAACGGTGTAGTCACGCTCGGCGGCCACGCCCGAACCGATGTGGACAAGGATTCCGCCGTTGCTCTTGTCTCCACTTACCCGGGAGTCAAGGATGTGGTCGACAACATTGAGGTCGATCCGACGTCCATTATGGACGACCAGACCCGCCTCGCTGTTGCGCGCGCCGTATACAGCTACCCCTCATTGAACAAATACGCTACTGATCCCGCAAAACCAATCCGCATCTCGGTCCAGAACGGAAAGGTCGAGCTCTTCGGTGTCGTGGATTCCCGGGCGGATAGAGACGCGGCTTACCTCCGCGCAAACAGTGTTCCTGGGATTTTCAGCGTGAAGAATTACCTTCAGGTAGCCGGTCAATCCAGCGAAAGTGAAAAGAACCAGTAACTCCACCGCCGTGGATGAACACCATCTCCCATCCACGGCGACAACCCAGGGCGCTCCTGCCCGGGAAGGCGGCCGCTCTATCCCGTGCCATTCTCAGCAAAACCGTAGTCCTGCTTTCTTTCTCGTGCGTCCCCCCTTGCTGCGGTATGCTACATTCACAGAACTGTAGTCGTCTCAAAGACCGTCATTCCATACACTTGACTCGCTATGTTGAACGATGCACCCCTGACAATCGAACGTGCTGAAGGCAAGGACCCGGGTACTCGCGTCTTCCGCCTGAGTGGTCCGCTCACTCTGCGCAATCTCTTCGAATTGCAAAGCGAACTCCGCGGCTCCCCATTGCCGCCTCTTACCGTGATCGACCTCAGCGAAGTCCCCTACATGGACTCCGCAGGTATGGGCTTGGTTATGAACCACTACGTACGCTGCTCAACCAATGGCACAAAGCTCGTTGTAGCAGGCGCAAACAGCCGCGTGATGGACTTGTTCAAAGTGACCAAGGTCAACACCGTCCTTCCCCTCGCCCCAACCGCCGAAGCCGCCGAAGCTTAACGCTGGCAATCTCCGGCGCCCCCGACGCTCCCTTCGCAAGTCCTCAGCCAGTGCTCCTTTACACTGGTTCTGGAACCTCCGCGATGGGCCTCTTCGCTAAAACTCGCACGACCCTCGAGATGATCAAGTGGGAGCACTCGATCTTCGCCCTTCCCTTTGCCCTGACGGCGGTCCTTCTCGCAAGCCACGGCGCCCCAGGTTGGCGCACTCTCGGCTGGATCATCGTTGCGATGGTGACGGCGCGTTCCTGTGCAATGGCCTTCAATCGCTGGGCCGACGCTGACCTCGATGCCGCCAACCCGAGAACCAGCAGCCGCGCCATCCCGGCTGGCCTGCTCTCGCGTGAATTCGTCCTCGGCTTCACTATCCTGATGGGCCTCGGATTCGTCATTGCTGCCTTCGAACTCAACCGACTGACCCTGTATCTCTCCCCGTTCGTCCTGATCGTGCTGCTTGGATACAGCTACATGAAGCGCCTCACCCGATGGTCCCACCTCGTCCTGGGTCTGGCACTTGGCATCGCTCCATCCGCCGCATGGATTGCCGTCCGCGGCAGCCTCGATCCCCGCATCCTTGTTCTCACCTTCGCCGTGATCCTCTGGGTGGGAGGCTTCGACGTCCTCTATGCCTGCCAGGACTTCCAACATGATCGTAAGGTCGGCCTGCATAGCATCCCGCAATCTCTCGGCATCCCAGCTGCCTTCCTCGTTGCCCGCGGTATGCACCTCGCTATGCTCGCTCTCCTAATCGAATTCGGATACCTCTTCCATTTCGGAATCGCCGGTTGGCTGGGCATCGCTGCGGCGGGACTGCTGCTCGCTTATGAACACGCGATCGTCTCACCGAAAGATCTACGTCGTCTCAATGCCGCTTTCTTCACCATGAACGGCGTCATCGCGACTGTCTTCCTCATCTTCGTAGCCGCAGACGTCTGGCTGCGAAAATAATCCCCATCCCGCGCACCCCGCGGAGAAAGCCACTCAAGCAATGAGAATTGCAATTCAGGGAGAGCCTGGATCCTTCAGTCACGAAGCCGCTCTGGGCCTCGTTGCTGACGCGGTAATTGTCCCTTGCGCACTCTCCGCCGAGGTGTTCAAGGAGCTGGTCGAAGAATCCGTCGATGCCGCCGTCATCCCTATCGAAAACAGCCTCGCCGGTTCAGTGCTCGAGCACTTCGACCTCCTGCTACAGCACGACGTCAAAGTCGTCAGCGAATCCCTTCTCCGTATTCGACACAACCTCATCGCCATCTCCGGAACCACAATCGCTGACATCGATCGCGTATTCTCGCACCCCGTTGCTCTCGCGCAGTGCCGCCGATTTCTCGCGGAACACCCCAAAATGGAGTCATACGCCTTCTACGACACGGCCGGAAGCGTCAAACAACTCGTTGAGCTCCGCGACAAACACGCCGGGGCGATTGCCAGCGAAGCCGCCGCTCACTACTACGGCGCAGAGATCCTCCGCTCCGGCATCGAAGACAATCCTGAGAACTACACTAGGTTCTTCCTCGTCCGCCGCACTCCAGAAGCCGCTACTGTGCCCAATTCCAACAAGATCAGCATCGCCTTCTCTGTCGAGAACCGCCCCGGCTCCCTCGTCGCGGCGTTGAATGAACTCTCCGCAATCGGCACCAACCTTACGAAGATCGAATCGCGCCCCGTCCATGGCAAGCCATGGGAGTACGTCTTTTACGTCGACTGTCAGCTCCACTCGATCGAGGAAGGCGCGCAAGCGCTCAAAGCGCTTGCGCGCCATTGCGCCATGGTCAAGGAACTAGGCACCTACCGCGAAGCGATCAAGCCTGAGACCAGCGTCTAAAACAACACGGGGATGGCACCAGCCATCCCCGCCGTTTGATTCCTTGTTCCCGCAGTCCCTTGTTCCTTGCTTTTTAAAGTTCCCTGCTTTTTAGAAGTGGTACGCCACTCCAACCGCCGGATAGTAAATGTTGTACCACTTGTTCGTCGACAGGTTGATCTGGTTCGAGCTTGATCCCTGGCCGAAATTCGGAACCTTCGTCACAAATCCGCGAAACTCCGCACGAATATCGAAACTTGGGCTGATCTCGTAAGCGATCCCGGCCCCGTACAGTCCCCCAACCGAAGTCTGCTGCTTCACATCCAGAGATGTCGTTCCCGAGTTGCGGATTGGAAGAAAAATCAGGGCACCCGGTCCTGCTTCCACGAACGGGTTGAATCTCTTGAAAGTGAAGCTGCGAACATACGCTCCGGAGATCTCTTGCGTCCGGACCAGCACCTTCACCGTGTTTGTGTTCCCTGAGATGAACCGCATTGAGTTCTGATAAGTAATTCCGTAGTTGGCTTCAAGAGCACTGTTCGGCGTGAGCATGAAACGATAGCTCAATAACCCGCCAAATGCCGTGTTTGAATGCACCTGCACGTCTGTCGAGGAAGCAACAAAGGGCTCAACAATGGCTGTCCCACTCAGGCTGATATCCTGCCGGCTCTCCTGAGCGCGGCCCGCTGCTGCACACACGACCAGCAGAAAGGCAATAAGGGCGATCTTCTTCATTCGGTCTATGAACCTCTTGACTGCTCAACCGTCCGGCTGGCAACCAGGTTGTTGATTCCGGTGCTCCGGTCTCCCCCAGACACCGCTCTTTGCATTGTAAATGGCCAGAACGGTTTAACGGCGATCCCGGGTGTCTCTGAATGATCTGAGTCAATAGACGCAGTACCACCCAAATCGGCATCCGCCGATCTCTTCATTTGCTCCATCTTCCCAACAGTCCGAAAGACTCTCAGCCTGCCCGCTCCACATGATAGTAGTACGGCGGCCCGTGCTTCTCCGCCATCGTCCGAACCGTCCGCAGGAACGCACGCGCCGCATACGACATCGTCGATTGCCTCCGGTGAACCAGCCGCAACACCCGCTTGAACTCCAGTTCATCTACGGTCACACGTACCAACTCTCTCGCCGCCAGCTCATGAGCAATCGTAAGGTGTGGAACCAGCGCCACCCCGTTCCCCATGGCCACGAACCTCTTGATGGCTTCGATCGTCGGCAAATCGATTCCCATATTCAACTGCGTCCGATGCCGCTGAAAGGCCTCAATCACCTTCCTGCGCAGCGGCGAAGCCACGTTGTGCGCGATAAAGTTCTCCTTACCCAAGTCCGTGATGGACACCCGCGACACACGAGCCAACCGATGCCTTGGGCTCACGATGAATGCAAGGCTGTCGTTATAAACGGCAATGGTCCTGAACCGCTCCGGATCCAGTCGAAACGAAGTCACACCAATCTCAAACGTCCTCAGACTGAGTTCCTCCGCAATTTGGCTGGCGAGCATACGGTGCACTGACACCCCAATCTCCGGGTACTCGCGCCGAAACTCATCCACCGCCTCAAGCAGATACATGCAGGTGTACTCGTTCGCCGCCAGTTGCAAGCGGCCTCGTTCAAGACTCTTCAGCTCGTCCAGCGCGCTCGAGGCTTCCCGTCGCAGTGCCAGCAGCCTCTGCGCGTAATCTCGTAGCAACTCACCCGAAGCAGTCAGCGATCCGTCCCTCGCTGCCCGATCGAACAGCGGCTCCCCAATTGACGCCTCAAGCTTCCGAATCACCTGGCTGATTGCCGGCTGCGTGCGATGCAGCCGCACCGCCGCCTTTGAGAAACTTCTCTCCTCTGCCACCGCGAGAAACGTTTCCAGTTGTGAAAGCTCCATCGCCCCTCCGACGCTCAAGAGGTCAGTGATCTCTGATCTCTGCTCCCGACCCGGACCCCTGACCGCTGACCGCCGAGGTCATAAGCAATTGTAATCGCTTACCCAAAAAGAATAACTTTGCCTTATACCAGCTCCGTCGGCGAAACTAAAGAGGCTGGCAACGTCTTCCCCTGGCAGGCGTGAACCTATGACAAATAGCCCCAATCACGTTTCATTCTTCGATACCACTCTGCGCGACGGCGAACAGTCCCCGGGCTGTAGCATGACAACCCAGGAAAAACTCACCATGGCACACGCCCTCGAAGACTTGGGCGTCGACATCATTGAGGCCGGATTCGCCATGGCTTCCGAAGGCGACTTCGCTGCCATCGCGACCATCACCCAGGCTGTACGCAAGCCGAAGATCGCCTCCTTGGCCCGGGCCAAGACAGAAGACATCGAAATCGCAGCCCGGGCTCTCCAGTTCGCTCAGCG
>DATNFD010000125.1:0-26998 GCA_035606555.1 Occallatibacter sp.
TTAGCGGTACTTAGGGCAGCCAGCCGTCCCGCGTAAGTTGTTGATGCTTCGTGATTCACTGCTTTCATAACCCCAAGGTCGAGAGTTCGATCCTCTCCCCCGCCACCAGATGCCTCTCTGCAATCCATTTGCTTCCAGTTACTTTCGCCACTCTGCGCTCATTCCGGATCTTCCTTGCATGCCTCCTGACAACACCGCTTGCGCTATCATTGCGTCTATACAGCAGCGGCCTGCTTCCCTTTCAGAGGCCGTTCTCGGTGGTGTGTGTGTCCCGATTTTTTCAGCGCCTCTCCTTCGTTGTGGCAGCAACTATCTTCGCCGCCCTCGGCCTCGGCTTCGGCTTGGGCGAGTTTGGCGCGTTCGGTGTTCATGCTGAGCAGGATGGCGCTTATCGGCAGATGCATGTCTACGCCGAGGTCCTCAAAAGGGTCCAGAGCGATTACGTGACAGACCCCAACATCAACACCGTCACTACCGGCGCTTTGCATGGCCTGCTCGAGTCCCTTGATGCCGACTCCAGCTATCTCACGCCGACTGAATACAAGATCTACAAGGAGCGGCCAACCTCGGGAGTCGCACAAATCGGCATCACTGTGTCCAAGCGCTATGGTTACGCCACCATCGTCAGCGTCGTGCCCAATTCCCCTGCTGACCGCGAGCACCTCGGCGATGGCGACGTCATCGAGTCCATCGGCGACACCTCCACCCGCGAACTCTCCCTTGCTGTCATCCGTCTCATGCTAGAGGGCAAAGCGGGCAGCACCGTAACGCTTTCTGTGGTTCGCCCGCGCAAACCAGATCCCGACAAGGTCACGCTTACCCGTACCGTAATCCCCACTCCGGCCATGAGCGAGCAGCAGTACGAGAATTCCACCATCCTTTATCTCAAGCCGGGCGCCTTGACCAGCGATCGAGTTGATCAGCTCGCGGCGAAAATCAAGTCCGCTGGAAAAAATCGCAAGATCCTCCTGGACCTGCGGGACGTTTCCCAGGGAGAATCCGACCAGGGAATCCGCCTCGCCAACTTCTTCGTGAATCAGGGCACCCTTGCTGTCCTCGAGGGCCAGAAATATCCCAAGCAGACCTTCAGTGCTGATTCATCGAAGTACCTTACAGGCGCTCCGGTCGCAGTGCTCGTCAATCGCGGAACCTACGGCGCTGCTGAGTTGGCGGCTGATGCTATCGAAGGCGCAAAGCGTGGCGATGTAATCGGCGAACGCACCTTCGGCGAAGGTTCCGTCCAGAAGACCATCGAACTTCCTGATGGCGCAGCCCTCCTCCTCACTATTGCGAAATACGAGGGCCCGGACGGCAAGAAGATCCAGGATGAAGCGGTCGCACCTAACATCCTCGTCGGTCAGAACCAGGACGATGACATCGATGAAGACAATCCCCAGACGAACAAGGGCGATGAGACACTCAATAAGGCGCTCGAACTGCTCAAGGCAAAGAACACCTGATTCGGATTGAACGATCCCATGATTGCACCAGTGATTCTTACGTCGGTGCTCATACGCCAGCCAATCTAAACCCATGCTAGCCTTGATGGTAGGCATTCCAACCTTTCAGCGACCCACATCGTTTGAACCAGGAGGATTGCCTTCGAGGCTTTCGTCTTGGCTGCTCCCTCTGCACATTCGGCACCGCCCTCCGGTCTCGGCCGTACCCACCGGCTGCGGCCCCAACCGATGTTGCCGCCTAGACCTCGCGGCAGGCGTAAAGTTGCCGGGAAAGCGGCCCTTTTTGTCCTCTTGCTACTCGCCGTCGTTACCGGCTCTCTCTCGGGACTGATGCTCGTTTTTTCCGTCAATCTCCCCCAGATCAATGATCTCGAACGCTACCGTCCGTCCACTATGACCGATCTATACGACGCCAGGGGTCGCATTATCGGCTCCTTCGCGCTCGAGAAGCGGATCGTCGTCAACTACAACGACTTTGCCCCGGTCCTCCGCCAGGCGGTCATCTCCATCGAAGACAAGAATTTCGACTCGCATTGGGGCATCAATATTTTCCGCATTGCGGGGGCTCTCGTACACGACCTCCGAACCCACGGCCGCGGTCAGGGCGCCTCTACGTTAACCATGCAACTCGCTCGTAATCTGTTTCTGAACGCAGACCGTACTGCCGCACGTAAAGCGCAGGAGGCCATTCTCGCCATTCAGATCGAGCGTGCCTTCACCAAAGAACAGATCTTCACCCTATACGGCAATCAGATCTATCTAGGGAGCGGCATGTACGGTTTTGAAGCCGCTTCACAGTTCTACTTCAGCAAACATGCAAAAGATCTGTCCTTGACCGAAGCCGCGCTCCTTGCCGGTCTGCCCAAAGGCCCCTACGCCTATTCGCCCCTCATCAATCCTGAGAAAGCGCTACGCCGCCGCAATCTCGTGATTAGTGAGATGGAATCCGACGGCGCCATAACGCATCAGCAAGCTGATCAGGCTCGAAAGTCGCCCCTCGGCCTGCACATCAATCAGCCTGAGATGTCCGTCGCTCCCTGGTTTCAGGAAGAAGTTCGTCGCGAACTCGAAAAAAAATTTGGAACAGAGCAGGTTCACGAGGCCGGTCTTCGTGTTCAAACTACCCTTGATCTCGATCTTCAGAAGACAGCCAATAAGGCTCTCTCCGATGGACTTGCCGCTTACGAACGCCGCCATGGCTGGAAGGGGCGGCTCGAAAACGTTTTCGCGGGTGGAAACACTCTCGAAGACTACAAGCATCCAGACTGGGCGACCGCCTCACACCCTGGCGACTACGTGCACGCGCTCGTTACACAATCTCGTCCACTCGAGATCCGCGCCTTGGTCGGTTCAGATCAGGTCGTTCTGCTTCCCGAAGATTGGGCATGGACTGGCCAGCGCTATGGCGACGCTCTCGTCAAACCCGGAGACGTAATCTACATCCATCTCGGCGATGCCTTCGAAGGTCCTGCCCGCCGCGCCACCCTCGAGCAGGACTCCGGTGCGCAGGGTGCGGTCCTCGCGATGGACAACACTACCGGCGACGTCCTCGCGATGATCGGTGGGCGCGACTGGGCCACCTCTCAGTTCAATCGCGCCACCCAGGCCGAGCGCCAGACAGGCTCCAGCTTCAAGCCCTACGTCTACACCACTGCTGTCGAGGAGGGCGTTAAGCCCGACGACATCATCGTCGACGCACCGGTGAGCTTTGGCAGTTACGCCCCGCACAACTACGAAAACGACTTCAAAGGCGCGATGACAATCACCAACGCCTTCGCTGAATCGCGCAACGTTCCAGCGGTCAAGCTGGCAGCCCGCGTCGGCATCCGCAAGGTCATTGAAACGGCTCACAAATTCGGCGTCACAACAGATATTCCCGCATATCTTCCCGTCGCGCTCGGCGCTGCAGAGATCTCCCTCGAAGAGCAGGTCACCTCCTACTCCGTCTTTCCTAATGACGGCATTCGCGTCAAGCCGCGACTCATCCGGAAAGTCACGAACGCCGACGGCATCACGCTCTGGGAGGATGCACCCGCGGTGGACGAGATCATCAGTCAGCAAACTGCCCGAACGATGATGACGCTCTTTCGCGCCGTCACAGCCCACGGTACGGGAGCCGCCGTTGCGCAGATGAACCATCCACTCGGAGGCAAGACCGGCACCACAAGCGACTATACCGACGCCTGGTTCCTCGGCTTCTCACCTTCAGTCACCTGCGGCGTATGGGTCGGCTATGACAGCCGCCAATCCCTCGGCGAAAAAGAAACGGGAGCTCGTGCAGCCCTGCCGATCTGGATGCAGATTATGAAAGCCGCCATTACAGGCAAGGACGACGAGCAGTTCCCGGGCGACGTTGAAGACTCAACCATCCTGAAAGCCTCTCTTTCGCAACCCTCTCCACTTCTCGTTCAGTCCAGGCCCACCACGATTCATCAGCCGGTCGTGACACCGACAGCATCCGCGGGCGCGAAGCTGCTTCCAACACAGCCGCAACCTCATCCAACCGCGCCTGCCACTGTTTCCAAACCGGCTCTGAATCCAACCCCTGAGAAGAACCAATCGCGTGCTGCGCTGCCAACGGTGAAGCCGGTTCTGGCTCCGGCACCGATCGCAAAGCCGCCGCAGCCACTTCCGAGACGCACTCTCTCGCATTAAATACTCCCCTGAAATTCATTACGGCCCGTCCATCCGTCACACTCCTGTTGACATCCGACCCAAGCTGGCAGATACTCGTGTCGAATGCCGACCCAAGAGAACAACGATGACCGCATCGCCCTCCTTCAGGGAACTCTGGACATCCTGATCCTGAAAACCCTCCTGCTCGGTCCGCTGCATGGACAAGGAGTGGCACGGTCGATCCAGCGCCAGTCCGAAGAAGTGCTCTTCGTCGATCACGGTTCCCTCTACCTCGCGCTCCAGCGGCTCGAAGACAAAGACCTCATCCAGGCGAAGTGGGGTGTAAGCGAGAACAATCGTAAGGCTCGTTTTTATTCACTGACTGCAAAGGGACGTGCCGAACTGCTCGACAAGACCAGTCAATGGAAGCGCCTCACCCGCGCCATGGGCCTGATTCTCGAGCCGCAGGGTGAGGAGGGCTGAGCATGTCCAGACCGAAGCGCAGCACCGAAGATTTTGCTGAAGAAGTTCGCGCTCACCTCGAGTTCGAAGCGGATGAACTTCGCTCTGAAGGTCTCAGCGCCGAAGAAGCTCTTCGCCGGGCCCATGTTGAATTCGGCAGTGTGCGGACTGCGAAGGAGCGCTTCTATCTGCGCAGCCGCATTCAGTGGCTCGATAGCATCTTGCGCGACCTGCGCTATGGCGTTCGCTCTCTTTTCAACAGTCCTGGATTCGCGATCACGGCAGTTCTTACGCTCGCACTCGGCATCGGCGCTAATACCGCAGTCTTCAGCGTTATGAATGCTGTCCTTCTGCGCTCGTTGCCGGTCAGCGATCCAACCCGCCTGGTTTACCTGCATCCGTCGCATGCACCGTACGGGACTGGCACAATCAATTCGAGAGAGACGCTTTCGTATGCGATCTATGAGACCCTGCATGACCAGCACCCCGGCCTCGCAGACGTAATCGCCTATGTCCCCCTCTCCATCAACAAGGTCGCAGTCCGCTACGGAGCTCAGCCTGAGGAAGCTGAAGGCGACATGGTCAGCGGCACATTCTTCTCCGGCCTGGGCGTCAAGCTTCCTCAAGGACGCGGATTCACGGAACAAGACGAGAAGGACCACGCGTCCATCGCCGTGATCAGCTACAACTACTGGACTCGCCGCTTCGCGCGGAATCCTGACGTGCTCGGCACGACTCTCTTCGTCAACGGCATTGCCTTCACCATTGTGGGTATCTCCGGCGAAGGCTTCGAAGGTCTCGAGGCAGGCCGCTCGACGGACTTCTGGATTCCGCTGCAAAACCGTCCCGAACTCAACGCCTGGGGAAATCCCCTTGACGATGGAAAAACCTACGCTACGAACCCCACCTGGTGGTGCCTTCGTCTGATCGGCCGGCTCGCTCCGGACGTAAGCAAGCAGCAGGCCGCCGCGGCTCTCAACCCGCTCTTCCAGCGCGCAGCGTACATTGGCTTGGGTTCTCCTGCGGCTGGCGAAAAGGCCCCGACTCTCAGCCTCGAAGAGGCTCGAGGATTCCCTGGTTACAGCGAAGAATACGGCCGCCCTTTGCGCATGCTGATGGCGATGGTTGGCTTTGTTCTCCTGATTGCTCTGACCAATGTGGTAATGCTTCTGACAGCTCGGAATGCGGCGCGACAGCGCGAGTTCAGCATGAGGCTTGCTCTCGGCGCAGGTCGTCGCGATCTGCTGCGCCAGCTGCTCGCCGAAAGCCTGCTGCTCGTCACTGCCGGCGGCGCGCTCGCGTGGGTATTCGCGAGGATGGCAACGCGCGCACTCGCTTCGTGGGCCCAGATTGAGTCGAGCCTGGCTCCTGATCGTACCGTGCTGGCTTTTGCGCTCGGCATCCTGTTTGTGGCCGCTCTCATCTTCGGGTTGGCCCCGTTGCGGATCGCTCTGGCGGCAGGTCCGGCGCTCAGCCTGAAGACATCAGCCGCGACCTCCAACGCGGACGCTGGAAGATCGCGCGGAGCTCGCATCATGGTCGCCTTTCAGATGACTCTCTGCGTCGTTCTGCTCGTCGGAGCTGGATTGCTTATCCGCACTCTCCGCAACCTTGAGAACACGCCTCTTGGTTTTCCCGTCGATGGCCTCGTCGTCTTCGGAGTCAATCCTCACGTCACGTCGGTTCCCCAGGGCAAAGCCTTCTATCGAGAGCTCATCAGCAAACTGCGTGAACTGCCCGGCGTTGAGTCCGTCACAGTGATGCAAGAGCGCATCGGCTCATGGTCGTCCGACAACAGCGACATGACCGTGGATGGGCGTCTGCCTGATGTGCCCAATGGCAGTTCAAGGACGGTGCGCAGCAACGTTGCAGGACCGGGCTTCTTCACCACCCTCGGTGTGCCGGTACTTGCCGGACGCGACTTCGCCGATTCAGATACAGAAACTTCTCCACACGTCGGCATTATCAACGAGCAGTTCGCCAGGCGATTCTTCCCCAATCGCAATCCCCTTGGCCACATGGTTGGCACCAACGACGGGCGCTACCAGATGACAGTCATCGGGGTCGTCAAGGACCACAAGTATCGCAGCATAGACGAAGAGCCGATTCCGATGGCGTGGTACGAGTACGCGCAGATTCCGATCGCGGGCAGGATGGAGGTTGAACTCCGCGTGCATGGTGATCCGCTTGCAATCCTTCCTTCGGCTCGCAAAGTCGTTCAGCAGATTGATCCCAACCTGCCGCTCATCAAGCCGATGACTCAGCGTGCCCAGTACAACCTCACCATCTCCAGCCAGACTCTCTTTGCCCGCCTCGCAGGATTCTTCGGGCTCCTTGCGGTCGTTCTCGTCGCTACTGGCCTCTACGGCACCCTGGCCTACCGCGTGAGTCGCCGCACCGCGGAGATCGGCGTTCGCATGGCGCTGGGCGCGGGACGCAGCCAGGTCGTCTGGATGATTCTCCGCGACAGCCTGTTCCTCACAGCGGTCGGAATCATCGCAGGCGTGCCTCTCGCATTCGCGTTAGGCCGTGCTCTGTCGTCATCACTTTACGGAGTGCAGCCTCTCGATGCGCTTACCTATGGAATCGCGATCCTCGGAGTCACGCTCGTGGCCTTCATCGCCAGCGCAGCTCCAGCCAGCCGCGCCGCCAGCGTGGACCCGCTCAAGGCGCTTCGAACCGAGTGACTCAAGGAGCGGCTCCCGTCGATACAACTTGGCAGTATGCTGCGCCGTGATCACCAACGCCATCCCCGTCATCACACTCACCGCAATCACGCCGCCGACATCGAACAGCAGATACCTGTGCCCGAATAGGTTCGCGTAAGGACTGCGCAGCAGAGCCACGTTCCCGATAATCAGCAGAATCCGAATCTCGGTGGGCCCGAAGATCCCCTGCGACATCTGAAAGCAATTCAGCGTGTACGTCGCCAGATAGCTCTCGGCAGAGAGCAGCAGAAAGGCAATCAGCATTGCAATTGCCACCGGCCAGTGCACAAAACCGGATGCGCCAAGTCCGCACATCAGTGCCGTAGCCCCGAAGATGTCCACCATGTGATCGACATAGAACCCGTACCGTGGCCGTTGCTGATTCCGTACCCGTGCCAGCGTCCCATCCATGCTGTCGCCAAACCAGTTCAGTACGATGCAGGCAATCACTCCTAAAAGCCAGTACTGATCGCGAGCCGCCAGTGCATAGAATGCGCCCGCCGCGATCTGCGCCAGCAACCCAAGCATCGTCAACTGGTCAGACGTGACCCACTGCGGAAGCCGCTCCGCCATCCATCTCAAAGTGCGCTTCTCCGCCACAGCCGTCAGGGACCGGTTCACCCGTCGAGCCGTGGCAAAATCCGAAGAACCTGTCATCCCCGTACTCATCGCCTTCTCCTAACGCTGAAGCGCCTTGCTCGTGTTGCGTAGCGTGAACTCCAGCGACTCGCGCGGCACACTCTCCACAAACGGCCCGATCACCCATCCCAACCCAGTCGGAATCCCCCGCGTCAATGAGATCGATTCGATCTGCATGTACAACCCGCCGTCGCGTTCCTCATAACTCCAGTACGTGTTCAGTCGCCACAAAAACCCATGCTCTTTATCCGGCGGAAGAGAATGTTCTTTAGCCGTCTCACCATCCTCAATCTCTGCGATCTTCGTACTACGCGAACTGCTGTAGCCGTGTCTGCCATCGAGACGGCCATACGTCACGTCATAAGTCGTGTCCATCACCACTGTGATCACGTGCTTCTGCTTAACACGCATCATTGCCGTAAAGTGATCCGGAACCGGCCCGCTCTTCGGCGAGACAATCTCCGCCCGAACCACCTGAGGAGAGTACAGCTGCGGATATGCGCTGAAGTTCTTCATCAGCCGCTCGAAATCCTTTGCCGTCGCGCCCTTCGCGAATGCGGTTCCACGCCAGTCATGCAGCATTCCGCCCGGAATCTCTCCCTTATCTGGAGTCAGCTTTTCAATCACCAAGTCGCCGCGTCGCAACCGCTCGTAGGTGTTTCCACCCGACCCCACGCCGGCCAGAAAACCGGTCGTTGACCTGTGCTGTTGAGCAAGCCGCGCCTCCACCTGGCCTGCGTAAGCTTCGAACGAGCTTACCGCCTTCTTCGGCGCTTCCGCCCTTCCCGCCGGCATAAGTCCCGACCAGGCAGAGATCACAAGGACCTGCATAACCCACACCCGCCAACCTGAAATTCCGCACCTCATCTTCTGCAATCTGACAGCTTCGCGCCTCCGCCGCAATACCTCGCGTCTCAAACACACCTCCAATGAACCTCACCCTCCAAATCCACGCATTTAAAAAACTTCTGCCCACTTGTACACTGGCTTTCGCGCGCAATCGATGATGCTCAATCGGATAAACTGGCCTTAGAAATGTCAGACCGCGCGTCGCCACCTCGCTACCGCTTCGGAGTCTTCGAAGCGGACGCGTCGACTGGAGAACTTCGCAAGCAGGGAATCAGAATCAAGCTCAACGCACAGCCCTTCCAGGTTCTGCTCATGCTGCTCGCTCGCCCCGGTGAAGTCCTCACCCGTGAGGAGATCTCCCAGGCCATCTGGTCTGATGGCACCTTCGTAGATTATGAGCACGGCCTGAACTCAGCCGTGAACCGAATCCGCGAAGCCCTCGGCGACTCTGCGGGCTCCCCGCGCTTCGTCGAAACACTCGCTCGCCGCGGCTATCGCTTCGTCGCCCCCGTCGAACGCATTTCGCCTGAACCTGCCCAGCAGAACACGAGCCAGCCAAGTTCGCCAGGCATTACTGAGGACAATTCCGAAGTCTTCCAGGAAGAAAATTTTGTAGGCCTTCTCCCCACCTCGGCGGAACTTCCCGACCCCCCTCACAACATCGTCAGGTTGTTTTTTTTACTGCTGCAACTGATGTACGTCGCATTTTATGTGGGCTCGCTGGCAAATCTTTCTGAGATCCAGGATCTGCTCTCGCCTCTACCCGCGGCCAACTCCATCTACTATGCCCTCATCGGAACAGCTGTAATCCTCATTGCGGTTCGGGCGTACCTCATCTCTGCAATTGCACTTCGGGCCCCCCGCATGCGGGGAAAATTCCTGAAGCTGTGGCCTTATCTATTGCTCGCCGATGTGCTCTGGGCTCTGTCGCCTCTGCTTCTTCTTCATCACATCAATACGGGCATGGCGCTGGCTTGCATGGCTCTTCTCGCCTACTCACCCTTCGCGCAACGCTCGCTCATTCTCATGGGTGCCGCTCGCGATGAGGGGAGCACGGCCGCCTAGCAGAACTCTCGCTCTAGAGCTGGTCGTACAGTGTAGTGTTCCTGTACCCCAGCAGCGTCACCAGAGTCCAGATCGCAATCGCAGTTCCGAATGGAATCTTCAGGATGCTCAGGAATGCCGCTACAATCGCCACTACTCGCCCCCAGGAAGTGCGTTCCATCAGCCCCCACCCTGCGATGAATGCGAGCGAAGCCCTCAAGATCACCATTACCCATGCGAAGCGGAGAATCGTGTGCCCAAACTCCGAGCCAAAGGGGAACTCCGCGCGCGGTCCATGCATCCACGGGCCAAAGCCTCCATTGAAGAAAGAGCTCGCAAACGACAGTCCGATCAGGCCCGTGATCAGGACCAGCCCGCCGTAAATGAACCATACCGTGCTAAGCGCCCGTACCCGAGTTGCATAATTGGCCACTTCAAACGCGATATTCGGAATGGGCGGAGCAGGTGGGGCGGCAGGAACCGGAGCCGTGGGCCGCCCGCAATGTGCACAAACCGCCTGCCCTGGTGTAAGTGGCTGACCACATCCGCTGCAATACATTCCGACCCTCCTTCAGCTTGCTCCGCGTTTAAGAACCGGAAGCCATCCTGCGACCAATTAACTCTATCTCGCCACCAGAGTTCTATGTATCGACTCCAGCTGGGCGTACAGTTGCCGCGTGGTGACGTCCGAGCAGCACCGAGAAAGTGTAGAGCGCCCGCACGAACCCGATCGGAAAATTCAGAAAAGCTACTCCTGCCGCGATCAGTGCCACTGGCCTGCTCCAGTCCGTCTCCCGGCTTGAACCCCATCCTGCCGCAACCGCCACTGATTGCCACAACGCGCGCAGAACGGCTGCTGCGGACCTGCAACAGCACCACACTTGCTGCAAAGCATGGCCGCCTCCCACGGACTAGGAGGCCGCGAATCTGAACATGTTTCCAGCAGCCGGTTGATTTGCTCCTTTTACTCCGGCTGGTTATGACTACGCAAAATCGGCTTGATTCGTTCCCACCGCTCCTCGTGCCTGTCGTCCCGGAACACCAACCCCGTCACCCGGCCCTGCGAATCGTGCTCTACCGCGATCCGGGTGATGCTGCTGCCGTTCGGGTAAAAAAGAACGCTCGGAGATTCCGCGGCCAACTCAGAAATTTCCCCGTAATGATTCTTCTGGTACAGCGCCTCGCCCTGCCGAAAAAGTGAGACCATTACCAACCCTCGCTTATCCACGTAGTCACCGACGAAACCATCCAGCTGCGAAGCGTTCAGTTTCATGGCCGGCGGATGGAGCGGAATTACTGTTCGCTCCGCAAACGGCGGCAGGACCCGCGAACCCACATGATGCGCCAGCAGCCATCGCGGCAGCTCGGGCTCAAGATAGGCCCGCGTCCAGCAATCGTGCCTCAATCCCTGGTAGAGCCACAGCCGCACGTGTCCCCCCGCAGTCTTGAGAGACGCGTAGAGCAATTCATCCTGTCGCGGCACAACAATGTTGTCGTCTGCGCCATGGAACAGCCAGATGGGTATCCTGTCTACAGCCTGCGCGTACTCGGCCGTCAGCTTCGGCGCCTGCTGCCAGCGCTCCGGCGCATAGCTCCAGAAGATTCCTCCAGCCGCAATCGCCACCGCTGCCCAGCGTGTCGGGTACATTCGGGCCAGTTCCCACGAGCCATAACCTCCCATCGACAATCCCGAAAGGTACGTTCTCGCCGGATCGCCATGGAACTCTGCCGACGTTCGGTCGAGCTCCGACATCGCCATGGCCAGCATGTCCTTGTCTGTCCAGTAGCGGTCCATTGCGCACTGAGGCATCACCACCACAAAGGGCCATCGCTCAGGATGATCTCGGATTGCCTGCGGCAGACCGATCTGCGTCTGCCACATCCCTTCCTCGCCGCGCTCACCTCGCCCATGCAGAAACAGGATCACCGGCCACCGCTTGTGATCATTGCGTCGCCACTCTTCCGGCAGATACACCTGGTACCGGTATATATTCGACCCGATCTGAATCCTGCGATTCAGAAACCCCGTCTCCTGCGCAGGATGCTTAACGGATTCGTTCTTCCCCGAAGCAGCACATAAAAGTGGCGCAGTCAGCCCCCATGACAAACAGAGGCAACCCGCGAGCAGTTTCAGGAG
Source organism: Occallatibacter sp. (assembly GCA_035606555.1). GTDB lineage: Bacteria > Acidobacteriota > Terriglobia > Terriglobales > Acidobacteriaceae > Telmatobacter. Next base: position 11,916 of record DATNFD010000125.1, read on the forward strand.
GCGCATAGGTTCACAACATCATAAGACTTCGCCTGACCACCAGGGGAACGAGACCGCAACTAGCGCCCATCTTCCGTTGACTTGATGAACGCCGCAACATCCGCGCGGAACTGCTTCAGAACATCTTCGTTCACGTAAATCATGTGCCCAGCTTCGTAGTAGTGGTAGCTGATGTTCGACTGTAGCGCCTTCGGGATCTGGAGGTGGTGCATTTCATACACGCCCTCGAAGTACGGCGTCGCGAGATCGTAATAGCCCCCAGCCAGCATGATCTTCATCTTGGGATTCAGCTTCATCCTGAATGCCAGGTCCGGCATCACGTTTGTGCCCGTCTCAACATCACTAGCCGGCGGACCGTCGGGTGCGTGGTGCCGCAGATCCCAAGTGAAGTCGCCGCCCGCGCCACCGAAGCTCCAATACGTACTCTCTTGCCCGTACTTCAGATCTTTGTGCAGGTAGTCGTTGATCGCCGCAGTCCAGGCCGAACTGATCGCATCGCTCTGCGGGTCATAATCCGCACCCTCGCTCAGTGGATTGATATCCGGTCCCTGGAAGCGCGTATCCAGCCTTCCGATCGTCGTCTGCTCGTCCAGCTTCAGAGCCTTGGAGAAATCTCCGCCCACCACGCGGAGATCCGAGCGAATCAAATAGTCCACAGGCAATCCCGTGTAGCCGTGCAGTTTCTCCGCAACGGCGCGCTTCTCCTCATCCGAAAGTTCGCTCCCTTTCAATAGCGCCGCCATGTACTCTCCCAGCGCATACTTCTCCACTTCTGTTAGAAACGGCTTCAACTCCGCAGGCTGTGTAGGTAGCTTGTGGAAGTAGTAAGCAGTTGCCGCATAGGTCGGAAGCGCAAGGGCATAGGCCTGATCTACGCCCGGATTCCAGCGTGGATCATCGATCGAATTGTCGAAACTCAGAATCTGCGATAACAGCACAATCCCGTTCAAATCCACATCCCGCAGATCCGCCGCCAGCACCGCAGACCGTGGCGTACCGTAGCTCTCTCCGAACAGATACTTCGGCGAGTTCCAGCGATCGTACTTCGACAGGAACCGATGAATAAACCTGGCAAACGCATGCGCATCTCCATCGATGCCATAAAAAGCCTTCGCCTTGTCCTTGCCAAAGGTACGGCTGAGTCCGGTTCCAGGAGCATCGATGAATACCAGATCGCAGACATCCAAAAGGGAGAACCGGTTCTCGACAACTGTGTAGGGAGCACCCTCCTGGTGCTTTGTATCCGGGATGACAACCCGCCGCGGCCCAAATGTACCTAAGTGCAACCACATGGTTGCAGATCCTGGTCCCCCGTTGTAGAGAAACATGACCGGCCGGTGCTGTTCGGTGGCGCCTTTCTTGAAGTAGGCGACATAAAACATCCGTGCCGTCGGCGGTGCCTCGTTGGAATCCGTCGGAGGTTTGACACCCGAATCAGGCAGGATGCTTCCATTCGAGGCCAAGGTCGCGTCCTGTGCATCGGTAGATCCGACCGTAATGGTGCCCGCAATCGCGGTATAAGCCACGGCCTGACCGCCGATTGTGACAGAGCCTTCCGTACTCGAATCGGGAGGTGCAACGGTCTGAGCAGCGGGTGCCTGCTCTTTGTCTTTCGCTTTGTCTTTATCTTGGGCTCTTCCTACAACGCAGAACGCGCCAGTCCACAAGGCCAGCGCAACACACTTTCTCAGCCACGCAGTGGCCATACAGGCAACCTCCAGCGAATCAATTCAGTCGAGTATAAGATCCTGAGCCTTCCTTCACTCATTCTCTATGAGCCTGTGTGAAGCAATTGAACCAATTCGCCCATGCCTGCCTTGAACGCCGGAGATACGCTCGACCACTGCCGCATCGACGCGGTCATCGCGCATACGCAGATGTCCGCACTCTACAAGGGCACCGATCTGAACTCTGGCAGGAACTGGCAATCAAGGCCCCGAACCCCGAAATGGAATCCGACCCTGTTCTTCTCCAGCGGTTCAGGCGTGAAGAGCAGATCCGTCGTCAACTCGACCATCCCGGAATTGTGAAAGCCTTCAATGGCGAAGAACGCAGCCGGATATATGTAGTCATTGAGTGGGTCGACAGACGGCTGCTGCCGCGCACTTCTGAATGAGCAGAAGAAGCTCTCGATTGAACGCGCATCCGCAATCCCGTCGTCCTTTTTGCAATCATCCTGATGATGGCGAGGCGGTAAACGGGCGCGGAGCTTGTAGCGCGATCCCTCGCCTCTAATCTCAGGCTTTGCCCGCGGCCGCGCGGAACGGAGTCGACACAGAATCGTGCGGCACCAAAATATGCCGCACCGGCCAGCCACAAGAAAGGTGCAAAGCTAGACCAGAAGTCATCCCATTTTCTGGGACACTGACAGCGCATCAATGAGTGCTTTCTCACAGCTTTCATCGAAGGCGAACCAGTTTAGGTTTCAGTGGATTACAAAAAATTAAGCAGCATAAACATTTTTTGATCCCTCAACTGTTGAGATCGTTGCAGATAGGCCTTCGGCTGCTATATTGAACTTTCGGGGTCGTCCACCTTGCAGGTGGTTTTTATCCGAAATCGAAATCTGACCATATACTGTGTGATCGCCAGCACAGCGCGCACAATCGACTGATTAACGAACAACAAGCAGGAAAGCATTCATGGCGCAGATCTTTGACCGCAGCTCCAATGCTTTGGCTCGAGCGAGCCTGGTGCTGACGGGTCTTATAGTGATCGCTCTCGGAGTCACGCTGGATCAATTGCAACGCTCCCCTTGGGTAACCCGTCAGGGTCAACGCCCCGAACAGCCCGTACCCTTCAGTCACAAGCACCACGTCACAGGGCTCGGACTGCAGTGTCAGTACTGTCATACCAGCGTTGAAAAATCGAGCTACGCTGGAATTCCCCCCACCAAGACCTGCATCAACTGCCACGCGCAGATCTGGACCAATGCCGCACTCCTCCAGCCGGTCCGCGATAGCTGGGCTACTGGTCAGTCGCTTCCCTGGATCAAAGTGCACGATCTTCCCGACTACGTCTACTTCAGCCATGAAATCCACGTCAACAAAGGACTCGGCTGCGCAAGCTGCCACGGCCGGGTCGATCAGATGCCGCTGATGTACGCGCAGAACACCCTACAGATGGAGTGGTGCCTCGACTGCCACCGCAATCCCGCGAAGAACCTGCGGCCCACAGGCCAGATCTACAACATGGCTTGGGAAGCGCCCGCTCCGGGACGCCCCGTGTGGTGTGCTGCCGGTCAAAACAAAGTTGGTGTGCCCACTGCCCAGAGCGTTAACTGCACCACCAAGGATCCAACGGGTGCAGGGGTTCAGATGGCCGCTCTCCAGATGCCGAATGCCGCTCCCAGCGAGATTGCAACGGACGCGCCGACAGGAACCATACCCGCTTCCTTGCACTTTGAAAAATTCACCAGCCAGGATCAGCTGGGTCACTTCCTCCTGAAGCAGTATCACATTCGTACTCCGAACGAACTGAGCAGTTGCGAGGTTTGCCATCGATGAGTAGCGAACCTTTGAATGGAACGAAAACAACGGGGAACACCGTGCAGATGGATAAGAGCAAGGCCAGCCTTGCTGAAGCCGAGACGCCGCTGACACTCGAGCAGGTGCGCGCAAAGTTGAAGAGAACCGCAGGTAAGAAGCTTTGGCGCTCGATCGACGAACTCGAGAATACGCCGGAATTTCAAGCTGAAGTCGAACGCGAGTTTCCTGCCGCGGCGCAGGAATGGGTCGACCCTGTATCGCGCCGTGGCTTCCTTAAAGTGATGGGCGCATCGATGGCGCTTGCCGGCCTCGCCGGTTGCACTAAGCAGCCAGATGAGCCGATCTATCCCTACGTCAAGGCTCCTGAAGATCTTGTCCTGGGCAAGCCGATGTATTTCGCATCTGCGAACCCATTGCCGACCGGCGCCGTGCCACTGCTGGTCAAGACCGACGAGTTCCGTCCCATTAAGATCGACGGGAACCCTGATCATCCTTACAATCACGGCTCGTCCGACATCTTCTCCCAGGGCGCTGTTCTCGACCTTTACGATCCCGATCGTTCTCAACACGTCACTTTTGAGGGTGAGAACCGCGACTGGCCAGACTTCGCCCAGGCACTTCGCGATAAGGTCGCCGGCACCAAAGACGGTACTGGCATCTATATCCTGAGCTCCACCGTTACCTCTCCAACGCTTGCGCGTCAGTGGAAGGCAGTCCAGGCTGCATATCCAAAGGCGAAGCTGATCCAGTACGATCCGGCGATCGCTGGCACCTTCCTTGTCAAGGGGTACAACGTTCAGTACGATCTCACCGCTGCAGACGTTATCGTCTCGCTCGATTCCGAGTTCCTCTCCAGTGCGGCCTATCCCGGCTTCCATAAGCTCGTCTTCGATTACGCCAAGCGCCGCAAAGATCCGGCCAATGGCATGAACCGCCTGTACGCAATCGAGAGCACTCCCACCACAACCGGGATGAAGGCGGAGCATCGCATCGGCCTCCGAGCCAGCGAAGTCCCCGCGTTCGCCGCCGCTCTCGCTGCACAGATCGGCGTCTCCGGGGTGAGCGCCTCGCAATACGCATGGACCGATCAGCAGCAGAGGTTTCTTGCCGCTCTCGTAAAGGACCTGAAGGCCAACGGTGGAAAGAGTGCCGTTATCCCCGGGCTCTATCAGGATGAATCCGTCGCTGCTCTGGCTCTCGCCATCAATCAGGCACTTGGCAATGTCGGTAAGACCGTGATCGTTTCATCTGAGCCTGCGATACCAATTCCCAGCGATCAGATTGCTGATCTCAGGGGTCTCGTCGCTGATCTCAATGCGGGAAAGGTCGACTGGCTCGTTGTCCTCAATGCCAATCCGGTCTACTCCGCGCCTGCCGATCTCGGCTTCAGCGAAAATCTCCTTGGCAAAGCAAAAGTTGTCGCGCATGTTGGTTCGCACTACGACGAGACCGGGCGCTTTTCGCATTGGCATATTCCAGCCGCGCACTTCCTCGAATCATGGTCAGACGCTCGCGCTTATGATGGCACCGTTTCTATCGTGCAACCGATGATTGAACCGCTCTGGGGAGGCCGCAGCGCTCACGACGTTCTTCAGGCTCTTCTCGAAAACCCGCAGATCAGCGCCTACGAAGCCGTCCGCACCACACAGAAAGACAACATCAAGGGGGACTTCGAAACTGGCTGGCGTAAGGCCCTGCACTCCGGATGGATCGAGAACACTGCATACGCCGTCGGAAGCGCACCCAGGCCAGAGACACCGAAAGTTCCAACGCCCAACCCGAAAGATCAGCTCGAAATCATCTTTCGTCCTGATCCCAATGTTTACGACGGCCGCTGGTCCAACGTTGGCTGGCTCCAGGAACTTCCAAAACCTGTAACGAGCCTCAGCTGGGACAACGCCGCCATCTTCTCCGGATTCACTCGTGAAAAGCTCAACGCCGAAGAAGACGACATTGTCGAAATTAGCTCAGCTGGCGGCACGGTCAAGGCCCCGGTCATCGCTGCCCCCGGTCACCCGGACAATTCGGTCACCCTGTACCTCGGCTATGGTCGCGAGGCGGCTGGCCGCGTCGGCTCCGGTATGGGTTTCAGCGCGTACCGTGTGCAGTCTTCGTCGAACCCTTTCGTGGCCACAGGTTCCGTCAAGAAGGTCGATGGCAAGTGGGGAATTGCGATCACGAAGAGCCACTATCAGGATCATCGTGGCAAGAATCTCACCGAGCACGGCAATGAGAATTGGTCCCTCGAAGCCGTGGAAGCAATCGGCCCACGCGCAATCATTCGCTATGCCACGCTCGAAGAATTTAAGTTGAATCCCAACTTCGCTCACGAAGGCGATGGGCGTGAGACTCCGGATTCCGGGACGTCAATTTTTCCGAACTGGGAGTACAACGGCAACAAGTGGGGAATGTCGATCGACATGAACAGTTGCACCGGCTGCAACGCCTGCGTCACGGCGTGCTATGCCGAAAACAATATCCCCGTGGTCGGCAAGCAGCAGGTGCGGATCGGCCGCATCATGCAGTGGCTCCGCATCGATGCCTACTTTGAAGGCGACCTTGCAGCTCCCCGCGCACACTTCCAGCCAATGACCTGCCAGCATTGCGAAAATGCACCCTGCGAACAGGTCTGCCCCGTCGGCGCTACGGTGCATACGCCTGAAGGCCTCAACACAATGGTCTACAACCGATGTGTAGGCACTCGTTATTGTTCGAATAACTGCCCGTACAAAGTGCGCCGCTTCAACTACCTGCTCTACTCCGATTTTGAAACCGACAGCCTTAAGTTGATGCGCAACCCCGACGTCTCGGTTCGCTCTCGCGGCGTCATGGAGAAGTGCAGTTACTGCGTGCAGCGCATTAATGCCGCAAAGATCGAAGCTGACAAGGGAAATCGGGAAATCCGCGATGGCGAAATCGTTACTGCATGCCAGCAGGCGTGCCCGGCCTCGGTCATCACCTTCGGCAATCTTAACGACAAGAACAGCAAGGTGGCAAAGCTCAACCAGGACAAGCGCATGTATCAGGTGCTCGCCGACCAGAACACGCGCCCCCGCACTCGCTACCTCGCAGAAGTTCTGAATCCAAATCCTGAACTCGAACAGTCTCCGGTGGAACACGCGCCGGAAAAGGGTTGAAGTCACGATGGCGACTGGTGAAATCAGAAAAGGCAACCCTGGTATCGATCCTGCGACCGGAGAATTCCGCGTTGTAGGCCAGGGCGAGACTTTTAAGTCGATAACGGAAAAGATCTCGCGCATTGTGCTCACGCCGCACACGCCGCTCGGTTTTCTGGCCATCTTCGGCATCGCAGGCGCGGGCGCCACAATGCTGCTCGTTGCGGTTACGTGGCTTTTCCTTAAGGGTGTTGGCATCTGGGCAATCACCCAGCCGGTGGCATGGGGCTTTGCCATCATCAACTTCGTCTGGTGGATCGGTATCGGCCACGCCGGCACGCTAATCTCCGCGATCCTCCTGCTCTTCAAGCAGACCTGGCGCAATTCCATCAGCCGCTTTGCTGAAGCCATGACGATCTTTGCCGTCGTGTGCGCCGGAATGTTCCCCCTTATCCATGTCGGCCGTCCCTGGCTGGGATACTGGCTCTTCCCAATCCCGCTGACCATGAATGTCTGGCCGCAATTTCGGTCCCCTCTCCTCTGGGACGTCTTCGCTGTGTCGACATACGCCACCATTTCGGTCGTGTTCTGGTACATCGGCATGATCCCCGACTTCGGAACCTTCCGCGATCGATCCCAGAACAAGGTCGCTCAGTATTTTTACGGAATTCTCTCCTGGGGCTGGCGCGGTTCTATCCGCCACTGGATGCGCTATGAGACCGCATCGCTGCTGCTTGCCGGACTCGCAACGCCGCTGGTGCTCTCAGTGCACACGGTCATCAGCTTCGACTTCGCGGTGGCGGTCCTGCCGGGTTGGCATACCACCATCTTCCCGCCTTATTTCGTCGCAGGCGCCATCTACTCGGGATTCGCCATGGTGCTTTCGCTGGCCATTCCGCTGCGCAAGTTCTATCACCTTGAGAGCCTGGTGACCGAGCGGCACATCGACAACTGCGGCAAGGTGATGCTCGCCACGGGTTTCATCGTGGCGTACGGCTATGGCATGGAAGCCTTCATGGCCTGGTATTCGGCCAATCATTGGGAAGCCTTCACCTTCTGGAATCGCGCATTCGGTCCGATGGGATGGTCCTACTGGACCCTGATCATCTGCAACCTTGCCATTCCGCTGACGACACTGTGGTCACGCAGGCTACGGACCAACATCACCTACATGTTCATTCTCTCGATCATTGTCAACACAGGCATGTGGTTTGAGCGCTTCGTGATTATCGTGACCAGCCTGTATCGCGACTTCCTGCCTTCGTCCTGGGGTACTTACCGAGGAACCAAGTGGGATTACATGACCTTCTTCGGCACAGTGGGATTCTTTGTGGCCATGTTCCTCTTGTTCGTGCGCTTCTTGCCCATGATTCCCATGAACGAAGTTCGTATGTTACTGCCCGGGGCGAAGGTCAAGCCCAAAGCGGCAGCAGGAGCTGGTGATTAATCATGCCTTCACAGGAAGGAACCTACGGCCTGCTGGCCGAATTCGATACCCCTGGCGATCTTGTTCGCGCCGCCCGTCAGGCGCGCGAAGATGGATGGCGCCGCATGGACTGCTACACGCCTTATCCCGTTGAAGAGGCGGCAGAGGCCATCGGCTTTCATCGAAATCGCGTACCGCTCATCACCCTCATCGGCGGACTGATGGGTCTCGCTGCGATGTTCTCCATGGAGACATGGATTTCGGTGATCGCCTATCCAGTGAACGTCGCTGGACGGCCGCTCTACTCGTGGCCCGCATTCGTCGTCCCCGCCTATGAGTGGACGATTCTCTGGGCCGGCCTCTCTGCTGGCTTCGGAATGCTCGCGCTCAACGGTCTGCCCCAGCTCTATCATCCGCTCTTCAATGCGCCCAATTTCCGCAACGGAGCGACGACCGACAAATTCTTCCTTTGTCTCGAAGCGCTTGATCCCAAATTCGACCTCGTCGAATCCAAACGCTATCTCGAAGCCTTCAGCCCCGTTTCCCTGGTGGAGGTGGACTACTGATGCAAGCTCAACTTCCGACCTCCCTTCGAATTCGGGTGCCCCATGTCTCGCTTCTGAGACATGGGATACCTCAACGAATTGCCGTCCTCACCGGCCTCGCCGCCATCCTCCTCATCTCCGGCTGCCGTCAGGACATGCACAACCAGCCCAAGATGATTCCGCAGCGCGGCTCCGATTTCTTCGCCGACCACCGTGGCGCCCGCCCGCAGATCGTCAACACAGTTGCTCGCGGACAACTCGAGGCCGATAGCTACTTCTACACCGGTGTCGTGCAAGGCGCGAACGGCTATCGCGAAGAGAAAGATCAGCTTCCTTTTCCTGCCACGATGGAAGTCCTTGAGCGCGGCCAGGAACGCTTCAATGTCTATTGCACCCCCTGTCACTCGCGGGTCGGAAACGGCCTCGGCGAAATCGTGCAGCGCGGCTATAAGCCCGCAGCAAACCTGAATGACTCGGTTCGCCGCTCCCAGCCCATCTCTCATTACTTCTATGTAATGACTCACGGCTATGGGGCCATGCCCGATTACGCCGAGCAACTGCCGCCGGAAGACCGTTGGGCAGTTGCTGCCTACATCCGTGCGCTTCAACTCAGTCAGGCTGCAACTGCGGCAGATGTACCTTCGGGCGCACAGGTCCGCGATCTGAAAGATCTGGCAACTGAAGCCGGTCATCCCGATTACGCGCAGCCCTGGTCACTGCCCACGTCTACCGGCGTGGAGAACTACAAGGTTCCGGCGGAAGGAAACCCCGGCATGGCTCCGGCAGGTCCTCCGAATCCAAAGATCGTCATTCCAGCAACCAAAACGGCTCCAGCAGCCGCGAAGTAAGGGATTAAGTTCATGGCTCACGAAACACACGGTGCATCTCAGGCAAAGACGCTGCCGGCAGATCTTGGTGCTCCGGTTTTTGTCGATGGTTGGCGGGCGCGTGCGCTGATGGTGGCGGCAGTTGCTGCGGCCGTCGCTGTAGTCCTGGCGTTCATCAGTCAATCCCAAGATCAGCTTGGTTGGGACCACCTGTTCCGTGCATACATGCTCGGCCTGACATTCACATTTGGATCATGCGTCGGCGGACTCGCACTTCTGATGGTGCAGTACTGTTCGGGCGGCAAGTGGGGCCTGCTCCTGCGTCGTCCACTCGAAGCGATGTCCCGCACCCTTCCCTTGATCATCATTTATTGGTTGGGCTCGCTCCTGTTTATGAAACGGATCTATCTGTGGGCTCGTTATACCAATCCCTCGGATACCCTCGATGCCTTGAAAGCAGGGCTAATCAATGAGGCTCAGGCGCACTGCCTCAATTTCAAGCGCCCAATGCTGAACCCCACTACGTATATCATCGTCACCCTCATCTGCTTCGCGATCTGGTATTTCTACATGGCTCGACTCAATTCATTAGGCCTTCGACGAGATCGCGAGTCGGCTGATACCACGCCCTTCTGGATCAAAAAACTCGAGAACATCAGTGGCCCGGGAATCGTGGTCTACTCCCTTACCATGACCGCTGTTGTCATCTACTGGGTCATGTCCACAGACGTCACCTGGTTCTCCTCTGTCTATGGTTTACTCTTCCTGGTTGGCGAGGGATACCAGGTATTGGCTTTTTCGATCCTGACCTCCATCAGCCTTTCAAAGGCCGAGCCCTTCAGAACGATCCTGCGCACCACCGAACAGCACGACTTGGGCAAACTCACCTTTGCCTTTGTCATGCTCAATATCTATCTGGCTTTTGGCCAGTTCCTGATCATCTGGTCGGGCAATCTTCCTGATGAAATCAACTGGTACCTGGATCGCGTTCGCGGCGGCTGGGGTGTGATCATCTTCCTCGATTTCGTCTTCCACTGGGTTATCCCCTTCTCGCTCTTGCTCTCGCGCGATATCAAACGCAACAAGAAGCGCATGATCCGCGTCTGCCAATGGATCATTTTTGCCAAAGCCTTTGACCTCTTCTGGCTTATTGAGCCCAGCTTCAAGGATGCATCTCGCAACCTGCACTTCTCTTTGGGAATCCTCGAGTACATCGCGGTTCCTGTCGCGATGATTTCTCTCTGGGTCGCGTACTACAGCCATAACCTGAAGACCCGCCCGCTGGTGCAGACCAACGATCCGCATGTCGCGGAGATTCTGGAGCCCGAACATGTCCACGCTTGATCACAACGAACCCGACGAGCACAAAATGCTCGGCTCACACGGCCCCAAGGACATCGACGCCTCGGCGGGCTATGAGCAGAGTGATGTTAAGGTCACGGGCATCATCGTCTTCCTCACTTCGCTCGCCATCTTCGTGGCAGTCTGCGGCGTTGTGACCTACGGTATCGGCAAGCTGATCAACGCAGAACTGAATAGAGAAGACGGCCCGAATACCAAGTGGACCACCGATGCCGACGCGCAGATCCGTACGCTCGGCAACATGCCCGCCAGCCCCGATCTCCAGAACAAAATCGCGGAGATGACGAAACGATTCCCAACACCGCGCGTTCAAACCGACGACGGCAACCTTGATGTCGCCGACCTCCACGCGCGTGAGGACCTGCTCCTCGACAACTACAGCTGGGTCGACAGGTCGCAAGGCAAGGTGAGAATCCCCATCGAGCGCGCTATGCAGATCATCGCGCAAAAGGGACTCCCGGTTGCTCCGGAAGCCCAGCAGGCGCCGCTCCTCGCAGGGGACCAGAAACCAACGATCACGATGCCGCTCACCAGCGGTTTCGCGCGTACCGGCTACGAACAAGACCTGGCCGCAACACAGAAAGCCGAAGAGCTATACACGCACCAGGGAGAAGGCAATGGCACAGGCACCCAGGAAGCTCATCCCGAGTAGCAAGAAAAGAGCAAAGTTTGTAACAGGCCACGATTTCAGTTGTACCGCAACAGAGCAAGACAAATACCGGGGCACGACTTCGCTCCTGCCGTAACAGAGCAGGGTACGGTTTGTAGAAGGACACACGATTAGTCATACCGGAACGGGACAAGGCAACGTGTCAAGGCAGACTTTAGTCGTGACGAAGAGCAACTCAATCAACCCGGGGCTTTAGCCCCTGAGGAACGCGGCAACCCATCCGCAGAAGGTTTTCGCAGTATGTACAGCATCAACAGCACGGCAATGATCAGGAACGCGGCCCGCATCGCAGCTGCAGCTTTCCTGTGCGTCGCCGCGCTGACGCCGGCTCTGGCGCAGGTCTCCCGGTATGGCGAAAAGCAGATCGGCCCTACCAACGAGAAGCCCAATATCCTGAACGGTGTCGGAATCGCCCAGCACCTCAATCAGCAGATTCCGCTGGACCTCACGTTCACTGATGACAGCGGCAAGCAGGTCCAACTCGCAAGCTACTTCGGCAAGAAGCCCGCAATTCTGGCGCTTGTCTACTATCAGTGCCCGATGCTCTGTTCCGAAGAACTCAACGGCCTCACCAGCGCATTGCAGATGGTTGACCATGTTCCTGGGCGCGACTTCAACATCCTTGTCATCAGCATCGATCCCACAGAAGGCACGGACCTCGCCGCAGCCAAAAAGCGCAGCTACCTCAAGCGCTACGGCCACCCCGAAACCGCCGACGGCTGGCATTTCATGACCGGCACGCAGCCGAGTATCGACGCGCTTACGAAAGCGGTCGGCTTCAGCTATGTCAAGATTCCTGGCCCCGATGGAAAGCTCACCCAATTCGCGCATGCAAGCTCCATACAGATCGTGACGCCGCAGGGCAAGCTCGCTCAGTACTACATGGGCGTCGAATACTCGCCGAAGGACATTCGGTTGGGACTCGTCGAAGCGTCGGGCAATCGCATTGGCTCGCCCGTAGACAACATTCTTACGTACTGCTACCACTACGATCCGCAAACCAACAAACACTCGCTCATCGTCGCCCGCGTCGTTCAACTCGGCGGCGCCATGACGCTGGTTCTGTTGGGCGGCTTTATGTGGATCATGTTCCGCCGGGATTACCGCGCGGCTCACGAGAAACTTTCTTCAGGAACACAGGAATAAAGGTGAACGGATAACGGAATGTCGCACATAAGTCCAGTACTCTGGCAATTCCTCGTCAAGTGGTTGACGAATTTCTCGCTCTATCCGCCCCAGGCCTCCAAGATCGCTCCGCAGGCGGATGCTTTGTTCTTCTTCATGGTGCTGGTCAGCCTTGTCGGTCTGACCGTCGTCATCCTGCTCGTCACTGCTTTCTCCATCATGTACCGGAAGAAGAACCACCCTGTTCCCATACAGATCGAGGGCTCCACCATGCTCGAGGCCACCTGGACTATCATTCCGCTCGGCCTCTTCCTCATCATGTTTGTCTGGGGCGCGCTCATCTACTTCCGCGTCTACACTCCGCCCGCCAACGCTATGAATATCTATGTCGTCGGCAAGCAGTGGATGTGGAAGGCAGAGCACCCCGGTGGTCAGCACGAAATTAATTCGCTCCACGTTCCTGCAGGTCGCGCTGTTCAGCTCACCCTTATTTCCCAGGACGTCTTCCACAGTTTCTCGATTCCCGCCTTCCGCGTAAAGCGTGAGGCCATTCCGGGTCGCTACACCACCGTTTGGTTTGAGGCCACAACACCCGGCACGTATCACTTGTTCTGCACCCAGTACTGCGGCACTGACCACTCGCACATGATCGGTGATGTCGTCGTCATGACTCCCGACGACTACAAGCACTGGCTCGCCGGTTCCACGAGCGGCGCATCTCTCGCGCAGAACGGAGAGCGCCTGTTCGCCAGCCTTAGCTGTACCGCATGCCACAACGCTCGCCCTGACGCCCGTGGTCCGAACCTCGCCAATGTCTACGGTTCTAAGCTCACGCTCGCCAACGGCCAGTCGCAACTCGCAGACGAAGCTTTCATCCGCGATGCAATTCTCAATCCCTCGCAGCACGTCACCCAGGGATACGCGCCGATTATGCCCACCTATCAGGGCCAGGTCAGCGAAGATGGCGTGATCGCTCTCGTCGAATACATCAAGCAACTCAACTCCGATTACCGCATTCAGCAGACGACCACTACCACGACTCTGCTGCCGGAAAGTGAAGGTACGGCAACGCCCGCCGGACAAAAGCCCGCTGGGCAGGGGATGGTGAAACAATGAGTACCGCAACAATCGTCAGTCTTCCCGATCAGTCCACCGCGCGTATTCCCAGGATGAACTTCATGTCCAAGGAAAAGGGCATCCTGAGCTGGCTGCTGACCGGTGACCACAAGCGGATTGCAATGCTTTACCTGGTCTCGATCACGTTCTTCTTCTTCATCGGAGGAGCGCTGGCCGGACTCATCCGCCTTGAGCTCCTGACCCCGCAGTCTGACCTCATGGCGACGGACACCTATAACAAGGTGTTCAGCATGCACGGCATCATCATGATCTTCTTCTTCCTGGTGCCATCCGTCCCGGCAACCATCGGCAATTTCGTTATACCCATGATGGTCGGTGCCAAAGATCTAGCCCTGCCCAAGGTCAACTTGCTCAGTTGGTACCTCTATATGGTCGGCGGCATCTTGATGATCTATACGATGTGCGTAGGCGGCGTCGATACCGGATGGACCTTCACCACACCGCTCTCCACGCACTACCTGAACACTAACGTCGCCTCCGCTGCCACCGCGGTGTTTGTAGCCGGGTTCAGCTCCATCCTTACCGGCCTCAACTTTATCGTCACCATCCACAAGATGCGCTGCCCGGGCATGACCTGGTTCCGGCTGCCGCTATTCGTATGGTCGAATTATGCCGGCGCCCTTCTTATGGTTCTGGGCACGCCGGTCCTCGCCATCACCCTGGTGCTGGTCGTCCTCGAGCGCACCGTGCACATCGGCGTCTTCGATCCCAACTATGGCGGCGACCCACTACTGTTTCAGCACTTGTTCTGGTTTTACTCGCACCCGGCTGTCTACATTATGATTCTTCCCGGCATGGGCGTGATCTCCGAGACCATCTCCACCTTCAGCCGCAAACGCGTCTTCGGCTACACCGCCGTCGCATTCTCCTCCGTGGCTATCGCCGTCTTCGCCTTTTTCGTCTGGGCCCATCACATGTTCATCATGGGCATCTCCAACTACTCCATGCTGGTGTTCTCGCTCCTCACCATGCTCGTCGCCGTCCCGTCGGCCATCAAGATTTTCAACTGGGCCTTCACCCTCTACAAAGGCTCCATCACCTTTGAAACCCCAATGCTTTACACCTTCGGTTTCATGGGCTTGTTCACAATTGGCGGTCTTACCGGTGTGTTCCTTGCATCCTCCGGAACCGATATCCATCTCACGGAAACCTACTTCATCGTCGCTCACTTCCACTTCGTCATGGTGGGCGGAATGTTGATGGCCTTCCTCGCCGGGATCCACTTCTGGTGGCCCAAGATGACCGGCCGCATGTACCCCGAGTGGATCGCCAAGTTCGCCGCCTTCACGATCTTCGTCGGCTTCAACCTCACGTTCTTCCCCCAGTTCCTCCTCGGCTACCTGGGCATGCCCCGGCGGTACCACGCCTACCCCGAGGAGTTCCAGGT
>DATNFD010000126.1:0-19528 GCA_035606555.1 Occallatibacter sp.
TCCACACGAGCACCACCGAAGGTGGTCCAATGGTCATTGATGCGATCAACGAAGCGGTAGATTTCTCAAACCCCGCGGGCCGCACAAATGCCCAGATACACGCAAAGCCGAGCATGGCCAGGAAGATCCCCAGTAGCGATGCCGGGGCTCTAACTGCTTTCTTCGCTCCGGCTGCACGTCGCCGCGGTTTTACAAAAGCCAGAGACCAGATTACCCAGCAGATGCCGAGTTCAATCAAGGCTGCGATCTCCAGAGGGGTCATGATCATCGCTTCCTGCCTTCGCCTCGGATTGCGTCGAGGACCCCGCGATCATCGTCGCTTAGCAGCGCGTGCTCCAACAGGTCCGGCCGGTTATGAAGCGTTTTTCTCAACTGCTGCTCGTGCCGCCATCGCCGGATCTCCCGGTGATCTCCATTCAGGAGTACGTCGGGAGCCCGCAGGCCGGCGAATTCTGCCGGCCGCGTGTAGTGGGGATAATCAAGCAGGCCGCCTGATCCATGCTGAGATCTCGGAACACCTTCTACGTCGACCTCGATTTCCGCATCGCCAACACCGAAGCTCTCGAACTCTCCCGATGCCTCATTGCCGAGAACACCCGGGACCAGGCGCATCACGGTATCGAGCACCACCGCAGCCGCCAGTTCGCCGCCGCTCAGGACGTAGTCGCCGATCGACAGCTCCATGTCGCAGTAGAGATCGTTGATCCGTTCGTCCACACCTTCGTATCGTCCGCAGATCAGCACCAGATGCTGCAATTTTGCCAGCTCGCGCGCCACATCCTGCGTGAATGGTCGGCCTTGCGCCGACAACAGAATCACGCGGGGTCTTGTCGTCGCACCCTCATCGAGATCGCGATGGGCGCGGGGCTGAATTCCCATGGAGCCAAGCGCCTCGGCCAGCGGTTCCGGTTTCAGCACCATACCCTCGCCGCCGCCAAAAGGCCGGTCATCGACGGTGCGGTGCCGGTCGTGCGTAAAGGCACGGAGATCGTGCACGCCCACGCCGACCAGTCCTTCCGTCTGCGCGCGACGCACAATTCCGTGCTCAAAGATTCCCGCGAAGAAGCCGGGAAAAATCGTGATGATCTCAAATCGCATAAGATCCCACTCTCGATCATAACGAGGAAGGTGCCATACACGCCCCAATTCGCGCCGTGAACAGTGTACGAATTCAGAGAAGAGCCCGCTATCCTACGATCGCGAAAGCGAATTTCATCCACCACTCCGGCTTCGTGATCACGACAAACATGGCAAAGGCCTGCCCTGCGATGAAAAATGGGAGACCGGCCTTATATACCGAGTGCATTCGCCGGTTCACGATGAGATCGCGAGCTATTCCCAGCAACAGCAGGAAATCCACTCCCGCATAGAATCCACCGGTGGAAAGGAGCGGAAGGCGCCCCCATCCCGCCGCGGTCAGAGCGCAGGTGGCCAGCAGCATCATGCGGCGGTGATGTTCCGGCTTCTTCCGCCAGGCGATCGCCAGAGCAAAACAAACAGCAAAGCAGGTGATGTCCCAGAAGGGCACGATCAGAAAGTTCGCCTCGGTGCGATGGAACCGATGCAGATAGTAGCGAGCCATGGTCAGGGTCGTGGAGATGCCGAGGTAGACCATCGACGACCCGAGTACGGCACCGAACCAGCCGACGTTCCGATGCCAGCGCACGCTACGCGCCCGGACCAGTGCCGACTGCATGATGAAGAACAGCAGCCATCCCGAAAAGACGATTCCGTGCACCCAGAGAATCCACGGCCTCTCTATGTCGGGATGGATCAGGTTCTTGTTCACGGTGTGGCTGAACCCGTAGAACACAACGAAAGCAATCAGCACAGACATGAGGAAATAGAAGTGCTTCTCCAGAACCCTGACCAAAACAGACTTCTCAGAGACGCTGATCAGGGGAACAGGCGCAGTAATTGCCATTTGCATCCTCCTCAGGTTTTCCGATCCTTTACCCGGCGCGCGCAGGACTGTTCTCGATCTCGCCTGACGGCGCTGTTGGAAAACCAACTTGTAAATTGATTGATCCGATCATCCAGCTCCCGCGCTGGCCTTGCAGATCAACGCCGGCGCAAGAATCTTCATTGATAAACGCGTAGTGAGCAGCAAAATCGGCTCACAACGGAACCGATCTGTGTAATCGGACTAGAGCGGCCTCGTTTCGATCAGGCAAAGCGGCGACAGGGTCTGGATGATTCTCTCCAGTGCGAAACCCGCCGAATGCGGCAGGCGCTCGCAGTTCGCACAACGATCTGGCTCGCCTCGAGCACACGTAGGATTCTGTAGAGATAGTCCGGATCGGTTCCCGACGTCAGAGCCAGGGCGTCGACGTCTCTTGATTCGGTACCGATCAAGTCCGGAATCCTCAGCTTGACGGCGGTGTAGAGACAGGCCGATGCCATATATGCCAACCCCGTTTGAAGGAGGAGTTCCTGGGGGTTCCTCGACGGTGCCGGTCCAGTCGCCATCATTAAAGGCCGAACTGAATCGAATGCCTGCTGTGCTGCAATCGTTGCCATGGGTGGGTCTCCTTCAAAATGTGCAGTGGGCTGGGCTACCAGCTGTGAAAAGGGGAAGTGATGTGAGTCGGAGTGTCGAGGTACGCGGCGATCATCTTCTTGACGGCCTCCCTCGTGTATGCCTGACCACCCTGCGTGTTTCCTGCAATTTGACCGGATGTGTCGCTCCGGTCCGCTGAGCCCGCCTCCGTTGCGCGGCGCATCAGCATCCATGCTGCAGAAAGCACAGCGTCGCGACTGATGTTTGACATATCTACTGCTCCTCTAACCGGGAAAGTGCCGGGTCGGCGGATTCCAACCGCCTCCGATTACCCGTTCATTTGTTGGCGCGCAAAAGAGGGAAAAACCAGCTCAACTTTCTTTTGAGCTAACGACTCGCCACCGTGCCTTTGGCTCCCGAGCGCCCGAAGAGCCGCGCGATGGTTTCGGCTTGCTTGCGATCGCCCTGGATCTGCGCCCAGACCGGCTGCCCATCCGAGGAAGATCCCAGCGATAGCGAGAGGGTCTTGTCCGGCGTGTAGTAGGATTTGCGATCCCTTCGATATGCGCCGGCTCGGTCTTCACGGTCTTGTGGTCCTGGGCTAGATCCCGAACAAGGATGTGAACGTGAACTTCGGGGTTCACGTAAGCTGCACGCTTTTCATCCTCAATTGCACGCATCTGTGGGAAGACCTTTTCCAGATGTACCTGCTGAATTGCTTTCGACGCGGCATAGGCCTTATTGGCCTCGGCGCGCAGACGATCCGCCTCTGCCTGGTTCTTATTCTTCAATTCGGCGATTGACTTATAACCGAGGTCGCTTCCCTGGTGATAGAGCGTGTCCGCCTCTTTTTGTTCTTCCGGAGAGAGTTTGCGTAGAGCTTCTATCCGGGCGTCATATTGACGGCTCCGCTCGTCATTCAGCTTGCGGTCGCTAACGGAAATATATGTAGCATCGATTGCTGCAACTGGCTTCAGTCCTTTGCACACGCTGGTGGGAGCGCTCGTAAACGTCTTCACTTGTTGAAGCTCCCATCCCTCCGGTGCATTGGGAAGGGATGTTTTCAGCGCCTGAATGCGGGTGAGGTAACTCTGTTGCTCCGCTTCGGTGGTCGGGCGAGCGCCTTCAGGGCAATCTGCAAATAAAATGCCTGCACCCGAAATCAGAATGGTGTAAACGATGGTCCAGGCAAGTCTCAGAACAAACTTCGTCATTGGTCTATCTCCTTATCCGGACAGTGTGTGGCCCGGCAGGTGTCACGTCGGCTTGCGGCTCAAAAAGCGACGTCACTTAAATACGCGTACAGCGTCGCCGAATCGGCTCAACCAAAATGCATTTCGGCGAAATTAAGCCCCGAGGCGGCCAACTCTAAGGCAAGTGAATTTCGGCCGGAACATGAACTAGCTCAGAGAATTGGTCCAATACCATCCATTCGGATTCGATTGACACGTCGGGAAATCCTGCCCTATGCTTCTTCCTAACCTGCTGCTAACCCACTGCGCAGGAATGGCTTCCCGCCAGTGTTGCGAACGTAAAGTCCCACTGAGGTGCGGTACTCTTGATCACCCCCAACGACTGGCAGCGAGTCAAGGAAGCCTTCCATTCCGCTGTGGAACTGGATGCCGAGCAGCGAAAGTCTTTCCTCGACGAATTCCGTTCCGCGGAGCCTGAGCTCTACGCGGAATTGGAATCACTGCTGGCTCACCAGCAGGATACGATCGAGGTGTTCGACGAGAAGGCCCTTCTCCTCTGCGGACTGGAACATGACGAGCCTCTTCCGTGGGAGGGCCGAAAGATCGGCGCCTACCAGGTGGTTGCGAAGGTCGGTGAGGGAGGGATGGGTGCTGTCTTTCAGGCCATTCGGGTCGACGATCACTACCTGAAGAACGTTGCTATCAAGGTCGTCCGCGCAGCTTGCGCCACCCAGCCCTACCTGCAGCGCTTCAGAGGCGAGCGGCAGATTCTCGCCACCCTCGATCATCCGCACATTGCACATCTACTCGATGGCGGCGCAACAGACGACGGCTTGCCGTATCTCGTCATGGAGTACGTCAGCGGGCTTCCCATCGACGAATATTGCGATCAGCACAAGCTCACGATTGAGGACCGGCTCAAGTTATTTCTGAAAGTCTGCTCCGCAGTCGAGTACGCACATCAAAAGCTTGTCATCCACCGCGATTTGAAACCCGCCAATATTCTGGTCACGGCGGAGGGCGAACCTAAACTTCTTGACTTCGGCATCGCCAAACTGATCGACCCGGAACTCTATTTCCAGACCGTTGATGCCGATGGCACGAATGCGTGGCCGATGACACCGGAGTTCGCAAGTCCGGAGCAGGTGCGGGGCGACCAGATCACGACAGCCAGCGATGTCTACTCCCTCGGTGTCGTCCTCTACCGGTTAATGACGGGCCATGCTCCTTATGTCCTGCCGCGAACGGGGTTGGCGCAATGGTCACGAGTGATTCAAGAGACAGAGCCTGAACGCCCGAGCATCATAATCCAGAAGGAAGCAGACGAGTCTGGTCCTTCCTTATCCAGGAAGCCTGCAACTTCTGAAGAAATTGCGATCGCTCGCGGAACTCGTGTGCACGCTTTGCGGCGCAGCTTGAGCGGCGATATCGACAACATTGTTCTTATGGCTCTCCGCAAGGACCGGGCACGCCGATATGCCTCCGTAGAGCAATTAGCGAACGATATCCGCCGCACTCTGGAAGGTTTGCCCGTTATCGCCCGCGCTGACACGATCGGGTACCGCGTCGCAAAATACACCCGCCGCCACCGGGTGCTCGTCACAGCCGCTGCCCTGGTGGTTCTCTCATTGACCGGAGGCATGTTCGCTTCTCTGCGCCAGGCACGGATTGCCGAGGAGCAGCGCGCGGTTGCAGAACAGCGCTTCAATGATATTCGCGATGTTTCGCACGATCTCATCTTCCAGATTCACGATTCCATTCAGTTTCTGCCCGGTGCTACGCCTGCTCGGAAACTGGTAGTTCAATCAGCCCTTCGTTACCTCAACACTCTGTCAAAGGACGCTCCGGACAACCTCTCCGTTCAGCAGGAGATTGCCGCGGCCTACGAGAAGATCGGCGACGTTCAGGGAGGAATTGGACGCGCAAATCTCGGCGATACTGCGGGGGCCTTGGATAGTTTCAACAAGGCACTTGAAATCCGAAAAAAGATACTGGTTGCCAAGCCGCACGATTCTGATGCACGCGATGGGATTGCGCAGGCTTACTTGCGTATCGGAAGGATCTACATGGATATGGGACGCTACGCAGAGGCCTTGCCGTTTGCTCAAAGCCAGCTTGATCTCAGTATCCGGATTGCGGCAGATGCGCCCCACAGCCGCAAGGCCAGGTCGCGGCTTGCCACCTCGTATGACGGAATGGGGGACACGCTCTCCGCTCTCGGGCGCTGGAACGAATGCCTGAACAACTACGAAGTGGCCTCACAGATATACAAGTCACTTGCCGACACAACCGAGAAGCCGGAGATCGCCCGGAGCAACTGGGCCCTCGAACGCAGAAAAATCGGCGGAGTGCTTGAGGCACGTGGGTCAGTCGCGCCTGCTCTCGTTGAATATCGTCAATCGTTGAAAATCGATCGCGAACTTGCTGCGGCCGATCCACTCGACGCATCTCGCACCCGCGACCTGGCTGTCGATTACACCAACCTGGGTGATGCTCTTCTGAAGACCCCAGACATCAGCGGCTCTGTTCAGAACTATCATCGGGCCCTGTCTATCGACCGCCGGTTGATGGCCGCAGATCCATCCGACGCATCCGCCCGCTACTATCTAGTTTCCGATTCGTATCGTCTCGGAGATGCCCTGCTGAAATCCTCCAGGTTTGCAGAGGCGGTGAGTCAATACAAACTCGCTGCCTCCCTTGCGGAGCGGAACGCGCACTTCGATCCGGAAAATGCAATGCTGCGGTCAGAACTGGCGCGCGCTTATGCAAAGCTCGCGAAGGCGCATTTCGCGATCGCAACGGCGGGCGCTCTCAGTGGGAAGCAGAAGCAAACCACGCTGGCGACGGCTCACTCTACGTACAGGAAGAGTCTTACTATCTGGCTCGACCTGCAGAAACGAGGTGCAATCCAAAGCAACGACCAGAAGGAACCCGAGCGTGTCGCCGAGGAATTGAAACACTGCACGCAGCAGATGGAAGATCCTTCGTGAGCGGCCGGCTTGATCAGGCCTTGCCGATCTTGTAATCCGAGTTCAGGTTTCTACTTCACGCCCAGTTCGCGCGTGAGCCACGCCTTCGCCATCGCCCAGTCGCGCTTCACTGTCGCAGGGGAAATACTCAGCACCTCTGCGGTCTCTTCGATAGACAACCCGGCGAAGAACCGCATCTCCACGATCTTGGCCTGTCCTTCATCCTGCTTCGCAAGGCGGTTGAGTGCTCCATCCAATGCAATCACGTCCAGATCCCGCGCCTCGGCAATTGCCATCTTTTCGTCCAGCGTGACCCTCAGCCCCTCGCCTCGTTTCGCCGCGTTACGGGCCCGGGCATGATCGACAAGAACGCGCCTCATCATCTGCGCAGCTATTCCGAAGAAGTGGGCTCGGCTTTGCCATTCGACGTTCTGGTCAATCAGGCGGAGATATGCCTCGTGTACGAGTGCAGTGCTTTGCAGCGTGTGCTCCGCGCGCTCGCGATGAAGATAGCCTCTGGCGAGCCGCCGCAACTCTTCATAGACAAGCGGAAGCAGTTCCTCCATCGCTTTTGGATCGCCATCCTTCCAGCGAAGCAGCAGAACGGTGGCAGCAGATGTCGGTGGAAAAGCCATATCCGTAGGATCTTCTGGACTCAGGATTCAGATTCTCTTAGCGGGTCGATTTCACGATACCAGATCGCCAGATGGAGTGTAGCGAGACCGATTCTTGTGACACTCGCAGAACTGTCTGGAACGGCGCCTTGCCGAGCCGCAACCCGGCTACGCTCAAGGCATATCGTGTTCTGGAGTCGTTCCGGTTCAAAGGGCGATTCTCAGACATTTGGATCTCTACAACCTTGTGCTCTAATGGTGCCCAACGATCATGCCTGACTACGAATCGTTTCTCAAGCGGTGGCAATCCGCAGGCGTTCTCGATGCCGACGCCGCCTCCCGCATCCGTGCGTGGGAGGCCATGCGGAAACCGGAGTCATCACCTGAACGCGAGACACGGGAATCCGGTCTTGCCTGGCAGGGAAGAGTAGCGCTGATACTTGGCGGGATACTTCTTGCCAGCGGCATTATCTTGTTCGTCTCGTCGCACTGGGATCAACTCGGCCCCGGCATGCGCTACTTGCTCGTGATTGTGATGATCACTGTCTTCCATCTCGGCGGGGCAATCACTCGTGACAAATATCCGGCTACATGCAGTACCCTCCACGCTGTCGGAACGGTCTCAACCGGGGCAGCCATCGCCCTCGTCGGCCAGATCTTCAATATCCAGGAGCACTGGCCTGCGGCCATTCTCCTCTGGGCCATTGCCGCTCTGTGCGGGTGGATGCTGCTTCGCGACCAGGCTCAGCAAACGCTCTCGCTGCTTCTTATTCCGTCATGGCTCATCTGCGAGTGGAGTTTCGGCGCGCAGAATAGCATCGGCTCCGATGTCTACTTCGGCCGTTTTCTCTTTGTCTGGGCCATTCTTTATCTGACGCTATTCATCGGAACAGAACGCAGGATTGTGCGAGGCATTCTTTTTGGGGTATCCGCGATCGCTGCAGTAGTCGGCGTGTTCCTGCTGCTGGAAAGCTGGCGCTCCTGGTCGGGTATGCAGCCGTATCCGCAGCTGCATACGCGCGTGTGGGGATGGATCATCATTGCCGTCGTTCCACTGGTGTCTTCGATGGCTCGCCTGCGCAAGAGCGCAATCCCGACATTGTCTGCGATCGCGTTCGTGATCGCTCTGCCCTGGTGCGAGCGTATCTGGACAGAGCGTTACCGTTACGGCAATACGTACGGTGCGTACTCTCGCACTGAGCCCAATCTGATCGCTCATGCCCTGGTCGCCGGGTTCTGTGTATTCCTGATCTGGTGGGGAGTGCGGGAGGTGAGTCGAGGTCTGGTAAATCTCGGGGTCGTAGCCTTTGGCGCCACTGTAGCATGGTTCTACTTCAGCGACCTGTTTGACAAGCTTGGCCGTTCGCTCGGCCTCATTGGCCTGGGTGTGCTGTTCCTTGCCGGCGGATGGGCGCTGGAGAAGACTCGACGCGGCCTGCTCGCACATATGGCGCAAACCTCCGTGCCGCTTGAGGAGGCGCAATGAGATTGTCCCGCATATCGATGGTGCTGCTCGCGATTCAGGTGGCTATCGTCTCCTCAGTCGCACTCAAGTATTTTTACCAGCGTGCTACATGTCCCCGCGTCTGGACGCGTGCAGCCGCCTACGATCCCACTCTCATCATGCGGGGACGATATCTCAGCCTCCAGCTCACAGTGGACGGATGTAGCAGCACACTTCCATCTGCAAAGAATGCACAATTTCCGCGTAATGAGAATGGTGTTTCCACTGGGCCGAAATTCCACGTGAATGCGGCCGAGGCCGTTTGGTTTCCGGCCCGCCTCGCGGTGAAAGAAAACAGGCTGGCGGCCACGCGCGTCACCGAGTCGGAGGGTTCAGTATCGGCCCAATCTGTCTCGGCCGCGCCGGGAACACCGTGCGACCAGATGCATCTCTCCGTCCCCGTCGACTTCTACATCTCTGAACGCGCCCACGATCCCACCTTCCTCAAGCCTGGACAGGAACTCTGGATCGAAATCACCGTGCCGCCGACGGGGCCGCCGCGCCCGCTGCAACTAGCGCTGAAAGACAAAGGCGAATGGAGACCGCTGGCATTCCAGTAAGACGGAAGCGTTTGACATTGCCTTGGGGCGGCCAAAGTCACGTTTGAGATCTCGTGCTTCAGATTGGAGCCAGTGCTTGCAATTGGTGTGGCGATGGACAAAGAGAATTCTCCCCGTTTTTGTGCTCACGTTTGTCTGCGGCTTCGGCGGAATTGTGTTCCATCTTATTTCGGATAACAGCTCTCCACTCAGTTTTGCAGAACTTCTTTGTGGATACCTGCTGGCCTGGCCTCTGATTCTGATTGAACATTGGGGCGGTGTGGAGGATTTCATGGGCCGTTCCACGCCTGCACAACATTGGGCAATCTGGTCTGCCTGGAGCGGTCTCTGGGTCTACTACTACGTCCTGCTTGCATTCTGGCGAAAAATGCGCCGCAAGCAGTGAGAGTAAGAAATGGCACTAGCTCGATTCCGCCCCATTCAAATCCACCAGTCCTTCAGGAAGTGCCATCTCCACCCGTTTCCCGTCCACATCCAGGCAGCGGAGGTAATTTTTTGCAAAGGGAATCAGGATCTCTTCATCGGCAGTGTTGCGCCGATTTGTCACAAGGCCGCTGCGCCTCGCCGGCTTCACAACCAGAATCGCCACCGGTCCGGCACTGCGATCCACGTCTTCGATTTCCCCGACAACAACCGGCTCAGTTCCGGCGATGTCAATCAGCGTGCATCCGATGAGGTCGCCGATGTACACGTCACCTTCATCGAGCTGTGCCCGCTCCGCTCGCGGAATCGCAACCACGCCCCCGGCCAGTTCCTCAGCCGCACAAATCGAATCTACGCCTGCAAAATGCAGAACGACTCCACCCTTGTGCATCCAGTGATGTAGGAGTGTGACCTCGCGTGCGTTGCCAGACACATCTCCGGTCGCACCTGAACTGCTCTTCAACAGCCACAGACGCCGTCGTTCAGAAAATTTCTCAGGGAAATCGGTGAGGACCTCAGCGAATACTTCACCTTTGCGGCCTTGTGTGCGCTTGATGCGCGCAAGCCACACCCATCCTTCCAGCGCCATCAGCAACTGCGCCTAAAGCGATGTCTGGCCCTGAGGGGATGGACCATCCTACTCTTCGTCATCCTCTTCCAGGATGTCGAGCGTGTAGCGGTGATGCAGCTTCATGCTCACGGCACCCAGAATTGTGCGTACAGAGCGGGCTGTTCGCCCCTGCTTCCCGATTACTTTGCCAACATCTCCCGGAGCCACCCTCAGCCGCAGGACGGTGTTTTCGTCCCGCTGGACTGACTCAACTTCAACAGCGCCAGGTTCGTCTACCAAGGCCCGCGCGATTTCGCGAACCAGTTCGTCTACTGCCACCATGTCAACTTGGGTCATGAACTTGCCTCTGACCTTACCGTCCAAGGAGAAGCGACTTGGGGTCGGTGCGCCGATACTATCAGCACACCCTACCTAAAGTCAGCATTTTGTGTGCGCGACACTAAAAAATCTCGCGCACACCACGAATGCGATGGAAGGGAATTACTAGGCGACTGCAGGCTCGGCGGCTGCAGCCTTTGCCGGGTTCTTTTCAACCAGCTTGGCCACGATGGGAGAGAACTGCGCGCCCACGCTCCGCCAGTAGGCGATGCGCTCGTGCTTCAGGTCAACCGAAGCTGGGCTGGTGCGGGGATTGTAGGTGCCGACAACTTCGATCGACCGGCCGTTGCGGGCACGATCCTTCTCGATCACAACGACACGATAATAGGGCTGCTTGGGGGCGCCAACACGCGCCAAACGAATCATCACCACGGCGATACTGGTCCTTTCAATTTCCGGTGCTCTGTTGCGATCTTTTCGGGAGTTTCCGGGCTAGCGCTTGAGGGCGTTGCCTGTTTCCACCCGGACTTCACTCGTCGGTGCACCGGGGTCCCCGCGGACAGTCCTTCCCCGGGGCGTAAGACACAACACCTAAGTATCGCCGATCCAGACCGTTTCAGGCAAGCCATCGCCCGCTTCCCAAAAAGGTGCCCAAGGTGCGTCGTTTAGAAGGAAAAACCCTGTCTGCAGGCTCCCGATCGGGCATACTTATCCCAATCTTCACAAGTTCATCCAACAGGAGCCGTTGCGGCATGTGGCCATTTTCCACGAGAGAGCCTCTCAGTCCTGACAAACTGCCGGTCCCGCAGGCCTGGATTCAGCGCCAGGGACACGATGCCCTCGGCAAGACGATGTACGTCCGCGCCAATAGTGCCTATAGCAAATTCAAGGGGGTCGCCGGCTACGGTCAGTTCGTCTCGCTGGCGGTGCCTATGGTCGACACCACCCGTGCCGGCTTTCCAAACCCCGGCGAAGTCGAAGAGCTCAATCGCATCGAAAACGACATCTGCGAGATCCTCGAGCAGAACCGGGAATGCATCTTTGTGGCCACCACGACCATTCCGGGCATCCGCGAGTTCATCCTCTACACCCAGAACCCCGATATCGTGCAGCGCAAATTCGACAACGACGTTTTGGCCCGCATCTTCACTCACCGCATCCACCTGAAAATGCAGCCGGACAAAGACTGGAGTCTCTACCACAGACTTCTCTAGGCGATCCGAGAACAAAGAAAATGCGGCGATCCTCACGGACCGCCGCATTCACCCTTACTCCTTGACTTCCGAAGCCACCGCGAGATGGTTCGTCACTCCGAAGGTACCCGGTACCGCGTTCGCACGCATGAACGCAAGTTGCCGGTCCATATCGCTCAGCACTACACCGGCCAGCTCCACATGGCCCTTCTCTACGATGATGCGAATGGGAGCCTGCGGATCCATCGCATATTTCCGTAGCGAAGTATCGCCATAGATGGCGCGTGCCAGTTGAATCCTCAGGCGATCGTCGTTAATCGAAGTCGGAGCAACGTCAATCTCATCGATAACGTCTTTCACACCCGAAGTAGTGGAAACGATCCCCAGGGCAGAGTCGCGATCAGAGTAGTCGCGCACGTTACCCGCGATGGTCACAACCCCGTTGTTCACATCCACTCCGAGATTGTTGAACACAATCCCGTAACCGACCCGGTCGTAGCGGAGCTTGGTCGAAAGGTTCTCGCGGACTTCGTCATCCGTGACGGAAGGCCCGGCAACCTGGACGTGATTCCGGACGCCGTCCACGTTCTTCACCTTGCGAACTCGCTTCTCTGCGTTCACCTTATCGATATAGAGCGGCACCTCTCCCGTGATCGTCACGATGCCGTCGTTTACTTCTGCTTTCACCGCGCGGAACAGTTCCTTCTTTTCCAGTTGCGCGGTTACCTGCGCCTGGACATCACGATCCTGCTGCGCCTGGCGCGAACTTGTCTGGGTAGCGGCCAGAGCGGGAAAACCCGCTCCGGCCACCAGCAACACGAGAGTAAATATCTTCCTTTTCATTTGTAGTTCCTTTCTCTATTCAGTTTTGAGGGCCCCCGCATCTGGCTGCGGCCAACGCCCCCTGCTCACAATCGTTGAATCTCCAGAGCACAGCAAACGATTCGGTCCTCGCGCTCGCGACGTTAATCGTGGGTGGTAATCGCGAGTCCAGCCATGTGTCCCTTCAACTGCGCGCTGCCGTAATCCGCTGTGGCGTCCGCAACCTCTGCCAGCTCAGACGAATGTTCATTGATGCTGGCGATCAGCTGCTTGTAATCCTGATCTACAGTTGCCACTCGACCGGAACCGTCGGGATTGCGGTTTCGAATGGCGGCATCTGCATTCGCCGCAAGGTCCAGAGCGGAAGAGTGCATTTCAGCGATCGCGCTCTGGTGCCACTCCGGCAGCTCTGGCTTCAACTCGGCCAGCCGGCTGAACGCAGGCTGCAACTGTTCATTCACGTGGTTCCTGATCTGTTGCAATCCGCGCTTGTGTGTCGCATTCGAGATGCGGCTATTGCGGCTCATCGCGTCCAGCCGGTCGGCTTCTTTCTGAATCGTCAGGCTGGTACGTTCGATGTGCTTCGTCAGTTTGATAGCTTCTTTGCGAGTGTTCGCCTGGTTCGTCAATTCGCCCGCCATCAGTGTGCCGGGCAGCAACAGTGCGAGACCAAGTGCGAAAACGCTCGATTGTTTGAGTGTGCGCATTGTTTGTTTCTCCCTCCTGCCCGTGTTGGGCATGCCTCTTTAATTGCAGCCGCCGTGCCAAACTTAAGTGATTGAAATATTGGGGAACCTGGTGGATGTCCGTTTGAAAAATTGAACATTCGCGATGCTTTGTCAAAATCTTTGAACGCATTCGGCGCGGCAGCGCATACTTGGTCTAGGCGGCTTCCTGCCTGGGCCGGCTTCGGCGGTAGAAGGACGTGAAGCTCATACGAAAACGATCGAAGTCTCCTGAACTGCCGGACTTCCTTTCTTTCCGTCAGCAGGAGAGGATCTTCGCTGGCATCAACCTCCTCCTGCTCGCGTTTCTTACCGTAACTCAGTTTGTCTGGGCGGAATACTTCGGCACTCCGCACCGCCAGGTCTTATTGCTGCTCGCCCTGGGAATTCTCGCCAATGTCGCGGAGCTGATTTGGCTCAATCGCCGCAAGGAACTCCGTGCCTCCGCCGTGCTTCGTCTGACGTGGATAATGATTGCGATCCACCTGGCAATCGCATTCGGAATCGCGTCCTTCTCCTACAAAACCGACGTGCAGTATTTCGCGCTGATGATTCCAGCGATTCTGCGGGCCGCGTTCAGGCTCTCGCGGATAGCAACCGGTTTCACCGTGGCCATCAGCGATGGGCTCATTTTTTTCTGGGTATGGCATTACTTCCGCGTTCATCCCCCGATCGATCCGAACAGCTATATCGAGGCAGCCATCGTGGCGCTGATGTACGCGATCATGGGGTTCCTGGTCTGGACACTCGTCAATCATTTGCGCAAGAAGGAATTGGAACTGATAGCCAGCCTCGACGAACTGGAAAAAACCGAGGCCAAACTCCTTCAAGAAGAGAAGCTAGCGGCCGTTGGACGCTTCTCCAGCGCGATCGCGCACGAGATACGCAACCCGGTCGCCATGATATCGAGCGCCCTGGCTACAGCGATCAATCGCGAGCCTGGTTCGGACGAGAGCCGCGAGATGTACGAAATCGCGACGAAAGAGGCAGCCCGCCTCGAGCGATTGACGACTGACTTTCTATCGTATGCGCGCCCTCGACCACCTTCGAAGACGCTGAGCGACGTGGCGGATTCGATCAGGTACATCGCAGATATCTGCTGGCCCCGTGCTTCCGCCGGCAATATCCAGATAAATTGCGAGTGCGACGAGCATCTCTTTTCGGAAATCGATAGCGGCCAGTTGCAGCAGGCGCTTCTCAACCTCGCCATGAATGCCGTTGAAGCCTCCCTGCCCGGAGGATCAGTGGTTCTGCGAGGCAAACGGGACGGCTCGAAAATCACTGTCGATATTGAAAACGGGAATGGCCCCATTCCCCCAGAGACTGTGTCATACATCTTCGAGCCATTCTTCACAACCAAATCAGGAGGCACGGGGCTGGGAATGGGAATCGCACGCAACATCGCCACTGCGCACGGCGGCGACATCGTTCTTGCGCAGAATGATACCCAAGCCATTCGCTTCGTTCTTTCATTGCCTGCAGCCACAGGAGGAAGGGAAGAGAGTCTTTGAGCCGAATCCTTATCGTCGATGACGAAATCAACATGCGCCGCATCCTCGCCGCCAATCTCGCGGCCGATCGGCATGCCGTAACGGAAGCCTCTGGCCTCGCGGAAGCCACTGCCCATCTCACTGCCAACCGCTTCGATGCTGTGATCACTGACCAGAAGATGAAGGACGGCGAAGGTCTCGACGTTCTGGCTCGCGCAAAGGACGTCGACCCTGCAGTCGCTGTCGTTCTTCTTACGGCGTTCGCTACGGTGGAGTTGGCGGTCGAAAGCATGCGCCAGGGCGCATTCGACTTCATCACCAAGCCGTTCCAACCCGATGTTGTCAGAGCCACCGCGCGCCGGGCCTGCGAACATACACAGCTGCTGCGCGAGAACGGTCTCCTGCGGCTCACCATCGATCGCCTTGAAGGAACCGGCGAGATCTTTGGCGTCAGCCCTGCCATCTCCGCGGTGCGCCAGATGATTGCCCGCGTCGCTCCCACGAGCGCCACCGTTCTGATCACCGGCGAAACGGGGACCGGTAAAGAACTCGTAGCGCGTGCTATTCACAAGAACAGTCCACGAGCGGCAAAGCCCTTCGTTGCCGTCAACTGCGCTGCATTCACCGAGACTCTGCTTGAAAGCGAGCTGTTCGGCCATGAGAAAGGCGCTTTCACCGGCGCTGACAGGCTGCGGCAGGGGCTCTTCGAAGCAGCCCACGAGGGCACTCTGTTTCTCGACGAAGCCGGCGAGATGTCGCCATCAACTCAGGCCAAGCTCCTGCGCGTTCTGGCGGAGGGAAAGATCCTGCGCGTCGGCTCGACCAAGCCGCGCGATGTGGATGTGCGCGTTGTCGCGGCTACCCACCGGAACCTGGAGGAGCGCGTAAAAGACGGAACCTTCCGTCAGGACCTCTACTATCGGCTCGCCGTCGTCCCCATCCATCTCGCACCGTTGCGCGAGCGAGCTGACGACATACCCGGTCTTTGCGAACTATTCTCTCGCCTAGCCGCGCAGGAGCTCAAAGTACCGATGCGAACGATTCAGCGCGAAGCGATAGAGAAACTCCAGCGCTATGACTTCCCAGGAAACATCCGTGAATTGCGCAATCTTATCGAGCGTGCCTTGATCCTCTCCTCGGGGTCCGAACTGGTGCCGGCCGACTTCCTTCTCGGACCATCGACCAGCTCGGCGAGCGGCTCTTCGTCTTCCAGCGCGGAATGGATCAGCGGCCTGCCGGAATCGGTTTCTCTCCGCAACCTGCTCGAGGATGTGGAGAAAAGCCTTATCTCTCGCGCCCTGCAATCCTCTGGTGGAGTACAAGCCGAAGCAGCCCGCCGTCTACAGCTTTCCCGAAGCGACCTCTCCTATAAGCTCGGCAAGTTCGGTCTCAAGACGCCGGACTAGTTCAGCGTCGTCGCGTACGGAAAGCCGGCGTTGGCGATCGTTATCTTTCGAGCGGCAAAGGATCGTAGAGCATCGCGCTCGTCCAGATACATGCGGTCTTCGAATCCCTTCCACTGAATTTGCTGGGCAGAAGCCGACCATGCAGCGTGAATTTCGCGAAGCAGAAAACGGTGCTCGTCGCTGCCACCGAGATCCACAAGCCGAAGCTCGACCAGCTCATGGTCCCGCAGCGGGGAATGGGGCGAATTGGTGTTCCACAGGATCTCAGTCATGCCTTAATCCTGCGCTTATCTCCGGAATTTGGATGTGAGCTAGCTCACGTCCTCGGCAACGGGATCGAATTCAGATGAATCCGGGAAAGCCGAGGCGCTAGAGAATCTTAGGTCATTTTTGGAAACAAAAACTTCAGCATTGGCCTGACCCGCGTCGCCCAGCTTGCCTCGTCGTGCGTTCCGCCCCGCGCCATCTCGAAGTGTAGCGTCTCGCCTGGTTTCCACCCGTTCGCCTTCAGCCTGCGGGCGAGGTGCTCCACGTCCCGCAGAGCTTTTTGGCCCTCGTGATCTCCGACGTCGAGCCAGAGGTCAGGGCGCTCCCACAGTTGCGGAGCATGCTCATTTAAATAGCCAAGAATACTCTTGTGATTCCACCAGACACTCGGCGACATGATCGCCAGCTTCCCAAAGACGTTTGGATATCGGAGTCCGAGGTAGAGGCTCACGAGTCCTCCCAGCGACGACCCACCCAATCCAACGCCCGCCCGATCTTGCCTGACGCGGTACTCGTTCGCGATCCATGGCATCAGTTCTCTGGTAATCAGGTTTCCGTAGGCATCGGCTTCTCCGCCGCCCATCTGCCAGTTGTACTCGTGCGTGTACTCGGCGAGCCGCCTCTCTCCCGTGTTGTAGATTCCCACGATCACCAGCGGCTCCACGTCGCCCGCCTCGATTCCCGCATCGGCATGTTCCAACACCTGCCACGTTCTCCCCGGGACAAACGAAGTCCGTCCGTCGAACAGATTCTGCCCGTCGTGAAGGTACAGCACCGGATAGCTGCGTTCCGGCTCGGTTTCGTATGCCGGAGGAAGGTAAACAATTACATCTCGATCGTTCGGCAGATATGTGCTTTTAAATGCCTTATGTAAGCGCAATCTTGGATGCGCGGGGACAGAATCTGCCTGGTCTAAAGCAGTCTCGTCGGTGCTGCGTTCATCTCGAAAATCTAAGTTCAATCTATAGAGCCTCGAGCAGGGTGTGGGTAGCGCTGACTGCTGTCTCTCGATTCTATGACTTCAGCTTGCCTGCTCTTTCGAGCCTGAGAGCCTTTCGAGTATTGTGGCTGAGTTGTTTCCCATGTCTCGAAAATCGGGAGACGCCCACTCACCGCGCAGAGACCGCGCGATGAATGGGACACGCCTACGATCTTGTTGGCACCCGGATTTTGAGGGATTGTGAGATTCTCCTGGTCCCGCCCTCGCGACGCTGGTCGAGCATGATTCTCCTCCTCGCCGCAGTTGTACCCCCGCGATACGGCTACCCCCCGGGGGGGGGAAGTATTGTTTTCAATGATTTACAGCCGGAAGCGGCTGTAAATATTTGCAACTGCTGAACTTAGGTTTTAAAATCGCGCAAATAAACAACTTAGACCGAAGCGGACGAGTGTGCCGGGTACGCTGACGGTATTCACCACGTGGGCTGGGGATGGTTCACACGGGTTTGGGATATTGTTCCGAGCTACGCCTCTTACTATGCGCCGGGAGGGGTTTATTGACTGCAAAGTGGAGCGGGGAGATTGGCGAGTGGAATGAAGAGGTTCTATGGGGGGAAAAGGTGAGAAGGAGATTGACGTCTGGGATGAGACGCGAAAGAGTGAGGGATTCCGGGGGAGGGACCGGACTGAGGGGAAAGGCTCGAAGCCAAGAAATTGCTCTCAAAGCGAGTGTGGCCGGTTATTCGACCGGAGCGGCCAAAGTGCAACTCACCAGTTCCTCTCCAGACGCGTAGTACGCTTCCGCGCCGGCATCGGCATGAGGGAGCGCGGTCCACTCAACTCTTTCGTAAATCAGATGGCGGCTTTCGTCCAGATCGGTTGTCACGCTCACGAGTGTTGCAATCACCTCTTGGCCGTCGATAAACATCATGCGCACCCGGCGATCTTCCAGACTCTTCAACGCCTTGAACTCATGTAGCGTCATGGCAGCACCATCTTACAAGCTGCCATCGATTTGCTCCGGTCGAGTGGTCGCCGATGGGGACACTGAGGTCAAGAAATTGATCTCAAGTTCACGATCGGCAGGTGGCCCGCTCATCGGTCCAGAGACATTCATTGTGTGTTTCCAACTGAGCTGTGCTTCATTCATCGCGGCTTTATCGCGATGAGTGGGAGTCGAAGGCTGGCCTTCCACTCCGATTCGATTTCTACCACGCCTCGCACTTAGTGGCATAGTGGTTGAAACTGCTCCAACGGTACTCGCCCGGCGATGCAACCAAACCTCTCTTGACCGGGTTGCGGTGAATATAACGAATCACCTCGGAACGCGCTGCTTCGCCGCGGATGTTTCTGTCGAAGTACCGATCCTGCCAAAACCGCTCGTGGTCTCCCTTCAGTCGCCGGGAGGAAGTTTGCTTCAATGCCTTCAGAATCTGCGCCAGTACTGTGGAGGGCGGCTCGTTGATGAGCAGGTGGACATGTTCCGGCATCAGCACGTAGCTGTAAATCTTTGCCTGATGACGAGCCCGGACCTGCTCCAGGATGACTTCGAGAATATCTTTCGGTCTCGAAGCTTCAAGGAACGGAAACCGATGGAAGCAGCTGAAGGTGATGAAATGGAGTGACTCGGCTTTCTGGAACCGCTTGAGACCGCGGGGCATGGCTCCGTGTTACTGCTGCTGTGCAGGCTTCGATAGCACTCCCACTCATCGCGATGAAACTGCGATGAATGGGGCACAGATCCGGTTGAGTGGGCCACCTGCCGTTTGCTCAGTGATCCCCACCTGATGGATCAACTGCGGCAGGTGGCCCGTTCATCCTTTTCAAGATTTGCTCTGCTGCCTCGGAAGCTGTGCCCCGTTCATCGCGGCTTTATCGCGATGAGCGGGTCTTCAGATCAACATCGAATGGATATTACGATAGGGCCATGCCGTGCGGTTTGAAGCGATTTCAGAGATACCGATGGAGCAGCTTCAGCCACTATGCAACCGGAGAGCGGGGCGTTGTCGAGATCGAATCAGAGTGGACGGCAAG
>DATNFD010000127.1:0-27781 GCA_035606555.1 Occallatibacter sp.
AACCTTGGCGACACTCTCACCGCGCTGGTGCCACTGCACCGAGCCGGTCTCAACGTTTTCGCATTCGATTACCGCGGCTACGGACAGAGCCGGTTCGTGCACCCCAGTGAACGGCACTGGCGCGAAGATGCAGAATCGGCCTTGCACTACCTGGCCGATACACGGCACATACCCGCGGCCGCCATCGTCCTCGTGGGCCGCGATCTTGGCGCAAACCTCGCTCTGGAAGTCGCTGCCGCAAAAGCCGATCTCGCGGGCGTCATCCTCGAACAGCCGCTCGATGCCCCCACGGCCGCAATCTTTAACGACGCCCGCGCACACCTTGTTCCCGCAAGGTTGCTCGTGGGCGACCGATGGGACACCAAAACCTCTGCAGCAAACCTGCTGATCTCATCGCTTTGGTTCTATTGGACTCCCGCTGGCGCCGGCAGTGACGAGACCTCTCAGGCGTATCAAGCCGTTCCTGCTCGCAAAACCATCGTGTGGCTCACGAGTTCACGTGAAGAACCGCTTCAGTTCAACGCGGCACTCGCTGCATTTCTTGATCAATTGCAGAAGCCTGCGAAATAGGAGCTAGCGTGGCATGTCCCGATGCAGAGCCTTAGCCACATAGCCTGCCTTCGACAATCGCATTGCCATCTCCTCTGCCATCATCACGCTTCGGTGCTGCCCGCCGGTGCAGCCAAATCCGATCGTCAGATAGCTCTTGCCTTCCTTCACGTAATGCGGCATAAGGTAGAGCAGCAGGGCCGTCACCTTGTCCAGGAACTCTCCCGTCTGGGGAAAGCCCTTTACAAATCGCGCGACTTTCGGATCTAGTCCAGTCTTCTCGCGAAATTCCGGGACAAAGTGAGGATTAGGCAAAAACCGTACATCAAAAACCAGGTCCGCATCCAGCGGAACTCCATTCTTAAACCCAAAACTGAGGCACGATATCAGAAGATGCTCGGTACGATCTCCGCGCCCGAATCGCTTCAGAATCTCTTCCCGGAGTTCGTGCACATTGAAGCGCGATGTGTCGATGAGTATATCTGCGACGTTGCGCACCATGTCGAGCATTTGCCGCTCTTCCACGATTGAACGCGATACGCTCTCTGACCTGCGCAGCGGGTGCGGTCTTCTCGTCTCTGAATACCGCCGTACCAGCACCTGGTCCTGCGCATCAAGAAACACCACGCGCGTCGGCAGCACTCGCTTTACATGCTGGATGATCTCCGGCAATCGATCCAGAGCCTGGCCTTCGCGTACGTCAACGACAATCGCCGCACGCTCAATCTCCTTTGACTTCGCCACCAGGCCGGCGAACTCCTGCATCAGTTCCAGCGGCAAATTGTCCACAGCCTGATAGCCGAGATCTTCAAACGCCTTCAGAGCAGACGCCTTCCCCGCTCCGGAGATCCCAGTCAAGATAACCAGTTCCTTCTTCGATGTCTTTGCAGTCTTTTTCGGCTGACTGCGGTGGCGCGCACCGGTCCTTGGATGCTTCGGGGCCATGCGCCCATCCTAGCATCCTGCGTAAATGCTGCAAGTGTCTTGAAAGTGAAAGGCAGCGTCACTGGAGTAACGCTGCCTTAATGTTCAAGGAACTTCAACAAGCTCCATCTGACCGTCGCGCCTGCGATGCAGCACGTAGAGATCGCCTGCGCGATTTCGAAAAATCAGCAGGTCCCGGTCGCGGAACTCTGCATCTTTCACAGCCTCTTCAATGGTCATTGGCTTCACTGCAATTGCATCTCCGCTGGAGAGGACATGCGGCTCAACATATGCCGTATTCGCCGGGAATGAATGCACCGGAATCGTCGTCTTCACCTTCGCTCTGGTTAATTTCCCGTTCTCATGCATTCCCTCGGGCTGCGCGCCTCGTTTCGGCAGCGCGACCGGGGGAGCGGTCAGCACCTTATCCAGCTTCGGCATCCGTTTTCGCTCAAACTGCCGATCGCGGTAGCGCAACGCCTGGTTCTCCGCATGCTGAATGGCGATTCGCAATGCCGATTCCAGAGTGTCTGCTTTGCCCGTTGCCTCAATCGTCTGCAATCTCGCCTTAATCGTCAGTTCGGCAATCTGCAGGTGTCTTTGCACGCGAAATACGACGCTCGCGCGCGCACCTCTCCCCAGGATCCGGGCGATTCGTTCCAACCCCTCTTCGGCTTGAGAACGCACTGCTTTCGGAACGTTAACTTGTCTCGCGGTGAACTCCACTTCCAT
Organism: Occallatibacter sp.; assembly: GCA_035606555.1. Taxonomy (GTDB): domain Bacteria; phylum Acidobacteriota; class Terriglobia; order Terriglobales; family Acidobacteriaceae; genus Telmatobacter. Next base: position 2,206 of record DATNFD010000127.1, read on the forward strand.
GGTCAGCCTCCGCTCTTCCTTCTCAGGTGCTTCCATCGCCGCCTGAGAATCTCGGATTGTATAGCATTCCGCTACGATGCGCGAAGCCAGTCAATCCGCCTATGGAGGAGATTGTACGATCTCCCGCCGAAGCGTGAATCTCATTGGCCGGTTGCCGAGACTGCCTGCGCGTGGATTCCAACTGAGCCCGCATCGTGGAGTTCGAGACTCTTCTCAGCCGCCGCAGCCTCGATCTGGCTGTTCACTTCTGCGCCGAAAAGAAGCATGAGGCCCGTGATGTAGAACCACATCAGCAGAATCACCACAGCTCCGAGCGACCCGTACGTCACGCTATAAGTATTGAAGTAGTGCAGGTACAGTCGGAAACCAAGTGATGCCAGCAGCCAACCTGCAATCCCGATCACCGCGCCGGGGGTGATCCAGTGCCATCGCATGTTGCAGTCCGGCGCCCAATAATAGAGCACCGCGAAAGTAAGGGCCAGCACAATGCAGGCCAGGGTCCAACTCACCAGCCTGATCGCGGCGATACCCGCCATGCTCAGCATCGCATCGTGGACACTATGGCTAACCAAAAGTGCAAGGTAGTCCCCAAGCAGCATCGATCCCAATCCCAGCGTGACCATCAGGATCAACAAAATCGTCAATGCGATCGCCTGCAGACGGGCAACGATGTAGGAGCGCCGGCTTTCGATGTTGTATACCGCGTTCAACGTATCCTGTACCGCTGAAACTCCCACCGAAGCCGACCAGATTGCCGCGATGAGTCCGAATGTGACCTTCCCGGATGAGGCGGCAGCGGTCGTCTCGTTGAATGTCTTCAGCACTGCTCCCATAGCCGACGTTGGTATAACGATCGCCAGGTGCCCCAACAGCTGACCGTAGAAATTATGGGCTGACCGCGCCACCATTCCCAGAATCGAACTCGCACAAATCAGAGTCGGAAACAGCGCAAACAAGAAGTAAAAGCCCAGTTCCGCCGCCCAGCCAAACACCCGGTCTTCAAATAGCCCGTTCCAAACTCGCTTCAGGACCCGGTCATAGGGGATTTCTTTCAGACTCCAGAAGGACTTCAACGGCGATCTGAATACAGTCTCCCAGACCCGACGCTCATGATGCGGAAGGGTTTTGTCGAGTTTCGGCCCGGTATCGGAAATGTGTTCGGCCCGGTTCATGACAGCGTCGCCTGCTTACAACTTGCCTTAGATGCTTCATCCTGAGTACCCGATAAGTTGCCATTAGGGCTGCCTCTCCTCATCAGCCGGGCATGCTCATGAGCAAACACCTACATACCGCATGCATCCAACCTGCCGATGGTGTGTTTAGGCAGTAGTGTACGGAAATCCCTCTCCCCGTTCGTCCGGATCGCGGTTCTGCTCGGCTTCTTCTCCTATGTGTTTCCAATTGCGAGTGCGGCCGCACAGGCCTCGTCAGCCTCTGAACAGGCCACCGCACCCAAAAAGACTCCTCAAGATTCGAACCTGCCTCCCGCCGAGCAGATTCTTGCGTCTTATGAAGGGCAGGCCGTCACTTCGGTCGAGATTGCAGGCCGCCCCGATTTGAATACATCGCAGTTCGAATCCAAATTTGCGCAGAAAGCGGGCCAGCCCTTCGCCCGCGAAAAGGTCGAAGCCAGCGCTGCCGCCCTCAAAGCTACGAGGCAGTTCCGAAACGTCCGCATTCAGGTCGAACCTGAGGCCAAGGGACTCCGAGTTCTCTTCGTCCTCGAGCCCGCGGTCTACTACGGCATCTTTCAGTTCCCCGGAGCGGAACGGTTCGCATACTCTCGCTTGATTCAGGTGTCCTACTACACCTCACAGGCCCCATACGATGCCTCAACTGTCGAACGCGATCGACTGCGCCTCCTGCGCTTCTTCCAGCAGGAGGGCTACTTTCAAGCGACTGTATCCACGAGGCTCCAAACGGATTCAAAGCGTGGAATTGTGAACGTCATCTTCCAGTGCGTACTGAACAAGAAGGCGAAGTTCGGGCAAGTAGAAATCGCCGGAGTCTCGCCATCGCAGGGCAAGGAGTTGCATGATCAGCTCACGGGTCCCTTGGCTCGCCTTCGTGGAGCCGCCATCCGTTCAGGCAAAACTTACAAACGCGGAACCCTCAATAAGGCCACCAGCCGCCTCGAATCCCACCTTCAGAAGAACGGCTATCTTTCCGCCCAGGTAAAGCTCTCCGGCGCTGAATACAATGCGGAGAATAATCGCGCCGACATTCACTTCAACGCCGATCCTGGTAGCAAGACCAAGGTCCAGATCATCGGTACTCGCCTCTGGCCTTGGACAAAGAAATCGTTGCTGCCTGTGTACCAGGGCGTTGGCGTCGATCCTGAAACCGTTCAGGAAGGCGAGCAGGCGCTCAGCTCCTACTACCAGAAGAAGGGCTTCTTCGATGTCAAAGTCTCATCGAACGTAACCGGGGACGAAAAGCTTCGCACCGTCATCTATCAGGTTACCAAGGGCAGGAAGCATAGTGTTACGGGCGTTCACGTCACCGGCGAACAACAGCTCAAAGACGAAGACCTCACACCGCACATCGCGGTTCAAAAGAAGCACTTCCTTTCACATGGCCAGTTCAGCGATCAGCTGGTTCGCGCCAGCGTAAAGAATCTCAAAGGAGTATACGAAGCTCAGGGGTTCAGCAACGTCCAGGTCACGTCCAATGTTGTGAAGAACAACGGAGATATCGACGTCAGCTTCCATGTTGTCGAGGGGCCCCGCGACGTCGTCAGCTCCCTCTCGATTCAGGGAGCAAATACGTTTCCAGAATCGCAATTCGCGCCGAAGGGACTGAAGGTCGCAGCCGGCCAGCCTTATTCGCAAGCAAACGTGCAATCCGACCGCGCCGGCATCATGGCCAACTACTTCAGGGCTGGATACCTCACCGCCAGCTTCCGCGAAACCGCAACGCAGGTCTCAAAAAACGATCCCCACCACATCAACGTTATCTACCATATCTATGAAGGTCCTCGCGTCTTTACAGGTGAAGTCATCACCCTGGGCCGCAACTACACTCGCCAGCGCCTCATCGATCAGGACGTCAAAGTCCTCAAGCCTGACCAGCCTCTCACTGAAACCAACCTGCTCACAGCCGGCAGCAGCCTTTACGACCACACCGGGGTTTTCGACTGGGCCGAAGTCGATCCCAAGCGGCAGATCACAACCCAGACCAGCGAAGACGTCCTCGTAAAGGTCCACGAAGCAAAACGCAACGACTTCACCTACGGTTTCGGGTTCGAACTCATCAATCGCGGCGGCAGTATCCCCAGCGGTACCGCCGCTGTTCCCAATCTGCCGCCCGTCGGCCTGCCCTCTAACTTTAAGACGAGTCAGAACACCTTCTATGGTCCACGCGGATCATTCCAGTACACGCGCAACAACTTCCGCGGCAAGGGTGAATCCCTCACGATGACTGCTTTCGCCGGCCGTCTGGACCAACGAGCCGGCATCTACTACATCAACCCAAACCTGCGCTGGTCATCATGGAAATCCACTTTCTCTTTCTCCGCTGAACGCAATGAGCAGAACCCTATCTTCTCCTCGCAGCAAGAAGTTGGGAGCTGGCAGATTCAGCGCTTCATCGACGGCGCCAGACACAATCTCTTTTTCGTTCGCTATAGCTTCATCAAAACCAACCTGACGCGTGTTGAAATCCAGGATCTCGTTCCAGTCGAAGATCGCAACGTACGCCTCTCCGGCTTCGGCGCAAACCTCACTCGCGACACGCGCGACAATGTGCTCGACGCACACAAAGGCGTCCTCAATTCAATCGAGATCGATCTAAACTCGACGAAACTCGGCTCAAGCGTTAACTTCGCCAAGCTCACGTCGCAGGCGGCGATTTACAAACAGAAATTTCACAATATCGTCTGGGCCGGAAGCATTCGCGTCGGCCTAGCTCAGCCGTTTGCCGACAGCCGAGTTCCTCTCAGCGAGCGCTTCTTCACAGGCGGTGGCGATTCTCTCCGCGGATTTCCCCTCGACGGTGCGGGCCCGCAGCGCAATATCTACGTCTGCAGTTCTGGCGAGACCGCTCCAAATTGTCCGCAGATCAACGTTCCCAGCGGCGGCAATGAACAGCTCATTATCAATGCAGAATCACGTATCCCGCTGCCCATCAAAAAGGGCCTCAGCATCGTTCCCTTCTACGACGGCGGCAACGTCTTCCCCAATATCGGCTTTCACAATTTCACGTCTCTCTACTCCAACAACATCGGCATCGGGCTTCGCTATTCCACGCCGGTCGGGCCCATCCGTGTCGATCTCGGACACAACCTCAATCCTGTTCCCGGCGTTAAATCGACTCAGTATTTCATCAGCATCGGCCAGGCATTTTAGGAGTTACTCCAGTGGCTATCTTTTCTCATTCAACCGATAGCAGGGAAAATCGGCCGGCTCACCCTGCACGTCATCGCGTGTTCACCGTCGCCAAGTGGATCGGCATGGTCATCGTTTTCCCCATTATCTTCGGCTTCATCATTGCGATGGTCCTCCTCAACAGTTCCCGGGGGCACGCCTATCTCCTCACCCAAATCCAGGATCAGGCCTCGAAAGCCCTGAATACAGGTGTCCACCTTCAGAACTTCAATCTCCATCTCTCAACGCTGAGTGTCGATCTCTACGGCCTCAAGGTCGATGGCGCAAGTCCGCATCCCAATCCGCCACTTCTTCAAGTACAGCATGCGCAAGCAGGCGTGCGCATTGTCTCCGTTTTCGGAGGGAAATGGTACTTCGACAGCATCCGGATCGACAGCCCCGTGGTTCAGGTCTACGTAGACAAGAACGGCGTATCGAATATCCCCACGCTGAAGAGCAGCAATTCCAAAAGCAACACCTCTATCTTCGACCTCGGCATTCGGCGCGCCGTCCTCACCAACGGAATTGTTTTCTACAACAGCCGGCCAAGTGCCATTGCGGCAGACCTCAACGACCTTGAGGTCAATTCAAGTTTCGATCCGACACCGAAACGCTACTCCGGCACGCTCAGCTACTCCAACGGGAAGATCAATTACGCCGGCAGCCAGGCGCCGCCCCACACGCTCAATGTTCACTTCGACGCCGATCCGAACACGTTCCATCTCTCCTCCGCGAAGATCGCAATGGGCAATACAAATATCGTGCTCGTCGCAACCGTGAACAACTACAGCAATCCTTTTGTGCAGGCGCAATACAACGCCACCGTCGACGGCCTGACCTTCGCAAAATTTCTTCGCAATCCTTCCATCCCTTCCGGTCTCGTTGCCATTTCCGGAACAGCGCAATATCAATCCGCGCCCAATCGCCCGCTGCTGCAATCCCTCGTCGTGAACGGCGATCTGCACAGCCGCCAATTGGTGACGAAGACACCGACCCTTCGGGCCGAAGTCTCCGATATCGCTGCCCACTACTCACTTGCCAATGGCGATGCCAATCTTCGCGACTTGCGCGCCGGCCTTCTCGGCGGTGAAGTGACCGCCCAGGGCACGATGAAGAACCTCGGTACTAATTCAGCGCGCAACCAATTCAACACGGCCATCCGCAACATCTCGCTTGCGCAGGCCAAGCGCATGGCCGGCAACGCCGCATCGACAGGCGCGGTCAATATCACGGGAACTCTCAACGGAACTGCCAATGCCTCGTGGGGCAAGACGATGAACGACCTCGTCGCCCACGCGGACGCGACAATCAATGCGAATGTCTCGAATCCGCAGCAGCCTCACATCGTCAGCGCCTCGGCAACTCCGCCCACCATACCAAGCCCTGATGCCGTCCCCATCAACGGCGCTCTGCACGCCACCTACAATGGCTCGAATCAGCAACTCGCCGTCGAGCGCAGCTTCTTCCGCACGCCGCAAACCAACATCGACCTCAACGGGACGGTCAGCAAAAACTCCACCCTGACAATCCAAATGCAGGCCAAGGACTTGCGCGAGCTCGAAACAATCGCCGATCTTTTCCGCACGCCAACCCCCGGCCAACCGCCGCCGCAACCGCTCGGCCTCGCGGGTACAGCAAACTTCAACGGCGTCGTTCGCGGATCTACCTCAGTTCCCCGCCTTACTGGCCAGCTGACCGCGCATAATCTCCAGGTTCGCGGCTCAACCTGGAAGCTTATCCGCACCAACGTTGACGCCAGTCCATCCAAAGTGGCTCTTCAGAATGCCGAACTCGATCCCGCAAGCCAGGGTCGCATTGCGCTTAACGCCAGTGCACAACTGCACAAGTGGTCGTTTACAAAGACCAGCCCCGTTCAGGTTCGGCTCAACGCTTCGCAGCTCGACATCGCTGAGCTCGCCAAACTTGCCGGCCAACAAGCCCCCGTTACCGGTATCCTCGCGGCCAACGTCTCCATGCGCGGCAGCATTCAGAATCCGATCGGCAACGGCAACCTGACACTCACCAGTGCCGCAGCCTATGGCGAGCCTCTCAACACGGCGAAGATCACTTTCGAGGGCAGCGGAGACGAAGCTCATGCCAATCTCGCCATTGCCGCAGCGGCCGGCAGCATCGATGGCAAGGTCACGGTCAGCCCCAATCGAAAAACCTACACCGCCGAACTCACCTCGTCAGGCATTCACCTCGACAAGATCAAGCGGCTTCAAAATACCAGCGCCAAACCCACCGGCGTCATCGCCATCAACGCAAAAGGTCAAGGCACATTCGACAACCCCGCCATGGACGCAACGATCGAAATCCCCACGCTGGGCGTCCAGAAGCAGACCATCTCCGACATTCGTCTTCATGCCAATGTCGCCAATCATTTCGCAACGGCCGAGCTGACTTCGACAGCGGTAAACACCGCCATCAAGGCCAACGCGAAGGTTGCTCTCACAGGCGACTATCCCGCCGACGCCAACCTTGACACACAAGGCATTCCTCTCGCACCTATAGTCGCTGTCTATGCGCCCGATCAGGCCGGCAACTTCTCCGGTCAAACTGAACTTCACGCAACATTACATGGGCCTCTCAAAAACAAGAAGCTCCTCGAAGCTCACGCAACCATCCCCGTGCTCAAAATCGCGTACGGCAGCAACATTCAACTCGCCGCCACTGCTCCCATCAAGATTGATTACAAAGACGGCGTCGTCGATGTGCAGCGCTCCTCGATCAAAGGCACTGACACCGACATCCAGTTCCAGGGCCACGTTCCAACCACCGGTGATGCGCAAATGTCCGTTCTGCTGCTCGGATCGCTCGATCTCCACATCGCGCAGCTCTTTGATCCCGACCTGCGCACAGGCGGGCAAGTCAAATTCAACATCAACTCCTATGGCGCCACCCACGCACCTGGAATCCAGGGCACTATCGACATCGTCAACGCCTCCTTTGCATCTCCCGACCTTCCCGTCGGCCTGCAGAATGGAAACGGCACACTCGCTCTGACGAAAGACCGGCTGAACATCACCACGTTTCAGGGCCATGTTGGCGGCGGAACGCTCACTGCATCCGGTGGAGTCGCACTCCGTCCCTCCATTCAGTTCGACATGGGCCTCGCCGCACGGGGAATCCGCCTGCTCTATCCCCAGGGGATGCGCGAATCAATCGGCGCCAACCTCCGCCTTACCGGTACCACGGATGCTGCCCTTCTTGGCGGCACCGTCAACCTTGCGAATCTGTCCTTCACGCCTGGTTTTGATCTCACCGACTTCGTGAGCCAGTTCTCCGGCGGAGTCGAAGCTCCGCCCACGCAGGGATTCGCCCAGAACCTCGCCCTCAATCTCTCCGTCCACTCCTCGAACGCCGTCAACCTTGTCAGCCGTACTCTCAGCATCGGTGGAACCGCGAACCTCCAGGTCCGCGGCACCGCGGCAGAACCCGTGATCCTGGGCCGTATCAACCTCAGCGGCGGCGACATCATCCTCAACGGCAACCGCTACCTGCTCACCGGCGGAACCATTCAGTTCGTGAATCCGACGATGACACAGCCCGTCGTCAATCTCACCGTTACGACGACCATCCAGCAATACGACATCAGCCTTCGCTTCGAGGGCCCTGTCGATCAGCTTCGCACCCAATACACCGCGAACCCCGCCCTCCCTCAGGCAGACATCATTCACCTTCTTGCCTTCGGTCAGACCTCCGAAGCCAGCGCCATGAGCTCAACTCCTGCCAACCAGGCGGCAGAAACGCTTGTAGCCAATCAGGTATCAAGCCAGGTGACCAGCCGGATTTCCAAGGTTGCAGGCATCTCCCAGCTCTCTGTTAACCCCGTCCTCGCTAATGGTGGAGGGCAAAACGCCGGCGCAAACGTCACCATTCAGCAGCGCATCACCAGCAATTTGTTCATCACCTTCTCCAGCAATGTAACCACCACGCAGGGCCAGACCATCCAGGGCCAATATCAGGTCACTCCCAGCGTCGCCCTCAGCGCCACCCGCGATCCGAACGGCGGCTTCGCCGTGGACGCCCTGATCAAGAAGAGCAAATAGCTAACCTCCAGCCTGGCAACTTTAGACAATAATCGGAAGTCCTCAAAATTAACGTCGCCTCACGCAGACTCCAACGAATAGAATCTGCGTGATGGCCGTCCCAACATCCGTGCCAAACCTGCAGTACGTCGATCTCGATGGCGAGCACACGTTTGCCATGCAGGGCGATTCCACGACCATCGGCCGCTCGCCCGATCAGGACCTCGTTCTCAAAGAGGCCTTCGTCTCTCGCCGCCACGCGCTGATCACGCGTCGAAACAGTGCCTTCGAACTCGTGGATCAGAACAGCTCGCACGGCACCTATCTGAATGGCAAACGCGTCGAACGCGCCTCCCTCAAATCCGGCGATACCATCCAGTTCGGATCCGTGAATGCCGCATGCTTCCGCTTCGTCGTCCCCACGGCCGCCGATACGCTATCAGGTATACGCGCCTCCGAACTGCTCTCCGCGCTTTCCGTCTTCGCACCTACTGACAAGAACATCCCCGCTCCAGCCCGCGAGATTGAGAAGCTTGGCTTTCTTCTCAACGCCGCCCGCCAGCTCAACTCCGGCGGCGCCATCACTGACGTATTTCAGGCACTTCTGCAGCTCTCCATGCAGCTCACCGGTGCCGAGCGCGGCTTTGTCTTTCTTCTCGAAGACGGCGAGCTCCGTCTGGCGCTCGGTCTACGCTCCGACGGCAGTTATGTCGAAGAAGACTCTTCAGTCTCCCGGCGGGCCATGCAAAAAGCTGTTGAGAGCGACACCAGGTTCTCCCTCAGCGACACCCTGGCTGACGACAGCGCTGCCGGATGGGCCAGCGTCATGGCGAATTCCATTCGCAGCATCTACTGCATTCCGCTGCGCAAGCATATCTCGCCCGCCGAGCCCAATCGGCTGCTCGGCATGCTCTATCTCGATAGCCAACTCGGCAATCGCAGCCTCAGCGACATCGACCATCAGGTGCTCGACAACCTGGCAGGCGAAGCCTCAACGCTCCTCCACAACGCGCTTCTCGCCGATACCGAACAGAAAGCGCGCAAAGCAGAAGAAGAGCTCGCCATCGCCGCATCCATTCATTCGGGCCTGATGTCCATCGCGCTGCCGCGTTCCGACTATGCTGAGTTCCGCGCCCGCAGCATCCCCTGTCATGCGATTGGCGGCGACTTCTACGACGTAATCGCCCTCCATGATTGTGTCTGCGTGGCCATTGCGGACGTCTCCGGCAAAGGAGTTCCCGCATCCATCGTGGCGGCTACATTACAGGGCATCATTCATGCGCTGATGCTCACCGGCCAATCCTTGCCCGAGACCGCCGATCTCATCAATCGCTTCCTCTGCACCCGACAGGTCGGCAAGTATGCAACCATGATCCTGCTGAAGCTGTTCCCCGATGGGTGGCTCGAGTACATGAACTGTGGCCACATACCACCGCTTCTCATCAGTCCAAATGCAACCACGTACCTGGAGGATGGCAACCTCATCGTCGGCATCATCGAAGAGGCGACATACACTTCATCGACAATCAAGCTGCGGCCGGGCGATCGCATCCTGCTCACAACCGATGGAATCACAGAGATCGAGGACCGCTCAGGCCAGCAGATCGGTATCGAGGGCCTTGCCGGACTCGCTCATATGCCGAACCTCGAGGAGCTCGTGAAGCATCTTCAAAAGGTCCAGGCCTCCCGCGAAGCCCAGGACGACTGGACTCTTCTCGATATTCGCTATACGGGCAAATAGCTCCGATGGGGGACATCGGGGCCGCTGCCGCAACATCGATCGATTCTTAAAAACTATTTTCCTGTTCCAACCTTGATGGTGCCCGAAATGCCCGCTGTTGGATTTCGGCTCTGTCCGCAATTATCGCCAGTTTTGCAGTGAGAATAGGTGATCGTCGTCGCGGCATTCGCCGTCGCTGATCCGGTCGCCGGCCACTGGGTGCCTTGCGCCCCCGATTGGGCGCTGGGAAGTGCTGGACTAAAAGCGTTCTGATTCCCAGAGTCGACGCAGAACTTCGCCGCCGAAGTGAAGCTGATGACTAACGTATCGCCGATCGCCATTTGCAGGTCAGCATGTCCGGGGATATTGAGCGTGTGGTTGGTTGGCATGTTTGTCCTTTCTGGGGCTGAACAGAGTTGAGGTCATCCGCTCCAAGTTCGATGCGGGAATCACTTCAATAAAGCCTTCATCGCCGGATCTTTGAGCGCCTCCTGCAACTCCGGATCGGCAAGCAGTTCATCCTTTGTGAAGCCGGCTCGCATTGCCTTTTCTGTGTACGCAATCGCCTGTTTCCGGTCTCCGAGATTCTCATATACATCCGCACCCATATCCAAAACCTGTGGGTCGCCGGGCGCAAGAGCCAGCGCTGTTCTCAGGTTCGCCTGCGCCTTCTCCCGATCGTGCTCTTCTGCCCACAAATTCGCCAGTTGCGCGTAGGCTTCGGCATCGCGCGGATGTTGCTGGATCGCCTGTTCCAGCAGCGGAATCTCACGCCGGCGCGCCTCGGCGGCTTTTTCCGGTTGCTTCAGCCATTCGTACTCGTTGCGCAGGTTTCCCCATACGATGTAGTTCTCGCTGTTCATCGCCAGAGCCTTACGGGTTACCTCTGAAGCCAGTTCGTACTTGCCTTCCCTGTCATAGAGCGCGCCAAGATTCGCATAAGCGGGAAAACTAGGATTAAAGGCGATGGAACGCTTCAGAGCACTCTCCGCCTCCGCGAAGTACTTCGGATTGCCGGAGTCGATGTACGTAGCCCCGAGGTTGAACAGAACCTGCGCATTATCGGGAACAAGCTCCAGCGCTTTCTTGAATTCGGCAATCGATTCTTCATATTTCCCCTGCCGATCGAAGTACATGGCAAGAGTGTTGTGCCCATCCCAGTCATTCGGCTGAAGGTCCGCAGCTTTCCGGAATGCCGCCTCAGCATCAGGGAGGCGTCCTGCAAGCTCGTAAGCACGTCCCATCCCCGCCATTGCGGTTGCGTTTCGTGGGTCGATCGACAGCGCATGCTGGAACTCCTGCAACGCAAGGTCGTGCTTCCCGGCCAGATCATGCATTCGGCCCAGCGTCACATAGACCGACGGAATGCGATTGTCCAGCTCCACAGCCTTCTTTGCATTCCCCTCCGCCTGCACCAGCCACCTCGGGTTCTGTTCCACGCTGCTCTTCACGCGGTATGCCTCGCCGATCTGCGCATACGCCAGTGCAAATCCCGGATCAGCTTTCAACGCGTTTTGCAGCGCCGAAATCGCCTGATCGAGATTCCCCGGCTTGTCATATCGCTGCATCAAGCCGAGCGCCGTCAGATACCCTTCATAGGCGGCCGGATTCACCTTCCCACCTGTATTCCGCAGCATGTCCGAAGTGACTGTAATGTTCATCAGCTTCGCCAACCGCGAAACCGCCTCGTCTTCCAGCGTCGACAAATCTCCCGCTGGATCTTCCAGCATCGCCGATCCCAGCTGCCGCAGATTCTTCGTATCGATCAGATTCACTGTCAGGTGGATATCATTTCCATCCCGCTCCACGGCGCCCTTGATCACCAGGTTGGCGCCCAGCTGTTTCAATGCATCTCCGGGATCGGTCACATGTCGCCGGCGCACCTCGCTCGTCGGCACAATCCACAGTGACTGATTTCCAACGTCCAGATTCGTCAATCGACCGGCCAGCGACTCCATCAGTCCGTCTGCAAGCGCTGCGTTCTCGGGATTGCTTCCGATGTTGTCGAAAGGCAGCACCGCTACATGCTTCTCATGCGGCGCGCCAGTCACGAGTGCGATCACCTTCTCGCGCAGTGGCGCAATAAATCCCAGTGCCAGTCCTATCCCCAGCAGCACAACCAGCGCGCCGAGCAACCAGGTGGTTATCGGCGACCTCTGCTTCGCCGCCGGCCCCCAGGACGTTCGTGAAGCTTCCGCAATCAGCTTCCGCGTATGCGCATTCGTGCGATTGCCCAGCATCGATCCCGGCAGCTTCTGCGTAACGCCCGCACTGGCGTCTTCTTCTGGAATAGCTTTCGCGGCTGCATCCAGATCAGCCAGGAAATCCTTGCACGATCCATATCGCTTGACCGGGTCCTTCGCCAGCGCCTTGTACAACAGCGGCTGCAAAGCCGAATGCACCGCATCCAATCCCTTCGGCGGCTCGTTCAGAATCGAGTACAGCATCGCTGTGATGCTCTCGGCGTGAAACGGCGAATTGCCCGTCAGCATCTCTGCGAACACAATCCCCAGCGCCCAAATGTCGCATCGCTGATCGACGCTGCGATCCATGGCCTGCTCCGGAGACATGTATCGCACCGTCCCCGTTACGCCAGTCTGCGACGCCGTCGCTTCCGTCATTGGTCGCGCCAGGCCGAAGTCCACAATCTTCACCAGTCCGGACGCCGTTAGCATCACGTTCGACGGCTTTACGTCCCGGTGCACGATTCCATGGGCATGCGCCTCTGCAAGCCCCAGCGCCATCTGCCGCGCAATCCCAATCGCGTCGTGCGTCTTCAGCCTTCCATTCGCAATGCGCTGCGCCAGTGACGAGCCGTCATAAAAGGCCATCACGATGAACGTGAGGCCATCCTCCGTCTCATCGATCCCGTGAATCACCCCGATATTCGGATGGTCGAGGGAAGACGCCGTCCTCGCTTCACGCAGGAAGCGCTCCTTTTCTCTTTCGCTCGCATTGAGATCCGTGGGAAGGAACTTCAGAGCAACAGTGCGGCCAAGCCGCTCATCGCGCGCCCGGTAGACCACACCCATGCCGCCCGAGCCCGCAATCGAAAGAACCCGGTAATTGCCGGCAACCAGCTCGTCTTCAGAGAAGCTTGTCTTCAACACGGGCACGGACCGACCTCATCGCATCTGTTCAATGCTCTTGCATATGTGCAATGCAAAAGACAGCAGGGAAAGCGAGCAGGAAGTACAACTTGCGCGGTGATGTGATGGTACGGCCTCAGGCAGGTGATTGCAATAACTTGCTTTACTCGTCCCGTTTGCGCCTCTGGTGCGTCGACGGAATATTCATATCCTCGCGATATTTCGCTACCGTCCGGCGGGTAAGCTGGATACCCTGCCTCTGCAGTTCCGCCGCAAGCTGGTCATCGGTGAGAGGCTTTTTCGGGTCTTCCTCATCGATCAGCTTCCGCACCTTCCGCTTCAGCAGCAACAATGGCGTGTCCGCCCCCTCGGGTCCGTTTGCCCCCTCTGAGAAGAAGAAACGCAGCTCAATCACGCCCTGCGGCGTGTGCGCGTACTTGTTGGCCACCGCCCGGCTCACCGTCGACGGATGAACGCCGATCTCCTCAGCCACTTCTTTGATCATCATCGGGCGAAGCGCTTCAATTCCCTGATCCAGGAAATCCTGCTGCCGCCGGACAATCACTTCGCAGGTCCGCAGGATCGTGCTCTTCCGCTGTGCGATGTTGCGCATCAACTGCATCGCCGACCGGAACCGCTCCTTGACGTACTCCTTCACTTCCTTCTCGGTCCCCTGTGCGGTCAACATCCGCCGGTAGCGCGAACTCAACCTTAAGCTGGGCAAGTCCTCCTCGTTCATTGAGACCACCCATTCCCCGCCGCGCTTGGTGAACACCACATCCGGCTCAATCAGCCGCGTTTGCTCGCGGTTGTAGAGCCTTCCCGGCCGAGGCTCCAGCGTACGGATAAACTCCACACCTGCATGTGCCTCTTCGGGAGTGACGTGCAGCGCCTTCGCCAGATCCTTTACATCGCGTTTCTGAAGAAGCGGCAGATGGCCCTGCACAATCTGTGCTGCGATTTCCATCGCCCGCCTGCGCTCCTCCAGTTTCGCCTCGGCGCCTGCCTTCAGGCTTTCAGAGACCTGAAGATCTGCGTGCCCATCTTCCTCGTGCTTCGCATAGACCTGCTTCAACTCGGCCTGCTGCGCTGCAATCTGGCTCAACAGGCACTCCTTCAAGTCAGCCGCGCCCACACCCGCTGGGTCGAGATGCTGCACCAGGTCGATACCGCGCGTCACCTGATCGGCAATCGCCTCTTTGCTTTTGTCCTTGTTTTCTGGAAACTGAGCAAAAGCTTCGATCAGCTCATCACGATTGACCGTCAGATACCCATCTTCATCCAGATTGCCGATGATGAAGTCGGCCGCCATCTCCAGTTCCGGCTCCAGCGTTAATGCTCCCAGCTGCCACGCCATGTGATCGGTGAGCGTAGTAGGCTGCGAAAGAAAGTTCTCGAACGACGGCTTCTCGCTGTCTTCATACTCCGGCTGGGTGCGATAGCCCGGGTCAAGGTACTCCTGAAAGTACGACCCGAAATCAATCTCGTTGAAAGGATCCTTGGGCTCGGTCGCGGCATCCGCCTGTCCGTCAACCCGCTCTGGAAGTAGATCCTTTTCCTGCCTGCTTGCCACCTCGTCCAGCATTGGAACCGATTCGTCAATCTCTTCCAGGACGGGATTTTCCACCATCTCGGCATCGATCATCTCCTTCAGCTCGAGCTTGTTGAGCGCAAGAACGCTCACCATCTGCATCAGGCCCGGCGTCAGGACCTGGCGTTGCGCCACCTTCAAATTCAGTCTGGGTTGCAACAGCGCCATACAAACAACTCGATTCCCTTTAGGACTAGCTTCTAGTGTAATCGGGTAGCAGATTCCCTGCACCCGCTAACTAATTAAACCGGTTTAGCGCAAATTAGCCTAACTTGCTGGCACTGAATGACAAACCGGGCACCCTCATTCGGCTGCTGTGGCCGAATGGGTGGGATCTTGCGGGTCCGCATCAATTCAGCGAGAACCCCTCCCCCAGATAGATCCGCCGAACCTCGACATCATTCCCCAGTTCGTGCGGCGTGCCGGCTCTGAAAATCAGCCCTTCCGAGATGATGTATGCGCGGTCCGTCACGCTTAGCGTCTCTCGCACATTGTGATCCGTAATCAGGACCCCAATCCCGCTCGATTTCAGATCGAAAATGATCTTCTGTAACTCCGCCACCGCAATCGGATCGATCCCGCTGAATGGCTCATCCAACAGGATGAAATTCGGTTGAATGCAGAGGGAACGCGCAATCTCCACTCTGCGGCGTTCGCCCCCCGACAGCGCATATCCTCTCGTCCCGCGAATATGCCCCAGGTTTAGTTGGGCGATCAGGCGCTCCGTTCGCCCCTTGCGCTCACGCGTGTCCAGGGGCTGCGCTTCGAGCACCGCGAGGATATTTTCTTCCACTGTCAGCTTCCTGAAAACCGAGGGCTCCTGCGGCAGATAGCTGATGCCGAAATTTCGCGCGCGCAGATACATCGGCACGTGCGTAATATCGTTCTGGTCCACCATGATCCGTCCTGTCTCCGGCGGAACCAGCCCTACGATCATGTAGAAGCTTGTCGTCTTCCCTGCGCCGTTGGGTCCCAGCAGACCGACGACTTCTCCCCGCGAAATCTTCAGCGTGACTCCACGTACAACCTGCCGGCCCTTGTATGTCTTGCCGATTCCCTCAGCGATCAGTGTGTCCATCAAACTCTCGGGCTCATCTTGCCGGCAGTTCCTTTTCTTACTACTTCGGCGAGGTCGTCACAGTGGTGGTCTTCTGCCCGTCGCCTTCGACTCTGACGCTATCATTGCGGCTGTTGAAAATCAAAGCTTGCCCCGTCACCGTCCCGTGCGCCGGATCGATCAGTTGCGGCGGTGCAGCAGCCGTTCCGGTCAGAACAAAATTGCCGGTGTCGTTGGAGTAGACGAGCTGTTCCCCAACTCCGCGACGTCCCGCCGAAGAAACCTGTACGTGCCCCCGCGAAGTCATCCGATCCACTTGTCCGGTAGCGCCCGATCCGCTCGCATGATTTCCCGGTGGCAGCAAGGTCAATTCCAGTTCACGGGAATGCGTATTCGCGTCCGCGGTGCTGGCCACCACCTCGCCTGCAACCCCCGCGCGCATCACCGCTTTCCGGTCCGCACCCGAATACTTCAGATCTCCGCCACGAACCTGGATCACCGACGGTTCGTTCTGTTTCGTCTTCTGCGGCTCTCCGGGAAGCGCCGCCATCGCGCTCACCAGCACCACCTGCACTGGCTCCTTCGCGTTTGCCGTTTGCGCCGTCAGTTCCTGCCTCTTCCGGTCCAGCACCACCACGGGAGCAGAAATAGAGTTCCCTTCCTGCCAGAGCCTCACGTTGCCCTTGAAAGTCGCAGACTCGCTCGATCGCTTCAGGTCCGCTTCCTTCGCCACCACGTGCACAGGGCCCTCCGCCCCGAAGTCGGGGCTCTGGCCTTGACTTCCCCTTCTCCCGCGCTTCTCCTCGCCTGTCCACGTCGCTTTCACATTCCCCTGCGCAACTGCATCTCCCGACTCCTGCGAAACATCCAGCTTCTCCGCCGCTATCTCCAACCCCCCATCGGTCACCCGCGGATTCCCGGTCAGGTGCAGCCACTGACCTCCACTCCCGTAACTCGCATGCGCTGCCGTCGCGCGCACTGCTGGCTGAGTCACCCCGCTCTTCGGAGCCGGCTGCTGCACCAGCACCACATTCCCATCCACCGTTGCCGATTCAATCTGCAACCCGCCATGTGCCGCGGTCTTGCCGTTGGCTGCCGGCGCCAGATGTGCGACCACCTCATCGCCGCTTGTCGACTGCCGCACTCCCGCTGCCGTGGTCTGCGTGATTGTCGTACGCCCGTGTCCCGTAAACGCGCTCAGCGCCCCACGCGGACCGAACTCCCCAATGACATCATCCGCCGTCAGCTTCTCCGGATTCGCCGGTCCGCTTCCCTGCTGCGTTGAAGCCACCACCGAAACTCCGCCCGTTCCATGCATGGACGCGGGTTCAACCTTTCCCTTGCCCGCATCCCTGAACGCGATATCCAACACCGGCGACCTCCACTCCCGATGCGCTTTGACTGAAGCCTGCTCTTCGTCGCTCGCGATCTGCACTCCCCGATCCAGATGAGCGCTCCGCAAAACCCCTCCCCCCCCGAACACCAGATCCATCGAGGGTGCGCTGCCATGAATCTTGCGCCCATCCGTGTCGGAATCGATCAACACGCCGCCGTCAAGGCGTCCGTGCAGAGGCTGGTTGTGCTCGTCAAATGTCAGCGTCCCCCTCGGAGACCCAAGTCGCCCCCCAGTCAGAGTTGTGATGGAAATGCCCCCATTGGCATCCAACCGCTCAGCCGACCCATCATCGCGGAAGAATATCTTCGCCGTCTCCGCGCTCGAAGCGTTGTTGCCGTAGCGAACTGTCGCCGCCTGCATCGTGCATGCCTGATCATCGCGGTTGAACTCCGCATGCCGCGCGAACATCTTCAACGGTTGCTGCCCGCGATTGATACTCAATTCCACATCGTGGTCGAGCACCAGCACGCCATCGGGCGCATCATATTTCGCCCCAACTGCGCTGCCATTGCCCTGTGTCAGAGAGAACTCCACCCTGGCCTCGGTCGAAGCCTCCCCGCTGTTCCGATCGAACACCAGCCCGCTTGTCTTTACGTGAATTTCCCCGGTTCCGGCCTTCTCCGCTGCCGACGCAAGCTTTTGCGGCATTTGCTTCGAGCCTGGCGCCTTGGAAGCAATCGCCGGGGCCACAGTTGGCTTCATCAGCGTGATCTCCACCGGCCCTGCCGCTTTCGCGATCCCCACTGACGGGTTGTATTCGAACTCTCCCCCTTCGATGCGGTCCACACGGCTGCCATCTTCGGCGTATAACTCGATCGAGACATCGTGCAGTTGGATAAAGACCTTGCCGTCCTTCTTCAACTGCACCTGCTTCGACGCATGAATCCTGTAAAGAAGGCGTCCTCGCGGCCCGAAATGCGTGTACACAAAACCGTTCGCCTCTTCCTGGATCCCATGTCCAAGGGCATGTGGAATATCGCGCCTGATGAAGCGATTCCGAAACTTCGCTGTTCCCAGAAATACCCCGAGCGCAACCACCAGCAGCACTCCAGCCACCAGCAACATCGTACGCAGCCGCTCGATTGTGAAGCGCACCGTTCTCCTTAGTTCGCCGTCATACCCAGACGCGCCGCAAGCCTTTGTGCGAGACTCTCGCCCAGTTCGCTCCACAACAGCCGCGCCGTCGCGCCCGACTCTTTCTCAACCGCCGTCGTCAGTTCCACCAGCTGCCGCACGTTCTCCTCGACACGCTTCGCGGTGTCGGCATCCAACTCAAGCTCCTCGTCCAGAAACGGCGCATCGCCTCCAAAATCAATCCGGATATGCCCGTCCTGCTCGTACGCGCCCGCATCGAACAGTGGCCCATACGCCACGACACGCACCAGCCGCGGCTGCCTCACCCAGCGCGCATCCAGCCCTCCGCTTGCCGGCTCGAACTCCCAAAGAGACCACCCGATTTGGAATTCATAGGCGTAGTCCTCGTGCAGCAGTTCCAGCGCGTCCTCCGCTGCTTGCCCTGGCTCAGCTCCGCGCTCGCCATTTCCGTACACCCGCTGAAATGCGGGCGCTTCACTCCAGCTCACGGGCCAGACGGTCGCCGAATACACCCGAGACTCGCCCCCATGTTTCGCAAACGCACTCAGAACTGCCGTGACTTTCTCCGCCAGTGCCACCAACCGCAAATTCGGGTACCACAAACTCAGATAAAGGGTATCTGCCATCTCTATCAATTTTAGACGTGCGGGTGCCCCCTCCCAGCAACGCTCCTTACCCTGGGGCAGCAAACAACAACCTTGCGCAAAACAACCGCGTGCCCCATCCAGCGGCTTTTCCTAACCCTGGGTGGCATACGATCCCGGCTCTCCCACCCCCGGAAGATCTGAGATCCAGATAGCTGAAAGCTGTTTTCCCCCTTGCTACCGCCTTGCGTCACCGCACATCCTAGTCAGATAAGGAGTCCTCATTCATGCCCCAGCCCGCCCGCGCCGTCCATGCTGCTGCCGCCAGCACCGTCTCTCTCGGCAAACTCACCGTGAACCGGCTCGGCTACGGAGCTATGCGCATCACCGGCAAAGGCATCTGGGGACCGCCCGCCGACCGGGATGCCGCCCTTGCCACTCTCCGCCGCGTCGTCGAACTCGGCGTCAACTTCATCGACACCGCCGACTCCTATGGCCCCAATGTTTCAGAAGAGCTCATCGCCGAAGCGCTCCACCCATACCCCGCCGACCTCGTAGTTGCCACCAAAGGTGGATGGCAGCGGGTCGGCCCCGGCCAGTGGATTCACAACGCCAGCCCGAACCACCTACGCGAAGCCGTCGAAGGCAGCCTCAAGCGCCTTCGCCTCGAACGCATCGCCGTCTACCAGCTCCATATCCCCGACCCCGCCGTCTCCTTCGACGCCTCCATGGAGTGCCTCGCCGAGCTACGAACTCAGGGCAAGATTCAGTACGTCGCGCTCTCCAACGTCACTCTCGAGCACCTCGAGCGCGCCCGCAAAATCGTTCCCATCGTCTCCGTCCAGAATCGCTACAGCTTCGCCGACCGCGAGTGGGACTACCTGCTCGATCACTGCGAAAAGCACGGGATCGCCTTCATCCCGTGGGCCCCCCTCGGCCAGAACCGGCAGGCCAACGACCTCCTTGATCGCATAGCAAGTGAAATAGGAGCCACTCCCATGCAGGTTGCTCTTGCATGGCTCCTCTCCCGCTCGCGCATCATGTTGCCCATTCCCGGCACATCTTCGGTAAGCCACGTTGAGGAGAACATCGCAGCCGCATCGCTCAAGCTTCCCGACAATCTCTTCGATGAACTCTCCAACTTCGAAGCTCCGCCTGCCGTCTTGCGCTGAAGACGCCCACGTTCGTCACGACGCCGCTCACTTGTCGCGATTCGCCAGCTTCTCCGCAACTTCGAATCCGCCAGCGCGTAGAACACCGGGAACATTGAAATGCCGCACGTAATCATCGTCCGACGCCAAATTCGGCAATCCCTCCCGATGCAATGAGACGCCGACATCGCTTAATGCCGCAGCAAACGTTGCCCAGACACCTGCATCGCCTGTGGCGTAGATGTCCGCACCCTGGTTACGCTTCGCCACGTAAGCGATCGCGGTAATCACATCCTGGACGCGTCCGGCATCCAAGCTCACATTGAACGTCAGAAATTTCGCATATCCGGCCGCCGCATCCGCCGCCACCTCCTCACCCGCATCCTCGGGCACCTTCTGCTGTCCGACGGAGGCATCCCCTGCCCGCGGCGCCTTTGCCGATCCTGTCTGAAATGCGTCAAGCAGCAGGATGGGCCTCCTGCTCTGTTCCAGCTCCTTCACAACATTCGTTTCCAGCGCTGCGCTCGATCCTCGCGGGTCCAGCACGATTGCCGGCTTCCCTTTTCCCTCAATCCAGATCCCCGGCAGCCGGTCCTTCTTCGAACCACGGCTTAGAACGACAGACCTCCCGCGCAGATCTGCAATCACATCGCGAGGGATTTCGACATGCAGCGTTTGCCGCAGCCGCGCCCGCAGAAACTCCTCGTCTCGCGCCTCCTCATTCTGATCCCGCGCCAGCTCCTTCCAGCGTTGAAACACGCCGCCAAGATCCAGTGCATTCGCCGGCAGCGTGCGGTTTGAGAGGACCAGCAGTTCCTGCAGCATCGGGACTGAAATATCAGACTCCCTCAACGTCTTCGCATCACTCCAACCCGGATGGATCTTCGAAAGAAATTGGTACACGCTCTCGCGGCTCTGCCGATTGAAGTTATGCTGCGCCTGGATCTGCACGACCTCCACCTGATCGCCTTTCCCGTACAGGTCGTAGATGCGCTTGATCGCCGGAAACTCCTCGTTGGGAACATTGTGCGTCCAATCTCCCGTCGCAGATACCACCAGCATCGGCTTTGGCGCGAACATCGCCGCAATCTCAACGTTGCTCGTTCCGATGCGCAGCCCCGGCGCGTTCTCGCACAGATCTCCGCCCTGCATGATTGCTGAAACCATATTTACGGGTGACGCAAACTGAAGACGGTCGTCAACCGCGGCCAGCAGAAACGTCTGGGTTCCGCCGCCCGATGCTCCCACGGCCCCCAGTTGGCGAGCATCGACATCATCCAGGGATGCCAGAAAATCCAAAGCGCGAATTGAATCCCAAAGCTGCAGCCCCAGCGGTCCGAACGACCACAGCCTCTGCTCCGCGCTTCCAAACCGGTGCGGCACCTGAACCGTATCGGTGTAACCGACCATATCGTACGCAAAGACGACATATCCCTGCTGCGCCAGGCTGATGCCAAGCGAAGGTCCCGAATAGACTTCATCGTTCTGGAGCCGGCCGTAGGACCAATGGCCCTGCGGGTTCACGATGCCCGGATGTTTCGCCCTCCCATCACGCGGGCGGTACAGATTGCCTCCGAGGTAGAAACCCGGCAGCGTCTGGATCAGTACCTTCTCAATGGTGTACCCCTTCCCTTCGATCTTCCCGAATACCTTCGCATCGAGCGGTGTCTTCTCGGGCATAGGCGACAGACCTGCAGAAACCAGAATCTGCTTGCGGAGAAATGCCTTGCGCTCCTCCCACGCTTTCAGGCTGGTGAATTGCGGCAAGGGCAGATGCGAATTCGTTGTGACGATCTCGGTATTACGCGCGTCCTCACTCGGAACCTGAGCTTTGGCCTGTGCCGCTATCCGTGCGCCGGATGCTCCGCAACACAGAGAAACGACCGCAAACCCAACCATGCACGTGCGTCTTCCTGCATTCACCATCGGATTCCTCACGCCTCCTTTGCCGGGCCAGTCTATCAGCGTCGCGATCAGTAGCCGGCTCGGAGATCGACACCTGATATTCTTCCCCCATGAAGCCCGCGATCTCGGCCCTGATTCTCGCGTCCCTTCTCCCGCTCGCTGCGTGCAAATCGTCCACGTCAGGCGGCCTCTCGTCGCCAGACCCTTCCTCCACTGCTCAACACGCCGCGCTTCCGGTCGGCTCCGGTTTTGATTACTATCTCCTCAACCTCTCCTGGTCTCCCGAGTTCTGCTACTCCCACCCGGATGCAGCCGAGTGCGCCGCGCACTCCACCTTTGTCCTCCACGGCCTCTGGCCTCAGAATTACGACGGCACTTATCCCGAAAACTGCTCCAACGCAGCAGGTCCCGCCGACCCCGCCGCCTATAAAGACATCTACCCCGACCAGGGACTTCTCCAGCACGAGTGGCGCACCCATGGCACCTGCTCGGGGCTCTCGGCAGACGCCTTCCTCACCACCGCCCGAACCGCTTACAAAAACGTCACTGTGCCTTCCAAACTGCAAAGCCTCACCCGCCAGACCTCCATGTCGCCCAACCAGGTGATGAACCTCTTCATGGAGGAAAACCCCAGGATTCCTCGCGAAAGCCTTGCCATCAGCTGTGGCAATAACTACCTCACCGCCGTCGAAATCTGCCTCGACAAAACACTCAAGCCCGTACAGTGTGGCTCCATTCGCTCCTGCCGCGCCGTGGTCATCCGCATCCCGCCCCCGCGATAGCTCCCAGACGACCAAAGTCATAGTTCGCATCTCACCTCATCAGCACGTTCTTGCCGAATTCGCACCCGGAGACGACGGCATGCTCTTCATCGTCTGGGACGAAGGCACTCTCTCATCAGACAACCGCTGCTCAGCCAGCGACTCCACCGGCTGCGGAGGCCGCGTAGCCAACCTCGTCATCGATCCGCAAGTGAAGCCCGGTTACAAATCCACCATCACCTCCAGCACGGCTTCCAACAGCATCATCATCTCCATCCCTGGCAATGGCTCGGTCATCTCAGGCGCCATACATCTTTTGGCCGCCGCTTCCGAGAGCCAGGCCGTCAGTGAAACCCAAGTCTGGGATAACGGACAAAGCTTGGAGTCTATGGGACGCAGATCGACGCGATCTATAACCTGTCACCAGGCACACACGTAACTACCGTCCAGGATTTCGATGCCTCTCATCACCTGATCTTTCCTGCTCGCGTACGAGATTCGTCCATTCGCGACAGATTCCTCAGGTTTTCTTCAGCCGATAAGGAACCGCTCCGAACCATCGCCAGCGAGCGAACCGCCGTGGGTCGCGCGCCGCGGTTCGGTGTATTCGGTACTAATTGTCGAGAACTTTGGGGTACTAACGTAGAACGCACGACGGCAGCAACGGGACTATACTGAGCCTGTCTTTCCATCAGCAGCATTACTCGGAATGGGAGCCAACTGATGCTCGTGTTGCGTGTGTTTTTTCAGTCGAGTATTTCGACACGGCCGACCATCCTCTGCCCGATTGGGACAAGATCCCATACGGATTGGCCGTTATCGCTGCCTGCCTGGAACGTGCAGGACACCAGGTGCAATGCTGGGTCGCCTGCCCGAAGACGCCGCTCGCCCGCACTGCTCAGCAAATCGTTCATGACTTCAAGTGCGACACCGTCCTTGCCACCGCTGTCACCACCGAGTTCCCGCTGATTCTGCGCCTCTGCTCGCAGATCAAGATTCTGAAACCCTCTGCCCCAATCCTCGTCGGCGGTGTCCACGCATCCGTCAGCAGCACAGAATGTCTTTCGCACGACGTTGTCGACGCGATATGCATCGGCGAAGGTGAAGACGCAGCTCTTGCCTGGGCAGACGCCATCGCGCGTCGTGTTCAGCCCCGTAACATCCCAGGTCTCTGGATCAAGATCGACGGTGGCCAGGAGATCGATCGCACTCCTTCTCTTCCGTTTCGCACTGACCTGGATGACCTGCCGCTCATCAACTACGCGCACTGGGAGCGCTGGGTCAATCCTCAGAGTCGCCTCGTGCATGTGGTTGTTGGCCGAGGGTGCCCCTACTCCTGCACCTACTGTTCCAATCACGCTTTGCGCAGACTGCAGACCGGCCCCTATCTCCGCTTCCGCTCACCCCGCACTATCCTCTCCGAAATCGAGACGCTCCTCCGCCGATTTCCCGACTTGCGTTCGATCTATCTGGAAATCGAAACCATCGGCGCTTCGATCCCTTGGCTGCTGGACTTCTGCGATCATCTCACCGCTTTCAACGCCGGGCTGAAACACCCCATCGAGTTTCACGCCAACTTTGCAGTCACTTCTCACCTGGTTCGCAATGAGAAACGCCTTCTCGCCACTCTCGAGGCATTGCGCGCCGCCAACATCATCGGCCTGAATGTCGGGCTCGAATCCGGTTCGCCCCGCATTCGCAAAGACGTCCTGAACCGGCCCTCCTACACGAATGACGATCTCATTTGCTTTTGCCGTGCCGCGCGCCAACAGGGAATCGACATAAGCCTCTACATGCTGATTGGTGTGCCCACCGAGACGCCGGCGGAAGCAAGAGAAACCAGCGCGATCGCCCGTTCTTGCCTGCCGTTGCAGATCTTTCCCTCCATCTATTACCCCTATCCCGGCACGAGGCTCCACGATCTCTCCGCGCGCATGCACCTGATCGATGCCGCTTCCCTCGGGATCAAGGCAGAACGCGCGCGCGTTTACCTGAGGTCAAAAGAGTTCCCGCGATGGCGCGTGTTCTTCGAATACATCATGATGCGCTGGCGCGTGTTCCATGGCCGACGCGACACTCTTCAACTGCTCCGCGTCATTGCATTCACAATCCTTTGCTCAGCACCAGGTATCCTCAATCCCGTTGTTCACGTGCAGCAAGCGCTTCGACGTCTCCGAGCCGCGGTACACTTATCAGTCCCGATGCCCGGACCGGCAGACTAGTCCTGCGGCAGAATCAGCAATGCGCAGCAAGTCACTTCAGCACCTGTTACCACAAGACTTTCGTTACTCCTACATTCATTGAAACTTCACCCTCCATTACAACTTCCGTTGTATATCTAAGGCTGTTCCCTAACTCGACTAACATCGGGGCCACTTATATGCGGTCGAATAGCCTACGTGTCTCTATACTCTTCCTGCTCGGCTTTACTGGATTCATTCACGCCCAGACCGTGCCGCGATCCTCGCACGTATGGATCATCACGGAAGAAAACCATAGTTACGAAAACATCGTGGGCAACTCGCAAATGCCCTACTACAACCAGCTGATCCGCGAGTATGGCTTGGCCACCCAGTTCTATTCCAACCAGCACAGTTCGCTGCCCGCACTCATGTGGTTTGTCGCCGGAGCACCCGTCGAGCTCAACAACGACACCACTTCGTGCGCGCACTACCAGGACAACATTGTCCGCGAACTCCTGAAGCACGGCTACACCTGGAAGACTTACCAGGAAAACATGCCCTACGCCGGCTTTCAGGGCCTCTATGGCGGGACGAATAATGCCTACTACCGCCGTCACAATCCGCTGATCGATTTCTCCGACGTGTGTCC
>DATNFD010000128.1:0-2442 GCA_035606555.1 Occallatibacter sp.
GAGCCTGCAGCGCGAAGAAGCCGGCGGTTAGAACGGCGCATACGCAAGCGAGGATCGGTGCACTTTTCCAGATTCGATTTGTGTTTGTCATAGCAGATCTCCTGAGCGCCGGGATAAACCGGCGGGTTGTAGTGAATGAAAGAGTCATACGTTAAAGGTCTAGCCAACCGTGACGGCCCCGAGTCATGCGCCGGCGCTCGTAAGGGCGACGACGAAGCGTTGACAGGGGAACGTGCAGGCAGGGTATTGAGCCGCGAAATAGACTTAGATCGGGATGCCGACCCTGTAGGAGAAAGGGGAAGGCCACAATCGACGCGCCGGTATGGCAAGGCGCGGAGGTATCCCGCGAGGTCAGAGACCCCAGGCATGCACGGAAGCAACCTGCGCGAGAACCGGGAGATCCTGCGGCCACCCACGAAGCGAGGAGTGGGTCGCATCGAGAAGTCTAAGGACGTACGGCGATGAAGAACGACCGCAGGAAGTCGGACAGACCCGTAGTAGCGACGAAGTTCTCGAACAAGGCCACTGAAGTGGCGGCGGAGAGGATGGAGCGAAGGGGTCTGGCCAAGGGGAAGACGCCGAGGCAAAACACGAACCGGACACTGGACCGGATCCACGTGCAAAGTGCGCTGGGGCGGATACGGCAAGCAGCAGTGAAGGATAAGAGGCAGAGGTTCACTGGCCTCATGCACCACATCTACAACCTGAGCATGTTGCGCGAAGCCTATTATGGATTGAAGCGCGATGCTGCCCCTGGGGTAGATGGGGAAACGTGGCGCGAATACGGAGAGAGCCTGGAGAGCAATCTCGAGGGACTCTCCGCGCGGCTGCGGCGCGGGGCATATCGAGCGAAGGCAGTTCGTAGAGTGTACATCGCTAAAGCTGACGGGCGGATGAGACCGCTCGGAGTGACGGCGCTGGAAGACAAGATAGTCCAGCGGGCGACGGTGGAAGTGATGAACGCAATCTACGAGACGGACTTTCTCGGGTTCTCGTACGGATTCCGGCCAGGCAAAAGCCAGCACAATGCGCTGGATGCCCTGTACGTGGGAATACTGACGAAGAAGGTGAACTGGGTGCTTGATGGAGACATCAGCTCGTTCTTCGATGGAATCGACCACGAGTGGCTGGTGAAATTCATCGAGCACCGGATAGCAGACCAGCGCGTAGTGCGGCTGATCCGAAAATGGTTGAACGCAGGCGTGCTGGAAGAAGGCCGGTGGAAGAGCAGTGAAGAAGGAACGCCGCAGGGCGGGAGTGCATCGCCGCTGATGGCGAATATCTTTCTGCACTATGTGTTCGATCTCTGGGTGCACCAATGGCGAAAGACAAAAGCGAGAGGCGACGTGATCGTCGTCAGATTCGCCGATGATTTCGTGGTTGGATTCCAGCATCGGTCGGATGCCGAGCGGCTTCGCAAGGACCTGGAGGAGCGATTCGCCAAGTTCAAGCTGAAACTGCATCCCGAGAAAACGCGGCTGATCGAGTTTGGCTGGTTTGCAGCCAACAACCGGAGAAGGCGCGGGCAAGGGAAACCGGAGACATTCAATTTTCTTGGCTTCACGCACATCTGTGGCAAGAAGCGAAGCAACGGGATGTTCACGGTGTATCGGCGAACGATCAGCAAGAGAGATCGAGCAAAGCTGAAGGAGATCAAAACGGGATTGAGAGGACGAATACACCAGCCGGTGCCGCAAGTAGGCAAATGGCTGAAGACTGTGGTTGAAGGACACAACCGGTACTACGGTGTTCCTTCGAACTGGCAGTCGCTGTCTTCCTTCCGATTTCATGTAGCCCGACTGTGGTTTCGGTCGCTGAGACGGCGGAGCCAAAAGACGCGGCTTACGTGGGAGCGGATGTACCGATTGATCGACCGGTGGCTGCCACCGCCGCGAATCCATCACCCTTATCCCTTGAGGCGACTTGGCGTCATCACCTAAGGCAGGAGCCGGATGCGTTAGTAGCGCTCGTCCGGATCTGTGGAGGGGGTGATTAGCAATGGTCATTCCTACTCCGACTTTGAAGTTCGTGTGCTCTGTTGCGGACACACGTCGAGACAAAACGGCCAGGTCGCCGCAAAAAATCACTCACACTTTGGTTCGATTCGAGATCCAGGTGTGATCTCTTTGTAAAGCTGAGCCTAAGATGCAGTGAGGTTGCTCAAAGTAGCCTCGTGGGAAAACGCGGGCGGCCACGGAGGGCCGCCCCTACAGTTGTATTCAATCATGCCAGTTCGTCGAAGGCGCTTGATTAGCAACAACTGTAGGGGTGGCCCTCCGTGGCCACCCATGCGGTGCATGTTACGATTGCATAGATGAAACCGACTACGAAACCACGAGTAAAGATCTGTTGTATGGCGAGTGTTGAAGAGGCGTGGATGGCGATCGATGCGGGCGCGTCGGCGGTTGGGCTCGTGTCGGCGATGCCGGGTGGTCCGGGTCC
>DATNFD010000129.1:0-28779 GCA_035606555.1 Occallatibacter sp.
CCCCCGCCAGAGCCGCACCGCCGCCGGCGGTTGCTGCCACAGGATGCGCTACGTACGCGAGGACATAAATGGCGCCTCCCACCAAGACGCTAACCAACGCAAGCACCAGCCCACCCATCGTTGAGAAGCTGCCCGCGTCTGTCGAGAGCCCGAGCCACGTGACGTGTACTCCAGCGCCAAGGGTCAGTGTGCGCACAATCGGATTCAGCAGGTAATTGACCGCGAGCTGCGGCGCAACGCCGAGAATAATGCTTCCACCGGCCAGTAGCCCCATTCCCCATACCATCGAAGCGGGGGGGTCGTGCGCGTCGGCCGTATTCTCGGTTGGAGGACCAAGGAATACCGCGCTTGTCGCCTTCACGCCGATGAATACGGTACCCAGACTTGCGGCCCAGGCGATCATTGCCGGAACTGCCCAGCCCGACTCCAGTGCAGCCGCATAAAGCATCCACTTGCTCGCGAACCCGCTCATGAGCGGAATACCCATCATGCTGCCCACGCCGATTAGCCAACTGAGGGTTGTCCGCGGCATCCGCTGCGCAAGTCCTCCGAGCTGATTCATGTCGCGCGTGCCCGCCGCATGCTGTACCGAACCAGCCGTGAGGAACAATCCACCTTTGAAGAAGCCGTGATTCAGGCAGTGCAGAAGGGCGGCGGTAATCGCCAGGGGAGTGCCGATACCAATGCCCATCATCATGTAGCCGATCTGGCTCACGGTGGAGTAGGCAAGCATGCGCTTCAAGTCACTTTGGACCATGGCGTACATCACGCCTACAGCCATCGTGACGGTGCCAATCCAGACGACCGTTGTGCCCCATGCCGCCGGCCACGCGCCGAAGCTGTGCATGCGCGCTGCAAGGTAAACTCCGGCTTTTACATAACAAGCCGCGTGCAGCAAAGCACTGACCGGGGTAGGAGCTGCCATAGCCTCCGGAATCCAGGTATGCAGCGGGACCTGTACCGACTTCGCAACCAGCGCTACCAGCATCAACACAAACACTCCGCTGGTAAATGCCTGCGCAACCTTCGGATCAGTCCACAGCGCGCTGCCGGTGCGGTGATAGATCATCAGGATCGCAGCCAGCAGCCCATAGCCCGCGATGTGGGTCATGAGCAGGACCTTGCGGGCGCCGTTCACAGCTTCCTGGTTCGTGTACCAGAAGCCGACCAGCGAGAACGAGCAAAGCCCGACCAGTTCCCAGCAGCCATAGAGCGCAAAGAGGTTTGCGCAGTACACTAGCCCAACGAATCCGGCGATAAAGACCAGCATCGTTGCATAGAAGCGAGTGGCGGACTTGTCATGCGCCATATAGCCGACTGAGTAGAGCAGAACGAAACCGCCAATGCCGGTGCCCATCAATGCGAACAACACGCTCAATGCGTCCACATGAATCGCGATCATTGCAGGCAAATTCCATTCACGAACCGCGAAGTCGATCGCCTGACCGCCATAGACATATGGCGCCGTTGCGATTACAGCGAGCAAAGAGGGAAGACAGAAAAGAATGGCGAGGATCCCCTTTGCTTTTGCGGAGCAGAAGCGCGCTACCAGAAGCTGAAAAATGGCACCTAACAGCAACGAGCACGGCGCAACCAGAATCAGGGTTACGGCTGTCATGCTTCGAATGGTAGGCGGGGATATATCCGTTTGATGTGATGGGCTTCACATGGCAGCTCTCATCGAAAACCCTGCTCTTTTGCATACCGCAATGCGGTAGTAGATTCAGAAAACAAGAATCTGCAATGATTTACATACCGCCTATCTGTCGTGTGCGGAAACAAAATTTCGCCCCCGTTGAAGGATCAAATCCGCCGTAACTCGGAGCAGTTCAGCTGTGATCGTTCGCGATCGTCTCGATTACACTTCTCCGCCGATGCCCCGAGATTCATAGCCAGGCAGCTTTCCCGCTCTTCGGGATTCTTTGGTCCGATCATGGCTGGCTCATGGATCGCAATAACACGAAACTGAACGCATTCGCTGTTTGCAACTGACGTCGACAGATCGTGTTTTGAAGTCGGAGATCCTAAAGGGGCCAGGGCGAAAGTCCGAGAGCGAGGCAGACTTTGCGAGGGGAATGTCGAGCGAATCCGTTCGAAAAGAGTCGTTCTCGCGCGTCTGCACCGTCAACACCGTGTATTTCTAGACTTCGCTCGAAGCGGGACTTGCGGAGATCTTCCGAATGCTTTCGCCCAGAGAACTTGTGGTCGTCGGCGTTCTCCCCGAGATTCAGATGGAGCGGATGGGAATGCCAGCCGATATTTTCAGCACCCGCACCGAGAACGAGATCATCTCAGTGCTGCAGCAAGACGTCTTCAAGGATGCTCAAATCGCACGACCAACACCTGAGGCTGCCTGGGCTGCCGGTATTGCCACGCGCTACACTCGCCACATTTCAAGACGCGCCAACCCACCTGGCTTCAATCTTCGGGGGATGCAACAACGTCTGCAGCACCACGCAGTACTGCTCAGTCTTCTCCTGCAACAAGCGTAGCTGCTCAACCGTTGCCACCGGAGCGTCAATCTCGAACGTCATCCGCATCTCGCCGAAGCCGACCGGAACTTCCTTCGAAATTCCCAAAGTTCCGCTCAGGTCCATGTCGCCCTCGACTGTCACAGCGATATGCTGCGTTTCGATTCCCATAGCTGTCGCCACAAGCTGGCATGTGAGCTGAGCGCATGCAGCCAGGGCGCCCAGCAGCAGATCGCCTGAGCATGCCGCCGTCCCTGATCCACCAACGCCGCTGTGCGCTTCAGCCTGGTAAATGGCTCGCCCGATATCCACAGAACACGATAGCGGCGTATTCGTCTCGCCTCCTTTGGCGGTAAGTGTGATGCGCGAGCACTTCGGATCTTCTCGATAGTGCTCCTTGAATGGCTTTTGTAGTGCTCTAATATCGACGACTGCTTTACTCACTCGACCTCCAATAGAAAGTTGATAGCCGTATGAAAGGATCCCGGCTAGATTCCGAACCTCTCCCGATACTCGCTCGGCGAGATACCCGTGTGCCGTTGAAATAAAGAACGGAAGAATGCAACATCCTGATATCCGACGGCATAGCTGATCTCCTGCATATTCCTGTGATTGCTCTCCAGCATTCTTTTTGCTGCCGCAACCCGCAGTTTCTGCAAATAGATCAGAGGACTATCGCCCGTTGCCTGCTTGAAACGGCGTACGAAGTTCCGCACGCTCATGCCTACGCGCTCTGCCGGATCTTCCAAAGCAAATGTCCTGGAAAAATTCTTGTGAATCCAATCCTGGGCTTTTGAGATCACGTCATCGTCGTGGTCCGTCTTCAGCGGAACGATTGCGAAGCCTGCCTGCCATGCGCGCGGCATCTCAATCAGCAGCGCCTTCGATGTCTGCATCGCCACTTCGTGACCACAGAACCTCTCAACCAGGTAGATGGCCAAATCGAGCGATGCATTCACACCACCCCCGCAGTAAAAGCCGCGATCCTCGGTGACCATCAGCTCCGGCATCCACTTCACACGCGGATACTTCTCGCGGAAACGTTCTGCCAGTCCCCAGTGGGTCGTGGCGCGTTTGCCGTCCAGCAGCCCGGCTGCGGCAACAAGGCCAACACCCGAGCACACGCTGGCAATCGCTACTCCGTGTGTGCTGCGCCGTTTGAGCCAGGGCACAATCGCCGCATTGCGTTCCAGTACATCATCGACGCTCACGCCCGTCGTCGGAACGAAGATTAGATCGGTTTTCCCTACATGCTTCAACCCGACATTTGGCGAAATGCGGATGCCTCCATCACATGTCACTGGGCCACCATCCGCGGTGGCAGTTGTAACGCGAAACGCGGGATCCACCTTGGCGCCGGTTAGCGTATTCCACAACCAGCCCGCATGACGGAATACCTCCATCGGTCCAATCGCTGTAGACGAAAACATCTGGTCCAGGAGAAGGACCGTGATCTCTTTCATGTCGTGCCTCGAATTTGAACAGGCCCAGGCCGAAGTCGGAGGGAATGGCCTAAGAACCTACTTACAATGGCATATCTGCCATCTTGCTGCAAGATCGTTTGTGACGGAATCTTGAATCATCCCCCGAATCTGCGCCGGCAGATTCTGCAAGAGAGGTTTGTTCTCGCTCGCTGATGCGCAGTTGCAAAATGATCGCAAAGCTTAGACCGAAGTTGTCGCCCGTTTCAGATTCGGTGATCAACGGAGTTCCCGTTTCGTTCACCGCCGAACGACTCTAGCGTTCACAACTTCTCTCGCAAAAGTGGTGCCTCGTCTATGGTCCGGAACCTCGTGCACCGCGGCACGCGTGTGCCCACGTCAACGAGCGCAATCATTTGCCGCAATCACAAACAAGTCAACAGAAGGAGAAATACGATGTCACGTTTGAATCACATAATTTGCAGCTCTGCAAAGGTTGTTCTTGCTCTCCCCATCGTCATCAGCTTCACCGGCGCAAAGCACATGCTCGCGCAGGAGCCTTCACACGAGTCTCATCACGCTTCGGCGCAGCTTGTTCAGGACGTTCGCAGAGCAACAGAGAAGTTTCTCGATGTGAACAATGCCACACAGGCCGGATACGGTCCGGCATTTGGCTGCGTCACAGGCCCTGATCATGGCGCGATGGGCATCCACTATGTGAATGGTCAGCTTGTCGGTGACCGGAAAATCGAACTCGAGTATCCCGAGGCCTTGATCTACGAACCGGTGGGGAACGCCCGCAAACTTGTCGGTGTTGAATACATCGTGGATGCGGCAACCTGGATGAAGTACAACCCGGCGCCGCCGACACTTGATGGTCAGGACTTTCAGTTCGTTGCCGCGCCCAATCGCTTCCAGCTTCCCGACTTCTTCGAGTTGCATGTCTGGGCATGGCGCGACAACCCGAACGGCGCGTTTGTGGACTGGAACAATAAAGTTACTTGCGAGCAGCTGCACGTTCAGGAAGAGTAAGCCTCTCCTGTTCACTGGTGTCCCGCGTCGACTGATCCGGCGCGGGGCTTCGCTGTTCAATAGCGATCAAAACCAGCGCTTCCTTTTGAAGTAAACCAGGATGGAGATGGTCGAAACCGCCATCAGCGCTACGGCATAATCGGTTCCGTGAGGGTTGTTCGCCCACGGCAGCTTCAGGTTCATGCCGAAGAATCCGGTGATGATCACCAGGGGCAGCGCCACCGTCCCCCATATCGTTAGCACCTTCATGACTTCATTGGTGCGGTTCGCAACCGCAGACAAGTAGATATCAAGCGCTCCTGATAAGAGGTCACGATATGTCTCGATCATATCGACCGTGCGAATGATGTGGTCGTATACATCGCGAAAGTATGGATCGAGGTCGTCGCCGAGAAGGCCTTTTTCGCGGCGCATCAATGCATTGACAACCTCCCTCATGCCGGCGGCTACACGGCGAAATTCAATCAGCTTCCGTTTAAGCGCGAAAATCCGCGCCAGGGTCTCCGGATCGGGCTGCTCGAGGACCACATCCTCGATCTCCGAAATCTCATCGGCCAGCTTGTCCAGAACCGGCTGATAACCATCCACAATCTGATCCACGATCATGTAGAAGAGCCGGTCGAGGCGATCCGTTTTCTCTTCTCGGGCGCGTGCGCGCACACTCTCGATCACGACCGCATCCGCGTTACGAACGGAGATCAGAAAGTCGGGCCCGAGGAAGAGATCAATGTCATCGAAATCAAGCTCAGCCGCGTCATGAATGTGCTTCAGGACGGTGAAGATGTAGTGATCGTGTTCTTCTGTCTTTGGTCGCTGCGGGCGATGGCGGCAGTCCTCGATTTGCAATTCATGCAGTTCGAACCGCCGCGCCAGTTCGTCGAGTTCCGGCGACGCGGGATCGGCAACATCAAACCAGTTGATATGCGAAATGACAGGATCCATGCATGCCAATTCTAAAGTGTTAGACCCGCGGGAATGGAACGAGCCTAGTTGTGCTTGCCCTTCCACTCCGAATACGGACCCTGGAAGTCTTCGATCCCATCCGTCCTGAAGTTCCAGAGCCGAGTCGCTACCTCATCGATCAGGTCGTGGTCGTGCGTCACCAGCAGCACCGTCCCCTCGTATCTCTGCAACGCGATGTTCAGCGCATTGATCGACTCGAGATCGAGGTGGTTCGTCGGCTCATCGAAGATCAGGATGTTCGGTTTCGTCAGGATTAGTTTGCAGAACACGAGGCGTGCTTGCTCTCCCCCTGACAATGCCTTGGTCGGCTTCTCGCCTTCTTCTCCGGAGAACAGCATTTGCCCCAGAATTCCGCGGATCTCCTCCACGTGCGCATCCGGCTTCCAGCGGTGCAGCCACTCGTTCACGGTCAATCCATGCTCGATGGTGGCTCCCACATCCTGCGGGAAGTAGCCGATCTGCGCTTCGTGTCCCCAGAACACGCTTCCCGAGTCAAGCGTGAAGTCTTTCTCGGCGAGTCCTGGATAGTTCGCCAGCAGACACTTCAGCAGCGTCGTCTTGCCCGCGCCGTTGCGTCCCATCAGGCAGACCTTTTCGCCGCGCAGAACGTTGGCGCTGAAACCATCGATGACCTTCAGGTCATCATAGAACTTGGTCAAGTGCTTGAACTCGAGCACATGTTTGCCGCTCGGTCGCACCTGGTCGAACTTGATGAACGGCCGCTGGATGTTCGATCGCGCCAGTTCGTTCGTCTGCAGGCGCTCCACCTCCTTGCGCCGGCTGGTTACCTGTGATGAGCGCGTGCCCGCCGCGAATCGCGCAATGAACTCATTCAACTGCGCGATCTTCTTTTCGCGCTGAGCATTCTGCGACTCAAGTGTGGATCGAATCTGCGTCTTTGCCATCACCATCTCGTCGTATCCGCCCGTGTAGGTGATGATCGTCTGATAGTCGATGTCAGCAGTATGTGTCGTCACGCTGTTCAGAAAGTGGCGGTCGTGCGATATCGCAATCAGCGTCCCGTCGTATCCGTTCAGAAAATCTTGAAGCCAGTGCACTGAGTCGAGGTCGAGGTAGTTTGTCGGCTCGTCCAGCAGCAGCGCTTCCGGCTTGCCGAAGAGCGCCTGCGCAAGCAGCACGCGCACTTTCTGCCCACCCTGCAATTCACCCATCTTCCGATCGTGCAGATCTTCACGAATGTCGAGGCCGTCCAGGAGCACAGCGGCGTCGCTCTCCGCCGTATAACCATCCTCGTCGCCAATGGTGCCTTCTAATTCGCCCAGCCGCATGCCGTCTTCATCGGTCATCTCGGGTTTCTCATAGATCCGGTCGCGCTCCTCGAGAGCAGCCCACAAAGGCTTGTTGCCCATGATGACGGTATCGATCACGCGGTAGTTGTCGAAAGCGAACTGATCCTGCCGTAGCACTCCGAGCTTGCGCGGGCGCACCACCGTTCCCTTCTGCGCTTCAAGTTCTCCTGTGAGGACCTTCATAAAGGTGGACTTGCCGGAACCATTGGGACCGGTCAGTCCATAACGCCGTCCCGGCGTGAACGTGACCGTCACGTCTTCAAAGAGGATCTTCGAGCCGTATCGCATTTCTACATTGCTTACACTCAGCATCTGATTCGTATTCCTGTACGCGGACCGCACCGCATCGACGGCTCCATCGGCCCTTCAAATTCAAATTGGCTCAGAGTTTCAGGGCGCGTGAATCAGCCTGGCCCTCAAGAACTGCTGCACTCCCAGTTTCTCACAATGTGGCGGGAGGCGCTTCCTCGGGATATTGGCCGTCAGGCGCGACAAAACCGACATAATTCATTTCTCGCCATCGCAAGCATGAACAAATGCGGTACGCGGAGATGAACAGATAGCGTTTACCTGATGTATCTTTGAGCACACTCGCGTTTCCACTGAAGTAAAACCCTTTACTTCTATATCCAAAACGAATCACTTTAGTGTGCGCAAACGCGAAACCTTCAACCATCCTCTTCCGTCGAAGGCAGTATAACGGCAACATTGAAGCAAGTTGTTGAGTGTCTTGAAATGCTGATCAATTCTGTAAGATGCTCCCTTGAGTTGCGCGACCCGGCAAAGGGCCGTGCTCTGTTCGCCAACGCAAACGATCCATAACAAAGACTAGCAATGGCTGGACGTGATGCTCGTCTCCGGGTAGTCGGGCGGCAATGGCACTGTTCAGCCGTAGTGATTCCCGAAACACCAGGTAAGAACACGTGGCGGGGCGACGCATCGCCCTATGGCTTACGACGCCGCCCTGTGCGGTGCGTTTTGGCGTGTGCGGAAGACGTTTCGCGCAAATGCCGGAGGTGCGCCTGCTCCGCTCCCTTACACCCGGTTTCGCGGACGAACGCTTCACCCGCATGCCGGGCTTTTCAGGAGGACGAATGAAAGTCACAAAATACGCACTCAGCCTGCTACTGCTGAGTCTCTTATGCGCTGTATCGGCATGGGCGCAGGAGAATGCAGAACTCAAGGGAACGGTCACCGATCCATCTGGCGCCGTGGTTCCCCAAGCCACAATCACCATCACCAACACCTCAACCGGAGAAATCAAGACGACAACCAGCAATGGAGCGGGTCTCTACGATTTTTCCAACCTTCATATCGGCACTTATAACCTCAAAGTCGATGCCAAGGGCTTCAATCCCGCCCAGACCAATGGCATCGTCATGAACGTTGCTTCGACGGTTCAGCAGAATGTCACGCTTACCATCGGAGCCGGCGTGCAGACCGTCACTGTTGAAGCAGACGCAATGCACCGCAAACCGAAACCAACGAGGTCAGCAACCTCATCACCGGGCAGCAGATTACCCAGCTCGCCACCAACGGCCGCAACATGGTCTCGCTCACCACGCTAGGCACTGGCGTTTCGAACAATCTGGGATCGTTCAACGGCGTCACCGCGCAGGGCAGCGGATTCGGGCTCAGCTTCAACGGGATGCGTCCCGACCATAATGACTGGCTGATCGACGGCGGCGAAGCCTACGATCGCGGAAGCGGCGGCAAGTTCGACCTGATGCCATCGCCCGATGCTCTTGCTGAATTCCAGACCCTCAGCAGCAACTACAGCCCCGACTACGGTATTGCCTCCGGCGGCACTGTCACCATGGTCGTCAAATCCGGATCAAAGAACTACCACGGTGCGCTCTGGGAGTTCAATCGCAACGACGCCTTCGATGCGGCCAACTACTTTGCCAAGCGTAACCACAGCCCGACTCCGGAACTGCGCCTTAACATCTTCGGCGGCAACATCGGCGGTCCGGCATTCATCCCCGGCATCTACCCCAAGGATCGTAGCCATACATTCTTCTTTGTGAATGAGGAATGGCGTCGATTTATCAACGGCGTCAATCCCAGCCCGACCAACACCGTTCCTGCTTCCAACTTTCCGACCGCGGGAGCAGATCTCGTTTACACGCCCTGGGGCAAGGGAACGACCCCTGTGGTTCCGGTCACCAGCGACCCTGCGAAGCTGGCGATCTACGCGCAGGATGGCCTCACCGCCGGTCAGCCGTTCCCGGGAAATAAAATTCCCGCCAACCTGCTCGACCCCAATGCTGTCCTGTTCATGCAGACAGGGAATATCCCCAAGCCGAACACCGGCACCCCCGACAACCCGCAGTACATCGCATCGCCGAAGCAGCCCACATATGTGCGTGAAGATGTGGTCCGCATCGATCATGACCTCAACCAGAAAATGCACCTAATGGGTCACTGGATTCACGACCAGATGTCGCAGACCATCATCCCCACCATGTGGAGCGGCGATAGCTACGACACCATTGGCGACGTCTTCCAGAACCCGTCTTGGTCTTCCGTAATTCAACTCTCTCAGACGCTGTCGCCGAATCTGTTGAACGAAACCTCGCTCGACGTGAACGGCAACACAATCAACATCACCCCCATCTCCGCCGGGGGAGCTTCCTATGTCCAGCCGCAGGGTTGGAACGCCGGCAGCTTCTTCCAGGGCAACAACCCCCTTAACCGCCTGCCGCAGGTCAGCTTCGGTGCACCGCTCGGCACAACGTGGACCGAAATCTATTGGCCGTGGCACAACTCGTTCCTCGATTACCAGATCCGTGACGACCTGACGTGGAACCGGGGAAAGCACAGCTTCAAGTTCGGCTTCTCGTACATGCGCATCGACAAGAACCAGCAGCTTCAGGCCGATACGCAGGGCGACTACTCCTTCGGCACCGACTTTTCGGGGGATTCGTACCTCAACTTCCTCCTCGGTTTTGCCGACAGCTACAGCCAGTTGCAGAGTCTGAATACCGAACATTGGCTCAACAATACTTACTCAATGTATGGCCTCGATAACTGGCATATCACGCCGCGGCTCACGCTGAATCTCGGGCTGCGCTGGGATGTGCTGCCGCACGTATATGAGAAGAACAACCAGGTCGCGAACTTCGTTCCGAGCGACTACGACCCGGCGGCTGCCGCAGTCCTCGATTCTTCCGGCGCAATCTGCACCAGAGTTTCGGCGAGCTGCCCGATCGTCAGTCCGGCTCTGACGACTTACAACGGAGGTACGTTCTATCTGAACGGCATTCAACTCGCCGGACAAAATCACTTCCCTCGCGGCATTGTGAAAAACGACTACTTCACATTGCAACCGCGTATCGGCTTCGCATGGGATGTCTTCGGCTCAGGCAAGACTGTTCTTCGCGCCGGGTTCGGCCAGTTCTACGAGCGCATCCAGGGAAACGACATCTACGGCGCTGCCACCAACCCGCCGTTTGCCTATCATCCTTCGGCAAACGCGGTTTATTTCTCCAGCCCCACAACCAGCGCAATCACAGGCGGGACCGCGGCTACGCCAACCTTTCCGGCTGGCATGCAGAGCCTCAGCTACTACTATCCCAATCCGGCAACTGCGCAATACAGCCTCGGCATTCAACAGCAGCTCGCGCCCTCTGTAATGTTCGTGATGCAATATGTGGGCTCCGCAGGCTGGAACCAGTCTGATGAGCGCAACATCAACACGCTGCAGCTTGGCGACACCGCAGATCGTCAGGCTGTGGCTAATGGATTAACGAATGCAAACCTGCATCGTCCGTTCCTGGGCTACTCCGGAATCACCCAGATCGAGAGCGCAACCAACCAGAACTACAACTCGTTCCAGACCAGCCTCCGGTGGGATAACAAGCACAACCTGACCATGCAGTTCTCCTATACCTGGTCGCACGAGATCGACATTCAGAGCGGCGATCTCGGATCGACCAACATCGCGGGATCGGGTGGCACCGTCTCAAATCCCTTCAACCTGCGCTACGACCGCGGCTCCGGCGTTCTGGACCGGCGTCATATCTTCAACGCGAACTACGATTACCGCTTGCCTTTTTGGCGGAAGAGCGGCAATTTCCTCGAGCACGGAATTCTCGGCGGATGGGAACTCTCCGGCGTGACCGTTGCGCAATCGGGATCTCCGATAAACGTAACTTACTCGCCCGATACGCTCGGCCTCGGCGGCGGCACAACCAACCGCCCCGATCGCATTGGCAATCCGCGCAATGCACCGAAGAGCGTCGATCAGTGGTTCAACACTTCCGCGTTTGCGGCTCCGCTTGCTCCATGGCAGGGTGGCGCCAACCAGGGGTTCGGCACCTCAGGCAAGGACGCTGTCGTAGGCCCCGGACTCTTCAACTGGAACCTCGCTCTGTTCAAGAGCATTCCGTTCTCCGGCAAAGAGAACCCGCATCTTGAGCTTCGCGTCGAATCCTTCAACACCTTCAACCACACGCAATTCAACGGTGTCGACACCGGCTTTACCGACGGCAACTTCGGACAGGTAACCAGCACCTACGATCCGCGTGAACTGCAGTTCGGCGGTAAATTCGTCTTTTAGCTCGCTTAACAACAAAGGCGCGATGGCCAACCAGCCGTCGCGCCTTTTCTGTCGCCAATGAAAGAATCGGACTAAGGGATTCCCAGCAACTTGTGCGTCTGCAGGCTGAGACGCCACCTCGGATGCGCCATGCAATACTGCAGTGCCAGTTGCGTATTGCGTTCCCGCTCCGGCCCATCCATCGGCTGCAAGAAAAAATTCCGAAACTCCAGCCCTTCAAACTTCTCCGGCAGTGCGTTCGTCTGCGGAAACACAAGCTTCAATTCATCGCCTGAAGTCTGAACGAGCGCCGCCCCTGCTTTTGGGCTGACGCAGATCCAGTCGAGTCCTGCCGGAGCCGCAATCGTCCCATTCGTTTCAACTGCAATTTCGAACTCATGCACGTGTAGTGCATCGATCAGCTCTCGATCGATTTGCAGCAGCGGCTCTCCACCAGTGCAAACCACAAACCGCGCTCCGGCCGGATGCTCCGGAGGCCACTGAGCAGCGATCGCCTCGGCCAGATCCTCTGCCGTTTCGAAGCGACCTCCACCCGGCCCATTCACCCCAACGAAATCCGTATCGCAGAACTGGCAGATTGCCGACGCACGATCGCTCTCCCGTCCCGACCACAAATTACATCCCGCAAACCTGCAGAACACCGCCGCCCGCCCGGTCTGGGCGCCTTCGCCTTGCAGCGTATAGAAAATCTCTTTGACAGCGTAGCTCATCGCGCAGGGTAGGGAAGCGGATCGTCGATCCCGTTTTCCTTGAACCCCTTTCTCCTCAATAAACACGAGTCGCACTGACCGCACGGCTTGCCATTCATTCCAGGGTCATAGCAACTGCTCGTCAAGCTGTAGTCCACGCCGAGTTCCATCCCTCGTTTGATGATTTGCGCCTTCGTCAGATGCATCAGAGGCGCATGAATGGTGAGCTTCTGTCGCCCTTCCACTCCTGCCTTCGTAGCCAGGTTCGCCATCTCCTCATAGGCGGCAATGAACTCCGGCCTGCAATCGGGATAACCGCTGTAGTCGAGCGCGTTCACTCCTATGAAAATGTCTTGTGATCCCAACACCTCGGCCCAAGCCAGCGCGAACGACAAAAAGATGGTGTTTCTGGCCGGCACATACGTAATCGGAATTTCATGCCCCATCTCCTCGCTGCTGCGACCCTTGGGAACAGCAATGTCGTCCGTCAACGCTGACCCTCCAAAAGCACGTAAATCAATGCTAACGATACGGTGTTGAGCCACATTCAATGCCTGCGCAACCCGCCGTGCTGCTTCCAGTTCGAAACTGTGCCGCTGCCCGTAAGAGAACGAAAGCGCATTGACCACGTAACCCTCACCGGATGCGATCGCGGCTGCTGTCGCCGAATCCAATCCACCGCTCAGGAGCACAACCGCTGGTTTTTTTGGTGCACGAGAAGACATTTCTATTGATGGTAAAGCCATGGGTGTCTCAGAATAAATCCCATCATTCCCCGAGAGCAGCCACTTTCCTGCATCTCACTCTTTGAACCGACTGAACTTTCCGGTCCCGCTCGCAACCCTTCCCGACCGCCAAGCCAAGACTCCCCGGAGGTCATCGCGTGCGAATCTCAATTGCGGCTGCCTTGCTCGCCCTATCCCCAGCAGCGCTCTTCGTCACATCAACTCGGGCCCAAGCCCCGGAAGCAGACGGACCCAACCCGATCCGCGCAACAGTCACGCGCGCGACTCCGATACAGGATGCGCTCTCATCGCTTGAGATTCTCCTGGAGCAAACGCGCAAAGCCGGCGACCGCAAAGCCGAGGCGAACGTCCTCGGAGCCATTGCAAGCTCCTACAACGCGCTCCGCCAGCAGCAGAGAGCCATCCAGGAATTCCAGGCGGCTCGTACCATCTGGCATCAACTCGGCGACGCCGAACATGAAGCCACCACCGTCGCACATATCGGAGACGTCTACCGAGGTTGGGGATTCCCGGAGCAGGCAAATCGGTATTATCGTGACGCGCTGGGCATTTATCCAGCGTCGGACAAAGCTGGACGCGGCGCCACCCTGAATAATGTGAGCCTGACGTATTTCTCTCTCAACAACAAGAAGAAATGTGTGGAGAGCCTGAACGAAGCTCTCTCCATTTTCCGCGAACTTCACGACCACCGCGGCGAGGCCCTGGCGCTCGCCAATCTCGGTGCCGCCTACGTCTTTCTCGTCAATGATTCCTTGAAGGCGATCGACATTCTTCAGCAGGCGATCACCAAGCTTGAAATCCTTGACGATCGAGATTCCGAAGCTGGCGCCCTCGACAAGATGGGGGTTGCGTGGCATAACCTTGGCAAGTCCGAAATGGCTGGGCTAAGCTTCCAGCACGCCCTTGAGCTCTTTCATGCAGCGGGTGACGCACAGGGCGAAGCATCGGTGCGGAAGCATATGCGAACTCTTGGCGAGCAGCAAGCCCAGGCTTCTTCCAGATAGGTCCACGACCAGACGCTCCGTTGTTCGTGCGCGCAACCCCCACGCCGTAGAATGGGACTCGCACACGTACATGAAGATCTTCGTCACAGGCGCAACCGGATTCGTCGGGCACCACGTCGCAAAGGCTCTGGCCGAAAAAGGCGCCGATCTCCGCCTGCTCGTCCGCAAATCCAGCAAGCTTTCCAATCTTGAAGGCATTGCAGGCGACACCGTCGTCGGCGACCTCAGCAAGCCGGATTCCTACGCGCCCGCTCTCCAAGGATGCGAGGCCGTCATGCACGTGGCAGCCGATTATCGTCTCTGGATCCGCGACCCTGACACGATGTATCGCGCCAATGTCGACGGCACTCGCGATCTGCTTAAGCTTGCACGTGAAGCTCGTGTGCGCCGCGTCGTCTACACGTCTTCTGTTGCGACCATGGCCTTTCGCACCGACGGTATCGTCGTCAACGAGGACACGCCGGTCTCCATTAGCGACATGGTCGGCCACTACAAGCGCTCCAAATTTCTCGCCGAGCAGCAGGCCATCGCCGCGGCCGAAGATGGGCAGCAGGTCATCATTCTCAACCCCACCACGCCGATCGGCCCCAACGATTCCAAGCCCACGCCTACCGGCCGCATCTTCGTCGATTTTCTGAATCATAAATTTCCGGCATACGTGGATACCGGTCTGAATCTTGTGGATGTCGCAGAAATCGCTCGAATCCACGTGGCTGCAGTCGAGGTCGGGAAGCAAGGCCGCCGTTACATCCTGGGCGGCGAAAACCTCACTCTCAAGCAGATTCTTGACAAGATGTCCGCAATCACCGGCATTCCTTCGCCGACCACGAAGATCCCGTTCGGAGTGGCAGCCACCTACGCCTTCTTCGAAGAGTGGATCACCGGCCGAATCCGCGGCAAAGAACCTCGCGCCACGCTGGAAGAAGTCCGCATGGGCCGTAAGAAGATGTTCGCCTCCAGCGCTCGCGCTCAACAGGAACTCGGCTTTAAGATTTTGCCCGTCTACCCAGCAATGCGGGCTGCCATCGAATGGTTTCGGACAAACGGATACGCGCCATGAGCAAAAAGCTCCACCTCTCCACATTCCAGATTGGCACCCTGCGCGACCAGGTCCTTCGTATCGGCGTCACGCGCCACCCACCGCGCGGAATCCCCAGAGACCGCTGGATTGCCGATGGCTACTTCGACGTCTGGCTTCCAACGCTTACACCCGAATCCAAACTCGTCTCTCAGATACTCAAGCTTGATTCCGAGCAAACAAAAGATCGCGAAAAGCTCTTCGACCGCTACGAACGCGAGCTTCTCTCCGATGCCACAGGGCGCCAGACGGTGGAACTCAT
This sequence comes from Occallatibacter sp., assembly GCA_035606555.1. Classification (GTDB taxonomy): domain Bacteria; phylum Acidobacteriota; class Terriglobia; order Terriglobales; family Acidobacteriaceae; genus Telmatobacter. The sequence continues at coordinate 15,538 of DATNFD010000129.1, forward strand.
CGCTCGCATTGCAGAGCATACGCGGATCAGCATCGGGTGCTTCTGCGAGGATGAGTCCCCTTGTCACCGCTCGCGGCTTTTCAGGATCATTCAGCAGCACGCGGCATCAGATAGCAGATGACCCGCGTCGCCATCATTGCCGCCATGCCCGGCGAACTCAAACCGCTTGTCCGCGGATGGCCGCACTCCACGCGCGGCACAACTCAGTTCTGGGCTTTGAGAAACGAAGAAGAAGAGTGGATCGCTGCCTGCTCAGGAGCAGGAATCGAGGCGGCCACCCGAGCCTTCGCCGGTATCGAAGACGGCGGCCCAATTGATCTCGTCCTTTCCATCGGATGGGCCGGAGCTCTGAACCACGACTGTAAAGCTGGCCAAGCTTACAGCGTGGCTGGTGTCTTTGACGCCCGGACAGGCGAGCGTTTCAACTGTGACGCCGGAGCAGGCCCGCTCTGGCTTGTTACCAGCCCCCGCGTGGCGGACGAAGCCGAAAAACGCCGCCTCGCTTCCACCTATAAGGCAGCGCTGGTCGACATGGAGGCCGCCGGCATTGCAAGGCTGGCTGCCATGCGTGGCATCCCTTTCTACTGCATCAAAGGCGTGAGCGACCCCCTTGATGCCAAGCTGCCTGATTTCAATGGCTTCATCGACGCGAAAGGCCAGTTTCAAACTCCGAAGTTTGTTGTTTTTGCTCTCCTCCGGCCTTGGATATGGCCCTCTCTCATGCAGATGGGCGAAAATAGTAAGAAGGCCTCCCAGAGCATTGCGGAGCGGCTCCACGAACTCCTGAGCGAATAAAGATTCCCTGAGCGAGTGGTGAATAAATGATGAGTGAGGTCAAACCACCACAAATGGCTACCCAAACCACCAATCCTGAAAGCCGTGTCGATTCCCGGATTCCTGCCAGCATGCGCGCCGTTGTCTATCGGGGCATCAATGACATGCGCATCGAAACCGTTCCGGTCCCCAAAATCGGTCCCGGTGAACTGCTGGTAAGAATCGCTACATGTGGGGTTTGTGGCACAGACTTAAAGAAGATTCACACGGGATCACACTCTGCTCCACGGATCTTTGGGCACGAAATGTCGGGAACCGTTGTTGCCGTGGGTCCGGGTGTAACCCGTTACAAGGGCGGTGAACGTGTCGTCGTGCACCACCATGTCCCCTGCGGCGAGTGCTACTACTGCCGCAAAGGCACCCCGGCCCAGTGCCCCCTCTATAAGAAGGTGGGTGCCACCGCCGGATTTGAGCCTTCAGGCGGCGGTTTTGCGGAGTATATTCGCGTGATGGACTGGGTGGCATCGAGCTGCGGAGTCGTTCCGGTCCCAGACGGAGTTCCATTCGAGCAGGCCGCTTTTGTTGAGCCGGTCAACACCGTGCTCAAAGGCGTGAAGATGCTGAATCTTAGGCCCGATGACACCGTTCTCGTCATCGGTCAAGGACCCATCGGTCTCATGCATGCAGTGCTCTCCAGCCGCACCGGCGCACGCGTGCTCACCTCAGACCTCTATTCCGAGCGCCATGCCATTGCAGCCAAGTACGGGCTCAAGGATCCCATTCACGCAGGCAGCGAAAGCGTCGTAGAACGCGTCCTTCAGCAAACTGATGGTCGCGGAGCCGACGCAGTCATCCTCGCCGTCGGTGGAAATGCGCTGATCAAAACGGCAATGGACGCGACGCGCTGCGGCGGAAAGGTGATGCTCTTCGCTCAGACTCAACGCGGCGACGCCACTTTTGATCCCGGGGTCGTTTGTATGGACGAGAAGACCCTGATGGGCTCTTACTCGTCCTCGTTCGCTCTTCTCGATGAGGTCACAGACCTCGTATTCAACGGTTATCGCAACGGATTCGACCTGACGCAGCTTGTCTCTCATCGATTTCCGCTCGAACAGGCAGTTGAGGCAATCGACGTAGCATCGCACCCCAAAGCGGACTCAATGAAGATTATGATTGAGCCTGTCGCGGGTTCAGGGGCAGAGTAGGGGGAACCGAATGCCCGGCACCGTAAAAGACGTAATCAAGCGCGTTCGGCCTACCGTCGGAACCGCCCTGGAAGCGGGGCGTGCCACGGTCGAAACCGCCATCGAACATGGCCGCGCTACCGTTGAAGACGTACTCCATCACGGTCGCGCTACAGTCGAAAGCGCACTCCATCACGGTCGCGCTACAGTCGAAACCGCGATCCAGCAGGGCAGGGCGACCATGCAGGCCGCAATCCTCCACGGGCGCGAAGATATCCGCATCGAACACGTGCCGGTGCCCGAAGCAGGTCCTGGCGAAATCATCGTCCAGGTTGGCGCTGCTCTTACCTGCGGCACAGATCTCAAAGTCTTCCGCCGTGGATACCACGCGCGCATGATCGTTCCACCCGCTCTTTTCGGGCATGAACTTGCCGGCACCGTGGTTCAGGCAGGAGAAGGTGTTAAGAACTTCGCTCCCGGACAGCGAGTAGTCGCTCTCAACTCCGCCCCGTGCGGCGCCTGTTATTTCTGTCAGCACAATCAAGAGAATCTTTGCGACGATCTGCTCTTCAATAATGGCGCCTACGCTGAGTTCATTCGCATACCGGCACGCATTGTTGCCATGAACACTTTGCGCGTTCCTGATCACGTTCCCCTGGAACATGCGGCTCTGACGGAACCCCTGGCCTGTGCTGTTCACGGCTTTGAAGATTCAAAGCCATATCCCGGCGCCATCATCGCCATCATCGGCGGAGGCCCGCTCGGATTGATGATGTTGCATGTCGCCGCTCTCGCAGGATGCGAAACCATCGCTGTCGTCAAACACGATGGGCAGGTCGAAGCCGCCCGCCAGCTCGGCGCCACGCATGTCGTGCAGACCAACAGCATACGAAAAGCGATCCGCGACACGCGTGCCCTTACTCCCAAAGACCGCGGCGTCGATATTGCCGTTGAGGCGGTCGGCGTTCCTGAGGCGTGGGAAGAAGCCGTCGAAATGGTGCGCAAGGGCGGCACGGTTAACTTCTTCGGTGGATGCGCCGTCGGCACACGCGTCACGCTCGATACCAATCGCATCCACTACAGCGATATCACGCTTCGTGCGACGTTCCACCACACTCCGGAGATCTGCCGCAAGGCACTCGACCTGATCGCGAGCGGCCGCTTCCAGGCAGGGGCCTTCATTACCGGTCGCGCCCACCTCTACGAGCTAAATCGCGTCTTCGAGAAGCTGATGAAGCGCTCGACCGAAATCAAGACCGCGATTGTTCCGTGATGAGCGTTCCCACATGAGCAACACAACAGAGCAGTCATCCTGAGGGCACGGCGCCTCAACCGTGTTTTTCAGCTTAAAGTTAGAAGCGAAGGATCTACTTTTTCCTGTAGTCATGCGACACCGATGAGCGAAGAGATGCCGGCAGCCACATCCCCCAATCCGTATACTGAGGAACTCATCGTCGCCGGTTGGGCTGCTCTACCTGCCGGCTACCGGTTCCCTGAGAAGCCTCCGACCATCGAAGAAGCCCGCGCCTGGTGCAAACACCTGGCCGAAACGCACTACGAGAACTTTCACGTAGCTACCTGGTTCCTTCCCGAGCGCCTCCGGCCTCACTTCCACGCCATCTATGCCTACTGCCGCGTCTCCGACGATCTCGGCGACGAAGTCGGCAACACCGAGCAATCCCTCGCTCTGCTCGACCTGTGGGGCCGCGAACTCGACGCCTGCTACGAAGGACGCGCACGCCATCCCGTATTCGTCGCGCTCGCCGAGACCATCCGCGCCTGCTCGATTCCAAAAGAGCCCTTCGCCGATCTGCTCACCGCTTTCCGTCAGGATCAGCTTGTAACCCGATACGCGACCATGCAGGATGTGCTCGGCTATTGTCGCTACTCCGCGAACCCAGTCGGACGACTCGTGCTCTACACCTGCGGCTACTCCGACGAAGAGCGTTTCCGCCTGTCCGATGCGACGTGCTCCGCGCTTCAGCTTGCAAACTTCTGGCAGGATATTCGGGTCGACTGGGCTAAAGACCGCGTATATCTCCCGCAGGATGATATGCGGCGCTTCGGCGTGTCCGACGGTACGATCCAGCAGGGAATCGCCACGTCAGACTTCCGCGCACTGCTCAAACACGAGGTTGAGTATGCCCGCAGCCTCTTCGATGAAGGATTGCAACTCATTGGCATGGTCGATCGCGACCTCGCCGTTGACCTCGACCTCTTCAGTCGCGGCGGACTCGAAATTCTCAATGCCATCGAGCATCAGCATTTCGATGTCCTCAGCGCACGGCCATCCATCTCGAAACGTACTAAACTGCAGCTTGCACTTCGCGCGGTGAGCGGCAAGTTTCTTCCGTTCCTCCGACTGGGCTCAGCACCGAAGGGCGCAAGGGGCAAGGCTGCTTGACGCAAGTGATGCCGCAAGGGATGACGGAAGCGATCACGCTGGACGAGGCCTACCGCCTCTGCCGGGCCATCGCCAAACGTGAAGCCAAAAATTTCTACTACGCCTTCGTAGCTCTCCCTGAGCCGCGCCGCAATGCCATCTGCGCCATTTACGCCTTCATGCGCAAGGCCGACGACCTCTCCGACGACGAAAGCCTTTCTCGCGAAGAACGCCGCCGCAGTCTCCAGCAGTGGCAGAACGCCTGGCACAGCGCCGCTTCAGGTGCCCCGACCTCCGATCCTGTCTTCGTCGCAATCCGGGACGCTATTCAGCGCTACTCCATTCCGCTCACGCTGCTCGACGAACTCATAGCAGGCACCACCTCCGACCTAAAGACGAACACTGGTTCCGTTCCCGATACTTATGCCACCTTCGCTGACCTCTACCGTTATTGCTATTTCGTAGCGTCAGTGGTCGGCTTGGTCTGCATCCGCATCTTTGGCTACACCGATCCCGCCGCCGAAAAACTCGCCGAAGAAACCGGCGTCGCCTTTCAGCTAACTAATATCTTGCGCGACGTAGCCGAGGACGCTGAGCGTGGCCGAGTCTATCTCCCCCTTGAAGATCTCGCTGCCCATGACGTCACCCTGGACTCGATACTGCATCGGCCCGCAGGTGCGCTTCCAACCGCGGATGAACGTGCGCTCCTCGCAGACATAGGCCGTCGCGCCGAGAACTACTATGCATCCGCCGACAAACTGCTCCCGCTCATCAACCGCGAAAGTCGCCCTGCGCTTTGGGTCCTGGTTTCGATCTATCACGCGCTGCTCCACCGCATTGAGCGCGCCGACTACGATGTTTTTTCCAGACGCGCCAGCGTACCGACAGTCCAGAAAGTCGGAATCCTCGGTGCTGGAATGGCCCGTCTCGCAATCGCTCGGTTCACCGGGTAGTCCGTAATCTGCATTCTCAAGTACGGGCTTTGGCCCGTACCGAGAACAGCACATAGCTGTATTCGGGCTTCGGCCCTGAGGGAAACTTGCAGGAATCGCCAGACCAAACCGTCCCGCTTATCGTCACGGTCATCGGCGGCGGAGTCGCCGGCATGAGCGCCGCGTGTGCACTGGCCGAAGCCGGCTATCGCGTGCAACTCGTCGAACGCCGTGGCTACCTCGGCGGACGCGCCTCCTCCTACCTGCATCCCGGCGTCAATGAAGTCGTCGACAACTGCCAGCACGTCCTCTTCGGCTGCTGCACCAATCTTCTCTCCTTTTACGGCCGCATCGGTGTCGAAAAAAAGATTCATTGGACCACTGTCATGACCATGATTGAGCCTGGCGGCCGTCGCTCCCAACTAGGGCCATCATCATGGCTTCCCGCTCCGCTCCATGGGACTCCAAAGCTCCTTTCGGCTGCCGCTTTCACCACTGCCGACAAACTCGCTCTCGCGAGGGCTTTCCAGGCAATGATGAAGCCCATCCCGCCTGATAGCACTGAGTCCCTTGCCGCCTGGCTCCGCCGTCACAAGCAGACGTCCGGCGCCATCGAGCGCTTCTGGCGACTTGTGATTGCCAGCGCGCTCAATGCCGACCTCCATGCCATCGCCGTCCCGTATGCCGCGAAAGTAATCCGCGAACTTTTCATGAACTCCGCCCGCGCCGGAGCAATGGGTATGAGTTCCGTACCACTCAGCGAACTCTACGGATCGGCACAGAAATTCCTCGAAGCGCGTGGCTCAACCGTCCACCTCAATACCAACGTAGAATCTGCCGAGTGGGACGAAGCCGTCTCTCAATGGTCAGTACATACGCGCACAGGCTCGCTCGGCTCCGATTTTCTCGTCATCGCACTGCCGTTCGAAGCTATGCAGAAGCTGCTTCCGCATCTCCCGCCCACGCCGCATGGCGAAGAGCTTGCCCGCCAAGCCGACTCATTCACCCATTGGCCGATCTGCAGTGTGCATCTCTGGTTTGACCGTCAGATTACCGATCTGCCTCATGCCGTCTTGCTCGATCGCGAAATTCACTGGATGTACAACAAGAGCGTCCTGCAACCCTGGCGCCAGCACAAAGGCAGCTATCTGGAACTCGTTCAGTCCGCCTCACGCGCCTTCGCAGCCCGCGAACGCAAAGAAGCGATCGAGCAGGCTCTCGCCGAACTCACCGAATTCTTCCCGCAGGTGAAAGAAGCGAAGCTCGAAAAGGCAGCGCTCATCAAAGAAGTTCGCGCTACCTTCGGCGTTCCCCCCGGCATCGACAAGCTGCGCCCCGGTGCAATCTCGCCGTGGCCCAATTGCTTCCTGGCCGGCGACTGGATAGCTACGGGCTGGCCCTCAACGATGGAAAGCGCCGCCCGCTCCGGCCACATCGCCGCCGACGAACTCTGCGCCACCTCCGACAACATGCGCAAATTCCTTATTTCCGACCTGAAGCCCAAAGGTTTGATGAAGCTGCTTGGCTGAGAAGAAGCGGCTAGATGTCGGCAGCAAAGAGCTACGCTCCCTTTCAGTGCGCCAGAAAATACACACCCACGCACACCAGCACCGCCGAAGCCCATCTCCGCCGGTCTACATTTTCGTGCAGGAAGAACTTACCCGCAATCGCATTGGTGATCAGCGTCAGCGACGCTGCGGCGGGAGCCACGAGGCTCAGGTTGAGATGATTCAGCGCAAACAGTAGCGCAAAGAACGCGACCGCCAGAAAGGTCACACCCGCGAAGAACAGCGGGCAAGTGACCACTGCACGAATCGCTCCCTTCAGGCCTGACTTAGCGCGAATCTCATCCAGATCGCCAATTGACTTCATCGCGGCCGCTGTCAGTACCTCACCAGCAGTAGACGTCAGCACGATTGTCGCGATCATTCCGGTTGCTGCCCATACTCCTGCATGCGTCCCGGTCATCGTACACTTCCTTCCGCAGCTTCACTCGCCGCAACCGCAGCAGCAGGCCGCTCTGTGAGCGAAGGACCATGCGCCACGAATCCCACACCCACCGTAATCAGCACAATGCCTGCCCACCGTTGCCACGAGATTGTTTCGTGCAGCCAGAACTTCGCCAGCAGCGAAACAATCACATTGCCAAACGCGGTCGCCGGCAGCACGTACGTCAGATCAGCCCACGAAAGCGCGGTCAAATAGCTTGCGAAGAATCCAATCAGCAGCGCGATTCCAGCTCCAATCCATGGCGTGAACACCGCCTCGAGCAACGACAATGGATGGGCAAGCGAGATTGGGGGCAGGGAAGTCATTCCTCGCGAAAGGCAGGTATCCCCCAGCGGCGCGCACAACGCCACCAGCCCCAGTATCATGTACTGCCTTGGAGTAGGCCGAATCTGCGCCATCGCTTTTAAATCAAGCTCCAACCCGCAGCCGAAATGATGAAGGGCGGAGCCCGCTGCGGCGGTCCCGCCCTCAGTTGATCGATTCGTTCTTTCCTACGCGCTCGCCGCCGCGCCGGCTTCCGCCTGCTGCTTACGCGTCGCCTTTACCATCTTGTTGCGCTCTGCGCGTAGTTTCAGGAACGCCTTCGCTTCGACATAAAGGCGCGGCACGTCGCGGTTCACAATCGCTTTCCACACCACCCGGAACGCAGCCTTTGGACGGAAATAGTATTCATCATAGAAACGGTGCACCATCTCCATCACGTAGTCCACCGGCAACCCCGGGTACTCGATGTGCGCCATCTGGTGACCGCCACCGTCTTCCATCTTCTCGTTTGTGATGAAGCCGCCCGTCTTCGCGAACTCGTAGAACTCCGTTCCCGGATAAGCGTGTGCAATCGAAACCTGGATTGTCTCGCAGTCCAGGGTTTTCGCAAAGTTGATGGTGTTGCGGATCGAGGCCTTCGTCTCGCCCGGCAGCCCGAGAATGAAGTCCCCGTGAATCACCAGCCCAAGATCATTGCAATCCTTCGCAAATGCCCGTGCCCGCTCAACTGTCGCGCCCTTCTTGATGTTTTTCAGGATCTGCGGATCACCCGACTCAAATCCGACGATCAGCAGCCTGCATCCCGCATCCTTCATTGCCTTCAGTGTCTCGCGATCTGTCGTCACGCGAGAAGTGCAACTCCAGGTCAGATTCAGCGGCTTAAGCTTCTCGCAAAGCTCGATTGTCCGCGCTTTCTGGATGTTGAACGTATCGTCGTCGAAGAAGAACTCCTTCACATGTGGGAAGTTCTCCTTGGCCCACTTCAGTTCCGCCGCCACATCGTCGGTGGAACGCTTGCGCCAGGCATGTCCGCTCAGGGTCTGCGGCCAGAGGCAGAAGGTGCACTGTGCCGGGCATCCTCGCGTCGAATAAAGCGCGATGTATGGATGGAGCAGGAACGGCACGTTGTACTTCGTTACATCCAGATCCCGTTTGTAGATCTTCGTTGCCCAGGGCATTGCATCCAGGTCTTCCACCTGCGGGCGGTCAGGGTTGTGGAGGATCTTGCCGTTTTCCTTGTAGCTGATGCCCAGAATCTCGTTGCGCGGCTTGCCGTTCGCGTACTCCACGATGGAGTAGTCGAACTCGCGCCGGCAGATGAAGTCCAGCACCGAACACTCATTCAGTGCCCGATCGGGATCCGTCGTTACCGGAGGCCCGACAAAGGCAATTCGAATTGACGGATTTGCCGCCTTGATGGCCTCCGCCAGGCGCTGATCGCCCTCCCAACCCACTGTCGAAGTGAAGAGAACAAGGAACTCATAGTCCTTGCAGATCTTGATCGTCTCTTCCGCCGAAACGTGATGCGGAGGGGCATCCAGCAGTCGCGAACCCTCCAGCAAACCAGCAGGATACGTAAGCCAAACGGGGTACCAATACGACTCAATCTCGCGCGTTGCGGGCCAGCGCGAGCTTGCGCCACCGTCGAAATTTTCAAACGAAGGCGGGTTGAGGAAGAGTGTTTTCAGGGGCATAGCCATCCTTACAATTTTACCATTTGGGATGTTTTCTCACGTCCTGCGGCTATGTATCGGGTTGATTACACGTCGCAACCGTTCTCAAAGCAGCAACTTACGCCAAACTTCGTGTTCCGCGTACTTCAGCCTTCACTTTGTACGCAGTTCTCGCAGCCAGTCGTCCATGTGGCCCAGCGCGCGCAGCAGGTTGAGCCGGGCCTTGGCAAGGTCAAATTCCGCTTCTCGCGCTTCTTCAGACTTCTGTCGCTCGTCGATCCGGGCTAGCTGTTCTGTTTTGGGACTTGCCTGTGGTTGCGACCCAGCACCCGTCCCTGAACCGTTGCCCGTTACCAGTTGCGCCAGCACTGTGTTCAGCTGAGCGGTCGCGATCTGCTGTTTCAGGCTCGCGACCTCGGCTTGTGCATCCAGTTCGGAGATGCTCGCGCTGGCTTCTGCGACCGCCAGATCATTTTGCTTCTGTACCTGCTCAGCTTCAATTTTCGAACGAAGAGCGTCTGCGGCTGACTCTCGCGAGTGGGCATACCGCCCCATGTCAAATAACGGAATCTGTACGGAGATTCCCGAAGCAAAATTGTTTGCCGGAAGCGGAGTGGCGAAATACTTGTTCACGTTGTTCAGAATCGTCGTGTTGCGGTTGTACTGAACAAAAAACCGCAGCTCAGGAAGGTAGTTCGCCTCGCGATCACCCATGGCTTGAGACGATTTCGACAGGGCGACGAGTTTTGCTGCCTGGATCCCATGTACCGGAAGCTGCGAATCTATCCCATGAACCTGGGGTATCTCCGGAATGCTGGCATGGTCCACCTGGATAGAGCCCAAAGGTAGCCCTGTAAGCCCCGCAAGCTGGTTGTTCAGCACCGTCACTCGGGCTTGAAGATGCAACCTGTTCAACTTGATCTGTGCTGCCGTGAGCTTGGCTTGCAGCAACTCGCTGAGCGGATCAACACCTGCTTCACTCCGCTGCTGTTCGATATCGATAAGCTTGCCCGCGAAGTCCTCCTGGCGCCGTGCGTCGACCATCTGCTGAGTCACGTTATCGAGCTCGATGTAGGCCACTGAAGCATCGAGGGCAACCTGCTCGCGCGTATCCTTCAACCGCGCCTTGGCAGACTGCACTCCGAAGTTTGCGGCATCAATGTAGCGCTTCTGCGGAAAGCTGTATACGAGCGACTGAACAGTGGCAGTCCAGACCGATGGCGGTTGACCCGTAAAGCCAATCTCCGGAAATACCGGAAGACCGGTCCCGAAATTGATGGAAGGGATAAGCGCGTCTCGGCTCTGCGAAAGCACGGCAGTAGCCTTGTTCACATCGGCTGCTGCTGCGCGGACGCTTGTACTGTTCCGTTGCGCAAGATCGACGACTGTTGCCAGCGACACCTGACCCTGTGCCAATTGCGCCGCCATGCCTGTCGGCAGCATTGATGCGGCGGCCAGCGCAACTCGCACTCGCCGAATGCTCAGGAAATTGCTTGAGAAGCTCAAAATGAAAGTCCCAGAGCCGGCTTGTAATCGTGCGCGAGTTTCAGCGCCGCTCCCCGTTCCTGCCACGCGCCGTTCTTGTCGCCGAGTTGTGCCTTGATGCGCGCAAGTCGTGTGTGTGCCTGAAATGCCGGTGCTTCCTCACTCTTCGGGTAGTCGCTGAGATATGCGTCAAGCATCTTCGCCGCAAGTTCCAGGTTGCGTTTGCCTTTCACTAGAACCGCTGCACCGTTGTACAACGCAGCACCAGCGTGCCTGTCGTGGAGTGCCGTCTTGTACCCGCTTTCAACAGCAGCCTGCATGTCGTCCCAGCGCTCCCGCTTGCGATAGAAGCTGCCCAACGTCATCCACGCGTATGCAGGATGCTCATTGTCGACGGTTGCCAGCTTGTACTCGCGTTCCGCGGTCACGTAATCTCTGCGGCTTTCGGCGATCCTGGCCAGGAGCACATGCGCGCGCGCTGGCTCAATCCTCTGCAACTGTGCCACGAGTGCTTGTGCCTTATCGTTTCCGCCGCCGACCACCGCCGGAGCGGAAGAGTAAAACTCCCCGAGATCCGAAAGCGCCGCTCCATCATGCGGATCGAGACTGGTCGCCTCCTCAAATTCCGCCTTTGCACGCTTCGCCAGGTTGAAGGCCGACAGAAATGTAGAGGCATCGGCTTTTTCGCCGAGTGCCCGGGCGAGCCACAAGTGATTTTGTGAATTTTGCCCGTCCAGCTGTACTGCCGTGGTGCACTCGTTTACAGCGTCATCCCAGTGCTCTTCCATGAAATAAACGCGGCAACGCAGCTGGTGCGATTCGGCCGTTGCAGGCATGGCGCTGAGCATGGAGAGCGCCCGGTCTGCCTCGCCGGCCTGAAGAGCAGCATCGGCTTGCGCCAGCCCGCTCCTGGGTACGTCGGCCGCACCGGCCCACAAGCTCGCGCTCAGGAACGCAAATGCCAAAAACGTCTTCACGGCACTCTCGCGATGGGAACACCCGTTTGCAAAGGCTGCCCCGTTGTTGTTCCGGTGGCAACCCACTCACCGTCTTTCAGTCCCGAAGTGATTGCCACCTGAGAGATGTTGATCGCACCCGTGACAACGTACGTCTTCTTCAATTCATCGCCATCAACTCTGAACACGTACGTCTTCCCGTTTTCTGACCGCAGCGCTTCTCGCGGAATGCTCATCACATCTGCCTGGCTCGATGTCGTCACCGTCACGGTCACATTGGTGTTAGGCAGCAACTGGCCGTCAGGATTGTCATCAATGTGGATCAAAGCCTCACCGACTCGGCGTGTCTCGTACTGTTCCACGGTCGACGGCGTGCGCTCAATGTGCCCGTGCCATACGACGCCTTGCCGCGCATCCCACTTGATGATCACCGGCTGCCCTAGAGCAAGCCTGCCGATCTCCGGCTCGTCAAAGTAGGCGCGTACCCGCAGCTTGTGCAAATCGGCCATCTGCAGCAGCATCTTGCCTTGTTCGACGAACTCAGTCGCCTTGACCTCAATGCTGTAAACCGTGCCGGCCCTGGGCGCGCGTACAGCAGTCTGGGCAAGCACCTGCTGTGCAGCCTGACGATTTGCCTCCGCGTCCTGAAGACCCGCCTGCGCTCTTGCCAACTCAGCCGGAGAATAGCGGCTCTTCGAACTTTGTTCTGCCGCCTGGAGATTCGCCTCAGCCGTCGCGAGCCGCTGCTTAGCTGCTGCAACTTCGCTGGGTGACGCTGCGCCTGTGGAGTTCAGCTTCTGCAAAGCCTCCAGATCACGTTGCGCCTGGTCGCGCTCCAATCTACTGCGCGCAATATCCGCTGCATTCGCTTGTCTCTGCTCGAGTGTTCCGTTCTGACTGGTGGCCTCCAGAGCCGCCTGTGCGCTCTTGACCCCGCTCTCCGTAGCCGCCAGCTTCGCTCGAACTTCCACATCGTCCAACTGCATCAGCAACTTGCCCGCCGGAACCTGATCTCCCGGTTGAACGTAAACAGCCTTCACCGCTGCCGAAACCGGGCTGTGAATCTCGATGTTGTCTTCGGGTTCAACCCTGCCATTGGTCGCGATCGTGCTCTCCAGCGGAGCTTGCGCGACCTGCGCGGCGTGAACAGGAAGTCGATCGCGCGTGAGCGAGCGAACGATGAGGTAAACCGCAACTAAAACGACGGCCAGCCCTATCCATAGCCATCTGCGGCTCAATTGCTTTCTTTCCGTTACCATGCGGGCGACCAGAGTCAGTATATAAGACTCATCACTCGCCGCTCGGTCGCGAAAATATGCATTACACAGTGTCCATCTTGGTCCCTCGTACAATAGACGCATGCCTCAGCAACCCCGCTATACAGACGATCACGCCAAGGCCGGGCTCGACTTCAAATTCCCCGACATCGAAACATGGCAAAACCAGTTCCCCGGCTACGAGATCATCATCGACGACCCTGAACTGACCTCAGTCTGTCCAAAAACGGGCCTGCCCGACTTCGGCCACCTCACCATCCGTTACATGCCGCGCAATCGCTGCCTCGAGCTCAAATCGCTCAAG
>DATNFD010000130.1:0-6500 GCA_035606555.1 Occallatibacter sp.
GGACTTTGCCACACCGATTTCACAGTCATAGGTCGCGAACAAAGCTACTGGAAAGACGACCCACCGCCCTTCACGCTTGGGCATGAGATCGCCGGTTGGGTTGAAGAGATCGGAGCCGGAGTTAAGGGGTTCAAAATTGGTGAAGCTGTCGCCGTCAACCCGTCCTGGGCTAGCTGCGGACGCTGTCATATGTGCCGCTCCGGAGAAGAGAATCATTGCCTCTATCAGAAAGCCATTCGTGCTCCTGGAGTCGGTTACGATGGAGGACACGCGCCATACGTTCTCGTTCCCGAAGCGAGGTTCCTGGTCCCGATTGGCGATCTCGATCCGATCGACGCGGCGCCGCTTACTGATGCTGGTCTTACGACATACTCTGCTATCAAGTCATCGCTTTCCGGGATCTGGGCGGGCAGCACAGCTGTGGTGATCGGCGTCGGCGGATTGGGACTTTATGCGGTTCAATTCCTGCGGCAACTGACCGGTGCGCGAGTCGTTGCCGTCGACTCACACGAGGGCAGATTGAAACTGGCTCGGGAATACGGTGCGGACGATGTCGTAATAAGTGGCCCGCATGCCGCGGAACAGATTCGCGAACTGAGCGGGGGATCGGTGCTGCATTCGTTCTGGATTGCGTGGGGGTGAACGCGACGCTCGCCGAAGGAGTTGCCGCCCTGTCGTGGCGAGGCCGCCTCGTTATGGTAGGCGCTGGCGGCGGCTCTATTCCATTCGACTTCTTCAAGATGCCTCCGGGCGCGCAGTTCGTCACGAGCTTGAACGGTGGGGGCGTCGCGTTAAAAGAAGTCATCGACATGGCCGCGCTCGGTCGGATCAAGAGCCTCGAGGATCGCTATCCGCTGAGCGCGGTAAAGCAGGCATACGAGGACTTCGAGCACGGACATCTGACCGGAAGAGCGGTGGTCATTCCTGATGGGACGGAAGCACGCGCAGCGTTACCGGTCGGAGCTTCTTTGTAACAATGAGAAAACGAAATGAGCACCATGATCGGTGGCGATCCCGATACGCATTTCTCACTCCTTCTTTGTACCCATATCCGCCGCCAGCCGATCCGCGATCATCAAGGCGTGCTCCTGCTCGATCCTTCCACTCGGAATCGAAGTATCTCCGTCGCGAAGGCGGCCGACTATTTCAGCTTTGTCTTTGCCGGTTACGAGCCACAACACCTGGCGGGCCCGGTTGATAATGGGATATGTCAATGTCATCCGCCGTCTTCCCTGATAAACCCCTGTGAGTGCGACGTCCGCATCATCGACGTCCAGGACTGGACTCCCGGGCACCAGCGATGCTGTGTGTCCATCAGGTCCCAAACCCAGGTGAACAAGATCCAGCACGGCCGGCGAGCCCGCAATCTGGTTGAGTACTGCTGCATATTGCGAAGCTGCCGATTCCAGATTGGGATCTTCAACTGGCATCGCATGAATGTGATCCGATCTCAGCGCGTCGATCCCTCGCAGCGATTCAAGCAGATGCGTAAGGTTTCGGTCGGGGTCTCCTGCGGGAGCAACTCTCTCATCTACTTGCGCGAGATGCACTGCTTCCCAGGCAACGTCTTCATGGGCCAAAGCCCGAAGCATGAGCCAGGGTGTCTTCCCGCCGCTCACCGCCATGACGAATCTCCCACGCGCTGCGATTGCTTCTCTGGCTTCGGCAGCGACAAAGATCGCAGCCGCCTGCGCCGCCGCTTCTGCATCGTTGTGTACTTCAAGCTTCATTGCAAATCATTCTCTCAAGCAGCCACGGCAACTAATTGCCCGTTAACGTTGGGATTGCTCCATCCCCCGGGTGGCACAACTCGCTCCACTTCGGGTGGCCCCCAGGTATTCGGTTCGTACTCGTAAACGGGCGTCCTCGTTTTCAGCACTGGGTCCACGATGCGCCACGCCTCTTCGACATAATCCTCTCGCGCGAACAGTGTGGCGTCTCCTTCCATCGCGGCGCCGAGGACGCGTTCGTAAGCATCCATATAGCCTGCGCCCGGAGAACGGCTCGCCAGCATCTCGATCGTTTCTGCACCCATCTCCTCACCCGGAGTCATGACCATCATGCCCATGGCGATTATGGCTTCAGGACTGAGACGGATCCGCAGGTGGTTCTCTTTCAACGCCTCGGCAGGGATTAGTGAAGGAGGCTTGCGAAACCGGCCCACAATTTCGGTGCACGTGACTGGTAAGTTTTTTCCGGCTCGCAAGTAAAAAGGAACACCTTTCCAGCGCCAGGAATTGATCTCGAGCTTCAGTGCGGCAAAGGTCTCCATCTCTGAGTCGTTCGCCACTCCACTCTCCTTGCGGTAGCCACGAAATTGACCGCGGACCAGATCCTTCTCCGCTATCGGCGGAATTGCTTTCAGCACTTTTACCTTTTCATCACGAATAGACTCGCTGTCGAGTCTGGCCGGCGACTCCATCGCCAGATTCGAGATGACCTGAAGCAGGTGATTCTGAATTACGTCGCGAATAGCGCCGGTCTTATCGTAAAAAGCTCCTCGGCCCTGAACGCCAAAATCTTCGGCCATCGTGATCTGTACGCTCTCGATGTAGTTGCGATTCCAGAATGACTCGACGAACGAGTTGGCGAAGCGAAAGACGAGCAGATTGTTTACAGGTCGCTTTCCGAGATAGTGATCAATGCGAAAGATCTTCGCCTCGTCGAAAACGCCAAGCAGGATCTGGTTCAGTTCCCGTGCAGATGAAACATCATGTCCGAAAGGTTTTTCGACAATGATGCGGGCTCCGTTTGCGCAGCCAGATTGCGCTAGTTGTTGTACGACCGCCCCGAAGAGAACCGGTGGGATTGCGAGATAGTGCGCCGGCCGCTCAGCTCCTCCCATTTCCTTCCGGAGTGCCTCGAACGTCGCTGGTTCCTGGTAGTCTCCGTCAACGTAACGCAGCAGCCCGCACAGCTTCTCGAAAGCTGCTTGATCGACACCGCCGTGCTTCTCCAGGCTGTCATAAGCCCGCGCCCGAAACTGTTCCAGGTTCCAGCCGGATTTGGCCACACCGATGACCGGCACATTCAGGTGTCCGCGCTTGATCATGCCTTGCAGCGCAGGAAAAATTTTCTTGTAGGCAAGATCGCCGGTGGCGCCGAAGAAAACCAATGCGTCTGAGTGTAAATTCGTCATGAAATCTCCTTCAGCTACTTACGCCTTTTCGGCCGCCTTCTCCATGTGTCCACCGAATTGATACCGCATGGCGGACAAGAGTTTGTCTGCAAATGCCGCTTCACCGCGTGACTCGAAGCGCTCGAATAGAGCAGAGGTGAGAAGCGGGACCGGCACTGCTTCATCGATCGCGGCCTTGATCGTCCAGGGACCTTCGCCGGAGTCAGATACACGACCAGCGAATTTCGACAACCGCAGATCGTCGTGTAGTGCCGTTGCCGTGAGATCCAGTAACCATGATGCGATCACACTGCCACGACGCCAGACTTCTGCAATGTCAGGCAAATTGAGATCGTATTGATAATGCTCCGGATCGCGCAGTGGTGTGGTCTCGGCGTCGATTCCATGTTTCTGTTTGCCAACATTGGCGGAGCGCAGTATTGATGGTCCTTCCGCGTAAGCAGCCATGAGTCCGTACTCGATCCCGTTATGGACCATCTTCACGAAATGGCCGGCGCCCATCCGGCCGAGTCCTATCATTCCTAGCTGCATAATCGCTCCTTCGTAAAATCAAATCGTTGTTCTTGGATCGGGTCAGTACAGGGAGCGGTAGCGACCTGGTCAGTGCCGGGTTCTTGACTCCATGGTCTGACCAGGTCGCTACCGCTCCCTGTACTGACCCGATCCAAGTTGGACCTTAATCCGCCACGCAATCTCTGCATCGCAGCGCACACGCCCACGTTTGCACCAAAGATCGACGATCCGGCTACGAGCACGTTTGCTCCCGCCTCAACTGTCAACTGAGCCGTTGCTTCATCAATTCCTCCGTCAACTTCTAATTCGCATCCTCGTTTTAGCTGCCCGATCATCCGGCTCACACGTTTTATCTTTGGCAGCGTCGTGTAAATGAAAGGCTGATGTCCGAAGCCGGGATTGACCGTCATCACCAGGACCTGGTCCAGATCCGGCAGGATTTCTTCCAACACGAAGGCAGAGGTTGCCGGACTGATCGCTACACCCACTTGTTTCTGCAAGGACTTTACGCGTTGCACAGTTCGATGCAGATGGTCAGTGATCATCATGTGTATTTCGAGACGAAGGCTCGTCACCTTCCTTAAAGACTGGACCACCGGCGCACCCATCGAAATGTTGGGCACAAAATGTCCATCCATGATGTCGACGTGAATTCGATCAGCGCCAGCTCGTTCCGCTTCCGCGACTTGATCGCCAAGACGGGTAAAGTCGGCTGCGAGAATCGAAGGAGCAAGCTTGATGTCTGCAATCGCTTTCATGTGTTGGACGCCTCGAAAATGCGCTGAATGGATGTCTCGAGCACTTCGTCGAAGTCCTCGTCGGATTGGTGCACCGATAACCCCGCGAGCAGAGCTCGCGAGAAGCTCGCCACGACGCCGTGATTCCTCCGCAAACGCTCGTCGGCTTCACTCTGTGTATAGCCGCCTGACAACGCAACGACTCTTACAACCTTTGGGTGACGGACAAATTCAGCGTAGAGATCGTCTTGCTCGGGCAGCGTGAGCTTGAGCATGACCAACTGGCCGTCTCGCAGTTTATCGAGTGCCTCCAAGATTGCTGATTTGAGTAACTCCTCGGCGCCGGCCTTGTCCGGGCAGTGAATGTCCACTTCCGGTTCAATGATCGGCACGAGGTCAGCAGCGATGATTTCTCGTGCGACATCGAACTGCTGCGTCACGATGTTCTTGATCCCAGCGCTGTTGGCCTGCTTGATCACCGATCGCGCCTTCGTGCCGAAGATGTGTTTCGCTTTGGCCCTTTTGAGCAGTGCGGCAAGGTCGGGCATCGGCTTCAGCAACTGCACGCCGTCTTTTTCTGCGCTCACGCCTTTGTCGACTTTCAAAAACGGCACGATGCCTTTCACCTGCCAGAGATAGTCCGCGCTCGGCTGCCCTTCGATATCTCTGTCCATCGTGTCCTCGAACAGGATGGCGCCGATAATCCGTTCGCCGGTAAAGCTGGAGCTGGTGATGATTCGCGTGCGCATCTGGTGCACTAGCGCAAACATCTCCGCATTATTGGACCAGGCGCTTTCCGGAATTCCGTAGTCCGCCAGGGCGTGAGGCGTGCTTCCGCCGCTTTGGTCCAATGCCGCAATGAATCCGGGATGCGTTTTTATCTTGTCAAACTGTTGTTGGTTCATGACGCATCCTTATTTTTTCGATAGCGACGAATCAGGTTGTTAGTTGAACTATCATGGTTGAGCCCAGGCTCCGCCGCGCTCTCGAGTTCCGGGATAATGCGTTGGGCCAGCACTTTGCCGAGCTCGACGCCCCATTGGTCGAACGAGTCGATATTCCAGATTACGCCCTGGGTAAAAACGGAGTGCTCGTAAAGGGCCACGAGTTTACCCAGCGTTTCCGGTGTGAGCTTGTCTGCAAGGATCGTGTTTGATGGTCTGTTGCCTTCGAAGACTCGGTGCGGCGCCAGCCAATCGGGTGTGCCCTCAGCCTTCACCTGTTCCGCTGTCTTACCGAACGCTAACGCTTCTGTTTGAGCGAAGACATTCGCCAGCAGCATGTCGTGATGACGGCCCAACGGATTTAGCGATTTCGCGAAGGCGATGAAGTCGCAGGGGATAAGCTTGGTTCCCTGATGTATCAACTGGTAGAACGAGTGCTGCCCGTTCGTTCCAGGCTCGCCCCAATAAATGGGCCCCGTTTGATATGAGACCTCGGTACCGTCGAGAGTAACGTGCTTGCCGTTGCTCTCCATCGTCAATTGCTGAAGGTACGCCGGGAAGCGCTTTAAGTACTGCTCGTAAGGTAACACCGCGACAGTTTGCGACCCAAAGAAGTTGTTGTACCAAACGGTTAGAAGTCCCATCAGCACCGGCAAGTTGTGTTCGAGTGGCGCCGTACGGAAATGCTCGTCCATCTGGTGAAAGCCGGAGAGCATATCGTTAAAGTTATCCGGGCCAGTGGCGATCATCGTTGAAAGCCCGATCGCCGAGTCCATCGAATAGCGACCACCGACCCAATCCCAGAACTCGAACATGTTGGCGGTGTCGATCCCAAACTTCGACACCTCCTTCGCGTTCGTCGACACAGCAACAAAATGTTTCGCGACGGATGACTCGTCGCCTTCCAGTCCTGCCAGGGACCAGGCACGGGCCGAGTGTGCATTGGTCATCGTTTCGAGCGTTGTGAAAGTTTTCGAGGAGACGATGAATAGCGTTTCTGCAGGATCGAGATCGTGCACCGCCTCAACAAAGTCAGTGCCGTCGACGTTGGAAACAAAGCGAAATGTCATAGAGCGATCGGTATACGCTCGAAGTGCCTCGTAGGCCATGACTGGTCCAAGATCGGAGCCACCGATCCCGATGTTAACCACATTGCGAATGCGCTTG